>JBDTMH010000298.1:0-5109 GCA_039934375.1 Burkholderiaceae bacterium | reverse complement strand
GCTGACCCAGCTGGCCGCCTGCCAGGCCTTGCTGCTCGAATGCAACCACGACGCCGACATGCTCGCCGGTGGCGCCTACCCGGCCTTCCTCAAGAAGCGGGTCGGCGGTACACACGGCCACCTGTCCAACGCCCGTGCCGGCGCGATCGCTCGCGCGCTTTTGCATCCGGGCCTGGGCACGGTCGTGGCCGCGCATCTGAGTCGTCAGAACAACCGGCCAGAGCTGGCCCGAGCCGCGCTGGCCGAAGCACTGGACCGCGCGGCGGCCGACATTGCAGTCGCCGATCAGATTCTCGGCACCGAATGGTTGACGGTCGGGTAACTACGTCGCAGCGCCCAAAGCGGCGACAATTGCCGCCCACGAAGAAATCTCCATGCCACTGCCCTCCGCCCCCAAGAACCGCCTCAACAATGCAGTCAACCGCGCAACCGACCGCAAGGCCGACAACGAACTGCTGTTCAAGGGCGTTTTGTGCGCCCTGATTGGCCTGTGCGTGCTGCTGGCCCCGTATTTCCTGCACGCATCCGACCTGGGCAACACCATTGCGCAGGCCGCCGCCGTCGGCTGGTTTGCATTGCTGCTGGGCTGCGCTTTCATCGGCCTGTACGCGCGCCGGCGCTGGAGCGCGCCGAGCAAGGGCTGACGGCACGGCTAGCCGCGGTCAGCGGCAAGCGGTGCCGTCGAGCAGCGACTCCAGGCTGGGTGCCATTGCCTTGAGCAACTGACTCGGCAAGGCGCTGGTGAAGCGGTAGTCGGCGGCATAAGGCTCGTTGACGAACACCATCAGTGTGCCGTAGTAGCGCTCGCCGAGCAGAAACATCAGCGTCGCCGAACGGCTGACGACACGCGACGTCACCTGGGCTCCACCCTTGTCATAGGTGTAATAGCGATGGTCGCCGGTGCCCGTCTTTGCGCCTACGGCGACCGGGCTGCCATCGTCCCGCACGAACGCGTCCTTGAGTCGGCGGCCCGTGCCCTCCTGCACCACCCCGATCAAGGTCTCGCGCGCCGTCGCCGCCACCGCCGCATCGAGCACGCGCTCGACCTTTTGCGGGCGATAGGCCAGGCGGGTCTCGTAGGGCGTGTCGCGCGCGAACACCAGCGACTCGAGCCGCGCCACCGGTTTGCGCAGTCCGCCATTGACGATGATGCCCATCAGTTCGGCCAGCGCAGACGGACGGTCACCGGATGCGCCGAGCGCACTGGCGTACGACGGTGTCAGCACCTCGAAGGGATAGCCCAGGCGTTGCCAGCGCTGCTGGATCCGGGCAAACGCGTCGATCTCGAGCAAGGTTCGGATGCGCCGGTCCTGGCCGTCGCGGTTGCGCGAACGGAACAGCCAGCCGTAGACCTGCTGGCGCTCAGCCACGCTGGCCGCCATGGCGTCGGACAAGCTGGCGTCCGGTGCACCCAGTCGGTGTCCGGTCAGCCACAGCGCCAGCGGATGCACGCCGGCCACGTAACCCCGATCGGCCAGTGACATCTGGCCGCCACCGTAGCGCGCAAACAACTGCGCCAGTTCGCCGCCGGCGAGACTTGTGTCCGGTTGGTAGCGCAGCACGAACGCGGCCAGCGCAATCGCATCGCCCTTCGGATACAGCGCGCCGAACACACTTGCAAGACGTGCGTGGGACAGGTTGTGGCCCTTGAGCAGTTGCGCCACCAACTCATCGGGCGTGAGACCCTGCATTTCGCGGAAGAACCGCGCCAGGTATTCGCGTCCCTCCTTGTCGGCAAACCGGGCCAGCAGCGCCTGCCGCACCGGGTCATCCCGATCAGCGCGCAGTGCGGCCGCGCTGCCCTCCTCCTCGAACATCAGATGCCGCACCAGGTCGCGCATCAGACGGATGTAGACCAGGTTGACCGAGCGGGTGGTGGCCTCGTGCACCGTCAGCACCCGGTTGTTGTCCGCCGCCTCGAAGTTGCCGAAATGGTGCAGTCCGCCACCGGTGAAGAAACCCTCAGCCGGATTGGCCGAATAACTGCGCAACATGGCCGCGTCGAGCATGGGCTGGAGGGCGCGGTCGCTGGCATGTTGCAGATATTGACGCGCCCACAGGCCGAGCGCGTCGCGCGCGTCGATATCTGTCGCCGCTAGTTCCGTGGCTCCCAGATCGGCCCAGCGGGCATGCATTTCGGCCACCAGACTCAGATAGGTAACCAAGGTACGCAATTTGGCGGTCGATCCCAGGTCGAGCCGGGCGCCTTCATTGATGTCGAAGGGCTGGTTCAGGTTGTCGGTCTGCACCCGCAGCCGGTTGACCTGCTCGCCGCGCTCGAACAATGTGAAGCTGAACACCAGATGGCTCGGGTCGTCGCGTTCATTGAGCAAGTATGGTCCGTACAGTCCGGCTGCCCGGGCACCCTCGCGTTGCGACAGACTGCCCAGCAGCGCCACACCGGCGCGCTGCGCCTGGCCGTCAATGCTGCTGTCGACCTGCGCGTCGATACGGTCCAACTCGTAGCTGCGCGTAACACCCAGAAGGCCGCCCAGGCGGCTGCGCAACGCGGTGGCCGCCTTGCGTTCACTGAAGGGGACGCTGGCGAGCAATTCGTCGCGCGGCGGCGCGCCGGTTTGCAGATTCAGCGCCAGCGGCAAAGCCGCGTCGCGCAGTGCCGGCGATATCAAGCCGGACTCGGCCAGCACCCGTAGATGGGCATTCGCCAATTCCCCCAGACCGGTCTCGACATCGGGCCGGCCCAGGTAATACGACGGGCGGCGCTGGGCGAGCAGCAGCGACAGCACCTGCTTGAATGCCAGCGCCTGGCGCCCCAACAGGCCGCTTTGCGCCGCTGTATCTCCAGCGTCGGCGATCAGCAAGCCGTTGACCTCGTCGAATCCCCGCCCATACCAGGCCGCCAGGGCATCGCCGAGTCCGTGGATCTCGCCGATGCCGGGACGCGCCGCCAACGGCACCGTGTCCAGATAGTCAACGACGATCTGGCGACGGCGTGGCAATGTGTTTTCGCCGTCGATATAGGCGCGCAGCGAGGCCGAGGCTATCTGGTGCAGCTTGTCGCGCGCCGAAGCGGTGCGCCCGCCGCTGGAATGGCGGTATTTCTCGATCTGGGTGGCCAGTGTGCTGCCGCCGGGCGTCTGGTGCTCCGGATCGATCCAGCTCCAGGCCTGGTCGGCCACGGCCCGCAGCAGCCGGCTCCAATTGATCGCCGGGTTCATCCGCGGCCGGCCGTCGTCGAGCAGATCCCGGTCTTCGATGAACAGCAGCGTATCGACGACCAGCGGCGGAATGGCATCGAATCGGCCATACGCGCGCTGCGGCAGGCGCGCGACATGCAGCGGCTCGGCGCGGCAGTCCAGCAGTGCGAGTCCAGCCTGGTTCTTTTCAGCATAGGGGGCAAACAGGCCGCGGTCCATGACGTCCTGCAGCTCGGGCGAGATCCGAGCCTGATCGGTGATCTGCCAGCCCTGTGTCTGCAGGCGATCGAGAAATCGCGGCAGGGCGTGGTAGCCCAGGCGCTGGTCGTACGGACCGTTGCCTGGATAACGGATGGCGTCGCTGGGCCCCGAGCGCACCGCGTATTGCAGCTTGCGGTCCAGCGCCGCCAGGCGTGTTGCCTGGTAGCGGGAGGTCCGGACCTCGTCAACGACCGTCCATAAGGCGACGGCAAAAGTGGACACCAGAAAGGTGGCCAGCAACCACAGGCCCAGCCGCTTCCAGCGCGAAAGACCCGCGGGCCGGTCGACGACGGATTCATCCGCGCCAGTCATGCCGCGATCGGAATCTGAATGGGAGTGCATAGGCGTCCATTATTGATGCCACGCACGCCGCAGCAGAAAAAAGGGCAGCTAAAACTGGCAGACATGCGGCAGGAAACGACATAAGATCGCGTTAAAGACTTCTATGTTTGATGGCTTGCAGACCCCGCCATCCATGACGCCCGAAAGTTCCTGCCCACCATCGCAGACAAGGCGAAGAAACCCATGACCCATTTGTGCAACACTGTCTTGACAATCGCGCTGCTCAGCGGTGCCGGAGCGAGCCTGCCGGTATGGGCCGACGAAAGCGGGACCGCCAAACTTGTGCAGGGTGCAGTGCGCGTCGAGCGCGACGGTGCTTCCATGCCGCTTCGTGTCGGCGATCGGTTGCTGGAGAAAGACCGCGTTGTCGTGCCGGCAGGAGGTGCCGCCGGAATCACGTTGCGTGACGATACGCGCATCAGCCTGGGCTCCGGCGCCACGCTGGTCCTCAATCAATTCAAGTTTGACCCGCAAACCCAGGAAGGCAATGTCGACACGTCGATCTTCAGCGGGGCCATGCGGTATATCACCGGTCTGGTCGGGCGCCACCGTCGGGAAGCGGTTCGCGTCAGCACCGCCACGACCACCCTTGGAATCCGGGGCACGGATTTCATCGTCGAGGTCGGTGATGGCCCCTGAACGCTTTCGCTGCGCGCTGGTCATCGCGGCCCTGACCGGTCTATTGGCAGCCTGCCAGGCGCCCCCGCCCGCCGCCCCTGCATTGATCAAACCGGACCGCGTCGTGCTGCTGCCGCAGGCAGACGGCAGCGCCAGCGCGCTGGTGGTGCGCTCGTCGAGCGGACAGGAAGCCACGTTGTCGCAGCCCTACGCGACGGCAAGTGTCGGCGCGAACGACGTGCAGACCTCGGTGGCTGACCCGGCCGAGGTACGCGCGCGCTTCAAGGCCCTGTACGACCTGATGCCAGCCGAACGCCGGAGTTACCTGGTCTATTTCGAGACCGGTGGTGACCGTTTCACGAACGACTCGGCGCAAAGGATCAACGAAATACTGGCAGAAATCGGCCGCTTTCCTGCGCCCGAGATTCGCGTCGTCGGGCATACGGATACGGTCGGGACGGACACCATCAACGACGAGATTTCAATGCAGCGCGCACGCATCGTGCGAGCCCGGCTGATCGAGAAAGGCGTAGACCCCGTGCGAATCGAGGCGGTGGGCCGCGGGCGGCGCGAGTTGCTGGTGCCCACGCGCGACGGCGTGGCCGAAGCACGCAACCGGCGCGTCGAGATCCAGGTGCGATAAACGAACGCAGACCGTCGGCAAAAAAAACCACCCGAAGGTGGCTTTCCCGAAACTGCGCGAAGCAGTGTCGATTCAGGGCTTCTTGAC
>JBDTMH010000297.1:0-5109 GCA_039934375.1 Burkholderiaceae bacterium | reverse complement strand
TGGCAATGGCCACCGGTGTAATGCGACTTCTCGTCGATCGCCAGGTTGATCAGGTTGATGAACGACTCGAACAAGGCCTCGAGCTGACCGATCAACAGCCGGTTGGTCAGCGCGATCGCCGCCTGCGACGCCAGCGACTCGACCAGGCTCTGGTCCGAGCCGGAAAACGGCACGACCTCGGTGCTGCCGTCACGCTGCGCATTGATCAGCTGCAATACCCCGATGACCTCGCCCTCGTGGTTGCGCATCGGCACCGCGAGAAACGACTTGGAGCGGTATCCGGTACGCTCATCGAACCGGCGCGTGCCTGCGAAATCGAAGTTCGGCTCCGTATAGGCGTCTGCAATATTGACGGTCTCGCTGTGGATGGCGGCATAGGCCGCCACCAGCGAGTCGTTGGGGGCACCGTCGGGCAGGTGCAGCGGCAGATTGGGGAAACTGATCGGCTGGTCCGAACTGCCACCCATGGCGATACGCAGCGAATCGGTGCGCAGGATCTCGAAGCGCAGTTCGCGATGGTTCTCGGCCATGCGGTACAAGGTGCCACCGTCGGCATTGGTGATCACCTTGGCGGCCAGCAGGATGCTCTCGAGCAACCGGGTGATGTCCCGCTCCTTGGACAACGAAGCGCCAATTTCGTTGAGTTGCTCTAACCGGCGCAGCAAGTCATCGACGGAGTCCAATGTTAGCCTCCCGTTGCGATCCGGCGAGCCCCGGTGGACCCACCCTGCGGATTCAGCGGCGATTGTCGCAGGGAACGACCCGCCACGGCATCAGCCCTTGAGCAGAACCTTGAGTGTTGCACGCAAACGGCGTTCCGCACCATCGTCGTAACCGCCCTTGAGCACCTCGCCGACATCCTCGGCCCAGGTCTGCGCCGGCGACGGGTCGTTGCGCCGCGTCAGCAATTGCAGCTGGAACATGCGCCGCTGCGCCAGGTGTTCCGCCGGTGTCGGCACCTCGGCGGCCATTTCCAGCCGCAACAATGCGTTGTCCGAAGCCGCAGCAGGCGCTGACCCCAATGCCTGGGCCCAGGCACCACGGACAGCCGTGCCAACCTTCGAACCGAATTCCTGCGCCGGTGGCAGCTGCTGCGGATCACGCGACTGCCAGGCGCCCAGCAATTGCGCCAGCGCTTCGCCATGCGCCTGCGAGGCCAGTTTGCGCAGCTGCGCCTGGGCCCGCTCCATGGCATCGCGCTGGGCGCGGAACGCCGCATCACCCAGCCTGGGGGTCTGGGGCCTGTCGTCCCAGGCACCCCCTCCGGCCCTGCCTGGGGCGCCGTCACGCGACGCACCATAGCGGCTGTCGCCCCGATCGCCCGTGCGCGGTGCGCCGTGCCCATCGCCTTTGCCGGCGCCAAACGCCGGGCGACGGCCATCCTTGCGATCACCGGGTTTTCCGCCACGGCCCGGCGCGACCGATTCGGCAATCCTCTGTCCGGGTCGATCATCGCCGCGCCGCGCCACCACCGGCTTGGGCGCCGGCTTGGGCGGCGGGGCCGGCTCGGTCGTTGCGGCCGCGTCCGATACGGTTTCGCGGGCCGTCGCGTCGAGCAGAACATCCGGGTTTGCGTCCTGTGCAGCAGGCGCGGCCGAAGAATCCGGCATTGGCGCCGGACCCTTGTCGCCCAGCGATGCCGACGCAGCAGACTCCTGGTTGGCCGACGCATGGGCGGCGTTGCGAGCCTGCGACTGACCGTGCAGCGCCGCGTCGAGCGCGGCCATGGCGGAGCGTATTTGCTGCGCGTCGCCCGAGCTGTTCGCCCCGTCCAGTGCCTTGGAGGCATCCAGTACGTTGCGATCGTGTTCGCCCAGTGCCGCCTCGTCCGTCCTGCGCTGGGATGTCTTGCGCTCGAAGGCCTCGTCGATCGGCTTGCGGAACGCGTCCCACAGCTTTTGCTCGTGTTTGCGATCCATCGGAACAGCCTGTGCCTCGGCCTGCCAGCGCAGTTGCAGCACCTTGACGGCGTCAACCCGCAGTGTCGACGCGGCGCCGAGTTGCGTGGCCTCCTCAATCATCGCCTGACGTCGCTGCACACTGGCCTGTTGCATCAGCTCCAGTGGCGCCGCCGCCTGTGCAATCGCGGCCTGCCACAGCGGCACAAGTTCGGCGAACATCTTCTCGCCGACATGGCCGCCGTCGCGCCAGCGGTCTCCGAACTGGTGCAGGATGCGGTGGAAACCACGCCAGTCGTCGTCCAGTGCCGTGGTGTTGGCCTCAGCCCAGGTCTTGACCTCTTCAATCAACGCCAGGCGCTGGGCCCGATGCTCTGCGGCATCGGCCTTGACCTTCTCGACCCAGGCCTCGACCACCTTGTGCGCCTCGTTGCAGGCCTCGTCGAAACGCTTCCACATCGCATGGTTGGGCGCCCCACCCTGGTCGGTCTGTTTCCATTGTTCGCGCAGACTGCGCAGCGTCTCCTGCGTCTTGCGCCCACCCATGGCCTGGCCCGGCGGCCGCTTGAGCAAGCCCTCGGCCTTGGCCACCAGTTCCTGACGAAGTTGGTCGGCCCGCCAGCGCTGCCAACCTTCCATTTCGCCGGCCGCCGCCAAAGCCGCATGGGCCTGGTTCTCCAGCACGTCGTCCACCAGCTTGCCAAATTCCTTGAGCGCGCCACGCAATGCCGCCGCTGCGCCGGCACTGGCTTTGCCATGGCCCTGGGCCATTTCGCTCTCCAGCGTCGCCAGGACTTCGCGGATTCGGACGCTGGCCTGCTCGCGTACCTGAGGGTCCACCTGCGGCTTGGGCGCACGGCCGACCGGCTGCACCGCAACTCCGCGCGCAACCCGCAATTCGTCGGCCCAGACTTGCACCGGGGGAAGCGGCGCCGCCGGGTCGCCGGCCGCCGCAACGGCCTGCGCCAACGCCACTTGAAACGCCTCCCAGACCACCAGCAATTGACCTCGCGATGCCTCGAGCAAGGGCGGGAACTTCAGGTCTACACTGGCCCAGTTGCCATCGGCCTCAAGCGTGCTGGCCTGCTCCTGCCAGCGCGCCACATCTTCGCGCAACGCATCCCAGACGGCCTGGGCCGACGTCCAGGGTTTGGTCGACAACACCTCAATCCGCTGCGCCAGCAATACCGCCGCTTCGCGCTGCACCTGCACGGTATGTTGCAGGTCTTCGATGACCCTCACCCGCTCGGCCAGCCCCGCCTTGAGCGTCAGCAGCGGCTCCTTGCTCAGTGGCGCACCTGCCTTGGCGGCATCCCGCTGCCAGGCCAGCGCGTCGGCAATGTTGAGTTTGGACTGGGCCAGTAGAAGCTGCGCCTTGGCAGCCCATTCGGCGGCGGCCTGCTCCTGCCCCTTGGCCCGGCGCAACTCGTCCAGCCGTTCTCGCACCGCGCGGGCCGCTCCTTTGTCGCGCGCCGCCAGTTCGCGGAAGACTTCCTGCAACTGCTCGAGCGGGGGATCCTGGGACAACCAGGCGTGGATGCGGGTGGTACGCTCGCCGGAGGTCGGCGCAGAGAAGGCGCCTTCGGTCATCGCATCGAGTTTCTGAGCGTCGTGGCTTTTGGGGCTGGAGGTCATCGTGGCAGTCGGATTGGGATCAGGGGCCAAAGTTGGCAACCGGGTATTTTCACCCCGAATGGGCGTCGCCGCCTTTTGCGCGATCAGCAAATTGCAATCGGCGTTGGCGCATCTAGCGTAAGGCCTCCGGCCTGGGCCTTGCAGTCAGCCTCGGACTGCACGCAGGAAAATACCCGCTCGCCCCGCGACCGGACCACGCAGACACATCAATTGGTGCCGAGTTTGAGTTCCGCCCGTGGCGACCATTTGGCGTTGGGTTCGGCGGTTTTTGTTGCGCCCAGGAACAGCCGTTCAGCCGGCAACTTCAAGCCGATCAGATAGTCCTTCACGGCAACGCCACGTTGCAGCGCCAGCTCGCGCATGGCATCCTCGTCGACCGGGATATTGGCCAGCAGCAGTGCCTCCATTTCGGCCGGTGGCAACACCTTGGCCTTGCCATTGAGGTCGCGCGGCTTGGCGATTTCCGAGCGTAGGTAGACCTGCCGCAGCAATTCGGCGGCCGGGTCGACCTGTGGCGGCGAGGCGCTGGCTGCAAGCGCCGCCGGATCGGCTTGTGGCTGTGCAGCACTGGCGGCAGCCGCGGGCGGCACGCCAGCAGTTACGCCTTCGCGCCGCTTTTCGGCCTGCAGCAGTTCCTGCAGGCGGCGACGCTGATAGGCATCGCGTTCGACGGCCAGACTGGCCGTGCCCACGACCGTCATCCTGAGCATGGGTCGGTCAGTCAGCGCCTTGGCCACCTTGTCCAGGCCAGCGGCGGCCTGCGGCATCAACACGGCCGAGCCACTGGCAAACGCCACCTGGCTCAATTCGTCACCACCCCCTCCGAACGCACTGGCCAGCAGACTGAACGGAGCCGTCAATGCCTTGCCGATCAGATTGACGATGACCCTGAAGATGACCGGCCCGAGGCGGAACTGTGGGTCGTTGAGCGAGCCGCTGACCGGCAGATTGATGTCGATCACGCCATTGCGGTCGGCCAGCAAGGCGACCGCCAGCTTGACCGGCAGGCTGTTCGGTGCGCCTTCGACCTTGTCGCCGAAAGCCAACTGGTTGAGCACCACCTGGTTGCTGGCCGTCAACTGCCCGTCGGGCTTGATCAGATAGGCCACGTCCACACTGAGCTTGCCCCGCTCGATGCCATAACCCGCGTATTTGATCGCATACGGCGACAGCGGCGGCAACTCCAGGTCGCGCACCTTGCCCTTGATATCGAGTGCCAGCGGCTGGGCCAGCGGATTGAGCTTGCCGAGAATCTCCAGCGAGGCGGTCCCCTCGGCCCGGCCACGCAACTCCAGATCGGCCATGCCGGACGCGCCCGGCGCCGGCTGCGACGAGAACGCACTGAGCTTGCCAGTCAGCTCGGTCAGATTGGCCGAGTAGTTCGGCTTGACGAACCGGTCCGAAAAGAACACCTTGCCGTGCACCATGCTGATCGGGCCGACCTGGATCACGGGTGCCATCGGATCCGGCTTGCGCACCGGCACGGGCGCCGGCGCCGGCGGCGTTGCCGCCATGGCCAGCTGCGCGCGGTCGCCCTGAGCGATCGCAGATGACGCGCCGGCGGCTTGCGTGCCGG
>JBDTMH010000296.1:0-5132 GCA_039934375.1 Burkholderiaceae bacterium | reverse complement strand
GGCCGATTGGTGACCGCATCGGCCGCAAGCTGGTGATCTGGGTGTCGATCCTGGGGGTGGCGCCATTTGCGTTGATACTTCCGCACGCCGACCTGATGTGGACCGGAATCCTGACCTTTGTGATCGGCCTGATCCTGGCCTCGGCGTTTTCTGCCATTCTGGTTTTTGCGCAAGATCTCGTGCCCGGCAAGGTGGGTGCGGTCTCCGGCATGTTTTTTGGTTTTGCGTTCGGCATGGGTGGCATCGGCGCCGCAGTGTTGGGTGGTCTGGCAGATTCGCGTGGCATCGAATATGTCTACCAGGTCTGCGCCTATCTGCCGCTGCTGGGCATGATGACCGTATTCCTGCCCGACATCGAACGTCCCCGAAGCGCCGTCACTGGCCGCTGATCGGCCCGCGGCGGCCCGCGCAGTGCTTGGCTGCCAGCATCGGCGGCTATTCCTTCCAGCCGCCACCCATGGTTTTGTAGACCGCCACCAGATTCTGCGCCTGTTGCAATTGCAGCTGCACCACGGCCTGACGCACGGCGAAGGTGGAACGCTGTGCATCCAGGCGCTCGAAAGCGCTTGTGGTGCCTTGCTTGAAGCGCAATTGCACCAGCTCCAGCCGCCCCTGTTCGGCGCGGGCCTGGGCGGTCTGCGCGCGCAGCTGGTCGGTCAGCGTGGCGCGTGTTGCCAGTGCATCGGCCACCTCGCGAAAGGCACTCTGGATCGTCTTCTCGTACTGGGCCACGGCAATGTCGCGGCCGACCTTCGCGGAATCCAGGTTGGCCTGGTTGCGGCCGCCGTCGAAGATCGGCAGCAGCAGCTGCGGTGCGAAGGTCCAGCCGAATGAGCCGCTGCGGAACAGGCCGCTGAGCTGGCTGCTGGCCGTACCGATGCTGGTGGTCAGCGTGATGCGTGGCAGGAAGGCCGCGCGCGCCGCACCAATGTTGGCGTTTGCCGCCAGCAGTTGTTGCTCGGCCCCGCGCACGTCGGGTCGGCGCAGCAGCACCTCGCTGGGAAGCCCGGCGGGGACCAGACCGACCAGCCCTTGCGCGGTCAGGGCAAGCCCCGCCGGCAGATCGGCCAGTGCGGCGTCCGGCAGTGGCTGACCGACCAGCAGGTTCAGCGCGTTGAGGTCGAGCGCACGCTGGCGTTCGAGCTGTGCCAGCGTGACGCGCGCGCTCTCGAGCAGCGACTCGGCGGCGTTCAGATCGACGCCCGAAATCACGCCGGCATCGAACGTGAGTTGCGTCAGGTGCAGCGACTCCTCACGGCTGGCCAGCGTCTCACGCGTCAGCTTGAGCAGTTCGTCATCGGCAAGCAGGCTGAGGTAGCCGCTGGCGACCGATGCGATCAGGCTGATCTGGACGGTTTTGCGGGCCTCGACCGAGGCCAGCAACTGCGCCCGGGCGGATTCGCTGAGGTTGTTCAGCCGGCCAAAGAAGTCGGCCTCGTAGTTGGTGATCGAGAAGCCGGCGCTATAAGTGCTGGTGATGCCTCCGGTGGAGTTGGGCGTGCGCGAACCAGTCGCACCCACGCCAATGGTCGGCACCTCGTCGGCGCGGCGAGCCTGCAGTTGTGCGCGTGCCTGCTGCAGGTTCAACGTAGCCACGCGCAGGTCGCGGTTGTTTTCCAGCGCCAACGCGATCAGCTGTTTGAGACGCGCGTCCTGGAAAAAGTCCTGCCAGGCCAGGTCGGGTGCTGCGACGGCGGCGTTGCCGCTGCCATCTGCCGCAGCCGCCGGAAACTGCGCAGCAACCGGCGCGGCTGGCCGCTCGTAGGCCGGGATCAGGCTGCCGCAACCGGTCAATGCAACGGCGACCAGGCCGATGCCGAGCCAGCGGGTGCCGTTTGCCATGACCGGAAGGGTCCGGCGGTTGGAACGAGGGGAACACGTCGTGCGGATGCTTGCGTTCATGGTGTCGCGCCTGTATCTGGGGTCGGGGCGGGCGGTTCTGCGTCGGGTTCGTCTTCATGGGTAACCATGCGCCGCTGGCGCTCGCTGCCCTTGAAGACTTTGCGCACCAGCACAAAGAAGATCGGCACGAAAAACACCGACAGCAGCGTTGCCGCCAACATGCCGGACATTACGCCGGTGCCGATCGCACGCTGGCTGGCCGAACCTGCACCGTTGGCAAACACCAGTGGCATCACGCCCAGGATGAAGGCCATCGACGTCATCACGATGGGCCGAAAGCGCAGATGCGCCGCCGCCAGCACTGCCGCGACCACGCTCTTGCCCTGGGCCTGCAAGTCCTTGGCGAATTCGATGATCAGCACAGCATTCTTGGCGCCCAGGCCGATGATGGTGATCAAGCCAACGTTGAAATACACGTCGTTCGACAGGCCCCGCGCATGGGAACCGAGCAGCACGCCCAACACACCCAATGGCACGACCAGGATCACTGCCAGCGGGATCGACCAGCTCTCGTACAGGGCTGCCAACGCCAGAAATACCGCCAACAGCGCGAAGCCGAACAGGATGAAGGCTTGCGATCCTGCCAGGCGTTCCTCGCGCGACTGGCCGGTCCACTCGAAACCGAATCCATTGGGCAACTGCGCCGCCAGGCGTTCCATCTCGGCCATCGCGGCGCCGCTGCTGTAGCCCGGTGCGGCTTCACCCGACAGGCGCATCGCGGAGTAGCCGTTGTAACGGATGGTTTGCATCGGTCCGACGATCCATTGGGTGGTCGCAAAACTCGACAGGGGCACCGCCTGCCCGCGGTTGTTGAGCACATTGATGCGCAGCAGGTCGCTGCCTTGCATGCGCATGGGCGCATCGGCCTGCACGATCACGCGCTGCAGCCGACCGCTGTTGGGGAAGTCGTTGACATAGCTCGAACCGATCGCGGTCGACAAGGCGCTGCCGATCGCGTCGAAGCTGACGCCCATGGCGTTGGCCCTGTCACGGTCGATGTCCAGCTGCAACTGCGGCGAATCTTCCAGGCCGTCGGGCCGCATGCCGGTGATGATCTTGCTCTGGGCTGCCATGCCCAGCAACTGGTTGCGCGCCGCCAGCAGCGCATCGTGGCCAAGACCGGCGCGGTCCTGTAGCCGGAACGCAAAGCCATTGGACGATCCGAGTTCGGGAATCGGCGGCGGGCTGACCGCGAAGATGAAGGCGTCACGCACCGACATCATGGCGCCGAACACCCGACCGGCCAGCGCCTGGGCGGAATGACCCGGGCCGACGCGATCGGCCCAGTCCTTGAGCGTCACGAAAGCCAGCGCAGCATTTTGGCCGCTGCCGGCAAAGCTGAAGCCCAGCACGCTGACCATGCTTTGCACCTCGGGCTGCTTGAGCACGAACCCTTCGACCTTCTCCATCACGTCCTGTGTGCGGTTCTGCGTCGCGCCCGGCGGCAGCTGCACGTTGACAATGATGTAGCCCTGGTCTTCGGCCGGCAGGAACGAGGTCGGCAGCCGGGTATACAACACGGCGACTGCCGCAATGATGGCGACGTAGATGACCAGGTAACGCGCGGCGCGCGGCAGTATGCGTCCGACCGCGCCTTCATAGCCTTTGGCGGTGCGCGAAAAGCCACGGTTGAACCAGCCAAAGAAGCCGCCCTTGGCGTGGTGATGGCCGGCCTCGACCGGTTTGAGCAGCGTGGCGCACAGCGCTGGCGTCAGCGATAGCGCAAGAAAGGCCGAGAAACTGATCGCGGTCACCATTACGGCCGAGAACTGGCGGTAGATGTTGCCCACCGAGCCAGCGAAAAATGCCAGCGGTACGAACACCGAAATCAGCACCACGGTGACGCCGATGATGGCACCGGAGATCTGGCCCATGGCCTTGCGTGTGGCCTTGAGCGGCGACAGGCCCTCCTCGCTCATGATGCGTTCGACGTTCTCGACCACGACGATGGCGTCGTCGACCACGATGCCGATCACCAGCACCATGCCGAACATCGTCAGCACGTTGATGGAGAAGCCCATGGCCAGTAACACGGCGAAGGTTCCCATCAGGGACACCGGCACCACGATGGTCGGGATGATGGTGTAGCGGAAGTTCTGCAGGAACAGCAGCATCACCAGGAACACCAGCGCCACCGCCTCGAGCAGCGTCTCGGCAACCTGGCGAATCGAGATTCCGATGAAGCGCGAACTGTCGTACGGTATTGCCCATTGCACGCCGGGCGGGAAGAAGCGCGACAACTCCTCCATCCGGGTGCGCACCGCCTTGGCCGTGGCCAGCGCATTGCCGCTGGGCGATAGTTGCACGCCGATGCCGGTCGAGGGCTTGCCATTGAGCCGGGCCAAAGTGGCGTACGACTCGGCGCCGAGTTCGATGCGCGCTACATCGTGCAGGCGCACCGTCGAGCCGTCGGTGTTGGCGCGCAGCACGACGTTGCCGAACTGCTGTACGTTGCCCAGTTGTCCGTTCACCACCACGGTGGCGAAGACTTTCTGGCCGTCCGGATTGGGCAGGTCGCCGATGGTGCCGGCCGAGACCTGCACGTTCTGCGCCCTGATCGCATTGGTGACATCGGCCATCGCCAGGCTATAGCCGACCAGCTTGGCCGGATCAACCCAGATCCGCATCGCGCGCTCGGTGCCGAACAACTGCGCCTGGCCGACACCGGGCAGGCGCTGCAGCTCCGGCAACACGGTACGCGCCGTATAGTCGCCCAGCGCGACCGGGTCGAAGTCGGGGTCGTCCGACGACAGGATGGCGAACAGCAGGAAGTTGGAGTTGGCCTTGTCCACCCGCACACCCTGCTGGGTCACGCTGGCGGGCAGGCGCGGCGTGGCGCGGGCCAGCCGGTTCTGCACGTCCACCTGGGCCAGTTCCGAATTGGTTCCGGCCTCGTAACTCAGGGTGATCGAACCTGCGCCGTTGGCCTGGCTGGTCGACTCCATGTAGATCAGGCCGGGCGAACCGTTCATCTCGCGCTCGATGACGCTGATGACGCTGTCTTCGAGCGTCTTGGCCGATGCGCCCGGATAGGCTGCCGAGATGACGATCGACGGCGGCGCGACGCGCGGATACTGGGAGATCGGCAATTGCGTCATCGCAACGCCGCCCATCACCAGGATGAAGAGTGCAATCACCCACGCGAAGATCGGGCGATTGATGAAGAACTGGGCCATGACGTTGCCTTACTCAGGGTTTGCTGGCCGCGGCCGTTGGGGCACTGGCGCCGG
>JBDTMH010000295.1:0-5168 GCA_039934375.1 Burkholderiaceae bacterium | reverse complement strand
TGGAAGACATGACGCGCCATGCCGAAACCATTTTGCAGCGGCTCGGCCTGCCGTACCGGGTGATGGCCTTGTGCACCGGCGACATGGGCCCGAGCGCGACCCGTACCCATGACCTCGAGGTCTGGCTGCCGGCGCAAAACACCTACCGCGAGATCAGTTCGGTTTCCAATTGCGAGGCCTACCAGGCGCGCCGGTTGCAGGCCCGGTTCAAGAATGCGCAGGGCAAGAACGAATGGGTGCACACACTCAACGGCTCCGGCCTGGCGGTGGGCCGTGCTCTGGTCGCGGTGCTGGAGAACTACCAGAACGCCGACGGCTCGGTCACGGTGCCCGACGCGCTGCGTTCCTACATGGGCGGCCTGGAAAGCATCGCGCCCTGAGCCAGTTCAACTCGGTCGCGGCGCCGCGCAGTTCAGTTTCAGGATTTGCTGCACCACGCTGCGCGGCTCAGTCCACAGGAAAAAATGGTCGCGGCCAAGCAGGCGATCCACCTGCAGCCATCGCTGTGGCGCGCGCCGATCCAGGTAGTCGGCGGTACGCGGATCCACCAGCGGATCTTTGTCACCCTGCATTGCGATGATCGGGCGCTGCAGTTGCGGCAAGGCGGCGTCAAGCTTTTGCAGTTCGGCCTGCAGCACCATCATTTCCCGGTTTGACCGGCTCATGGCCGGAGCCAGGAGCCGGTGCGCAATCCAGTTGTTGGCCAGCAGGTTGTACCAGCGCGGGCCCTCGAGTTCAGGTGCCATCGAACCGGCCAGCATCACGGCACCGCAGACTTTCTCCGGGTGATCGATCGCCATCCAGGCGATCAGCGGGCCGCCGAGCGAGTGCCCCACCAGCACTGCCGGGGGGCCGGGTGGGATCAGTTCGGCCAGCAGTGCCGCCTGGCGCCGCAGGTCGGGCATCACACCGGCCGCAGCCGAGGCGCCGAACCCGGGCCGGTCCATCGCGATTCGGGCTCCAAAACCATCCAGCGCCGGGTTGTCCAGGTAATGGGCCCAGGAGGTCCAGGAGCCGGGTGAACCATGCACGAACAGGATCGGTGTCGTGCCTTTGCCATGGCCGCGCGCGACCGCGATGTCCATGCCGTCGAGTCTGACCGTTGTCAGTTCCGGCCGGGTCGCGGGCTGCGGAAACAACTCCTCGACCGATCCGCGCGGCCCTGGCGGACGGGTGCAGGCCGCCAGTTGCAGCAGCATGATCAAGGTGAGGATCCAGCGCATGGGGGGGTGGGCGGTGGGCATGGGTCGGGTCTAGCTGTCGCTGTGACCGAGAAATTGTACGCAGCGAGCAGCCTGCGTGCAGCGGCCTTGCGCAAGCCCGACCGTCGCGTTCAGGCGACGCATGCTACCTTTGACAGCGACAATGCCACGCCGAGCGCGACTTTGCTGCATATCATCAGGTCCGAGCCCGTGTGTGTGGTCGACGATCTGCGTGGGTTCCATGGCCTGTTCGTACGACGCTCGCGCGTGCGAACGAGTTGAAAATCAAGCCAGACAAGGACCCGATTTCATGGACAAGACACCCGAGCGAGCGATGACCCTCGAAGATTACGGGCGCCAGGTCGGCCACGACAAGGCGCGGCGGGCCAGTGTGGCGCGCGACCTTTTTCTGTTGTCGATGCTGTTTCTGGTGGCCAGCGGTGCGGCGTACTATTACAGCCTGCCGGTCGTGGCGGTGGGTCTGTTTGTGCTGTTCCTGGTGGTGCAGACGGTCGCCTCCGAGACCAGGCTCGAGGTGGCCATGCTGGACGCCAACCGCGCGCTGGCGCTGTTGGTGCACCAGCAGTCGCGTGATATCGCGCAATTGCGCCAGGATCTGCAGCAGGAGCAGTTTTCGCGCACCCGATGAGGTGCACCACGGCAGGAGATGCTTGTGAGCAAGACAGTGACGACGAGTCCGGTTGTGCCGGGGCAGTACCTGGTGTTTGTCGAGCGGCTGGTGCAGGAGCAGTACCGCACGCTGACTGTCGCCGCCGACTCCGAGGAGCAGGCACGCGCGGCGGCGCTGAAGCAGTTCTTTGCCGGCAGCGTGGCCTACATGCGATCGGTGCAGGTTGAGGCGCCCAGTGTGCGCGTGCGCCCGTTGCGCGAAAAGCACCTGCGCAAGACCGAGGCGCAGTCGGACCCGGCAGACCTGGCGCAGCCGTTTCACACCTCGGGGCGTTTCGAAGGGCCGGACGGCGAACGCATCGAGCCCTCGAGTGCCTACCCGGGCACGCGGCCGGCGCCGTTGACCCGTGCCCAGGCCCGGCTGATGTGCCAGAATTTCGACGCCAGCGGGCATTCGAACCACAGCGGACGCGGCGCCAGCTTGTGGGTCATCCTCGAGCACTGCGCCGAGACTGACATCGCATACAACCTGCGCGCCATGCCCGGTGTGGGTTATTACGTCGAACGCGCCAAGTCGGTCGATGACGGGCTGGCCTTGCGCATGTCGGTGGAAACCGGTTACGGTCCGGTGCACGGCTGACAGCCACAGCCACGTCGGCCCGGTAGTCAGGCGCGCGTGCCGGCGCAAGGGCGCAGGGGTATGCGGACAACCCGTGCCCGGGTGCGACAATCGCCGGTTCAATTTTCCCCGAGTCCCGATGTCCTTAGCGGTCCCAGAAATATCCGTGGTCGTGCCGGTCCACAACGAATCCGGCAATGTCGTGGCCCTGCTCGATGAAATCGCCGCTGCGCTGACCGGCGTCGCGCGCTTCGAGGCGGTGTTTGTCGACGACCTCAGCAGCGACAACACGGCCGAGTTGCTGGTCGACTATGCCCGCTCCCATCCCTGGCTGGTGGTGCTGCGCCACCGCAACAATTGTGGCCAGAGCACGGCAGTGCGCACCGGAGTTCGCGAGGCGCGCGCGCCGCTGGTGGCAACACTGGACGGCGACGGGCAGAACCATCCGGCTGACATTCCGGCCTTGCTCGCGCGTTGGCGTGCCTTGCACGAAGCGCAGCCGCAGCAGGCAGTGCTGATTGCCGGCTGGCGCGCCAAGCGCCTCGACACCTGGGTACGCCGCATGTCTTCGCGGATGGCGAATCAGGTGCGCAGCGGTCTGTTGGGCGACGCCACGCCCGACTCCGGTTGCGGTCTGAAGCTGTTTGCGCGCGCGGACTTCCTGGCCTTGCCATATTTCGACCACATGCACCGCTTCCTGCCGGCTTTGTTCCGGCGCATGGGTGGCGTTGTCGAATCGGTGCGGGTGCAGCACCGCGACCGGACCCACGGTCAGTCGCATTACGGCATCCGCAATCGCCTGTGGGTCGGGCTGGTGGACATACTGGGCATGATGTGGCTGCAGCGCCGCGCCCGCTTGCCGCAGGTGGAGCGGATGGATTCAAAGGACCGATGATGGATATCGACAAGACCTGGCGGATATCGCCGGCCCATCACGGGGCTGCGCAGTGACGGTGCGGGACCTGCCGGGCCACACGGCCGCCGACGCGGCGCTGAATCGGCGCCTGTTCTGGTGGTTGATGCTGGTGGCACTGGTGGTGCTGGGCGCCGGCATCGGCTTGCGCGATCCCTGGCCGTCGGACGAGCCGCGTTTCACGCTGGTGGCCAAGCAGATGATCGAATCGGGCGACTGGCTGTTCCCGCATCGCGGCATCGAACTGTATTCCGACAAGCCGCCGATGCTGATGTGGCTGGAAGCCGCGGCGTACGAGTTGCTGGGCAACTGGCGTGTCGCCTTTCTGTTGCCGTCGCTGCTGTCCGGCATGCTGACACTGGTGCTGACCTGGGATCTGGGGCGACGCCTGTGGAATCCACGTGTCGGCCTGTTTGCGGCCGCTGCCGTGCTGGCTTCGTTCCAGTTTGTCTACCAGGTCAAGCGGGCCCAGATCGATCCGCTGGTGATGATGTGGATCACGCTGGCCAACTGGGGATTGCTGCTGCACCTGCTCGAGGGGCCGAACTGGCGTGCGTACTGGCTGGGCTGCTTTGCCGCGGGACTGGGGGTGATCACCAAGGGGGTGGGGGTGCTGGCGCTGCTGATGTTGCTGCCATTTGCATTTGCCCGTCTGCGCCACTGGCAGGGAGTGAGCCAGATTTCGGGCAGCGGCCTGCGCTGGGCCGGTGGTGCACTGGCCTTTGTGCTGGCGATCAGTCTGTGGCTGGTGCCGATGCTGTGGGTCGCACATGCCCGCGGAACGGCCGAATACGCAGCTTATGTCAGCGACATCCTGTTCCACCAGACAGCCAAACGCTACGAGGGCTCGGTGGGGGGCCACGCCCAGCCGTTCTGGTACTACCTGCCGGTGCTGGTGTTGCATTTCTTCCCGTTGTCGCTGGCTTACCTGGGCGCCTGGCGCCTTTGGGTACGTGGCCTGAAGGCCGGCGATGCGCGGCTGCTGATGCTGCTGGGCTGGAGCCTGTTGGTGGTGTTTTTCTTCAGCCTGGCCGGTGGCAAGCGCGAGGTCTACCTGATGCCGGTGCTGCCGATGCTGGCGCTGGCGGTGGCGCCGAGCCTGCAGCGCTCGGTGTCGACCCGCTGGATGCGCTGGACTGCCTGGCTGGCGGCGTTGCTGGCCGGCGCATTTCTGTTCGGCGGGGGCATATGGGCCATGCAGGGGCACTGGACCAGCATGCAGTCGCAATTGGTGGAGCGCGGCCTGTCGGACAACGGACGATGGTTGTGGTGGATGGGCATTGCCATGGGCGCAGTGTTTTTGTTCAGTGCCCTGGCATGGCGGCCGCGCCGCGGCGTGGTTGCCCTGCTGACCGGCATGGCGGGCTTCTGGATCGTCTGGGGCGTGTGGGCCTCGGTCCTGTTCAATGACACCAACTCCGCCGTCGGTGTGATGCGTCGCGCCGGCGAGATTGCCGGCCCGCAGGGTGAGATTGCACTGGTAGCCTGGAAAGAGCAGAACCTGCTGATGACCGACCGACCGGTCACCAACTTCGGCTTCAAGCAGCGTTGGGCGAGCCAGTTCGAGCAGGCTGTGAAGTGGCAAGCCCAGGCACCGCAGAAACGCTGGATCTTTGCGCTGCGCGAGTCGGTCGTCCCTTGTGTCGACCTGGCACGCACGCAGGAGGTGGGCTACGCCAATCGCCGCATGTGGGTGGTGTTCCAGGCCGATGCCGTCGTCGCCGGTTGTGTACCGCAGGTGCCGCCAGGTACGGAGCGTTGGGACAGCTCCTACGAACATGACGACAACTGACGACAACTGACG
>JBDTMH010000294.1:0-5190 GCA_039934375.1 Burkholderiaceae bacterium | reverse complement strand
CCATGTATACCGGGTTGTGATAGTCGACTCCGACTGCCCGCAGGGCGTTTAGCGAGTCCATGAGCCCGGTCTGCTGCATCAACAGTATTGCGCGTCGGTCACAAAACGACAGAGCCGCACAGATGGAAACCCCCTCATCCTCCTTGCACACACGGACCAGACGCAAGCCCGGCTCGCTGGAAATCGGGTGCAACAAGCCGCCGCTGGTGCAGATATCCGGTACGGACACGACGAACTCGATGCCGGTGGCATGCAGTGCATCGATAATTGCCCGTCCGGACAACGCAGGTGAATCGGTGATGGGAGCAGTGGTCATTTTGTCACCGGGATGTTGTGGGGTCTGCAGCGTCAACATCGTTCCGGCGGCGCTCTTGAACTCGAAAATCTTGCCGTGATCAGGATTAATTTCGTTCGGATCAGCGGTATTGAGTGGCGCCAGGCGCTCCGCGATGGCCTCGCGGCGCTGCACGTCAGGCAGATGCTGCGTCTGCACATAGGCATCGGCCACCTTGCGGCATATTTCGGCGATGCGCTGGCGGTCATCTCCGTCTTCGACCGGAATACGCAGGATGGTGTCGCCACCCACTGTCGGTACCGGTATCTCAGCCTGGGGCTCCGGCCGTCTCGGTTCCACTCCACGCGCCAGGTTGTCGATTTCACTCTTGAGCCGCCGGCGCAACATCGCCACACCACGGTCGGTGGTCCCCAGATGTTCACGGGCATGACTCGTGACCGGGCCCAAACTGCACCAGGCGTCCCAGTCTCCGGGTGAATCCTGCCGTTCTTCATAGG
Source organism: Burkholderiaceae bacterium (assembly GCA_039934375.1). Classification (GTDB taxonomy): domain Bacteria; phylum Pseudomonadota; class Gammaproteobacteria; order Burkholderiales; family Burkholderiaceae_C; genus CAISIP01. Next base: position 4,398 of record JBDTMH010000294.1, on the reverse strand, counting down.
GCAGGGCATTGTTCTGCCCGTAGAAATCGGTGGTCCCTACGCCCACGTCATTCGGCCTGCCCTGATGCATCGGATCGTCGCGGTCATTGAAGTGGCGCCAGGCGATGACCAACGTGTTCACGTCGTCCACGGGAGTAACCCAACGCGTCAGCCCGGGGCGGCCAAAATAACGCACGTTGCTCACGTTCTCGAAGATCGCGCCGTTCTGGGAAAAATTCGGCAACAGATGGTCGTGCATGCGAATCCAGACGAAGTCGCCCACACGCCGCGCGTTGGTGTAGAAGTAGCCGTGCGGTGTCTCGTGGTACTCGATGATCGGCAGTTCGGCAAAGATCTCGCTGAACTGCGGACCTGACACCCGTGTGTGCAGGAACGCCACGTGAAACGGGTCCATCGAGTTCTCGCTCACCTGCTGCCAATTACACGGCGAGTGAATCAGATAGGGTTTCATCCGGTTGTCCGGCATCACCATGGCATCCATCATCGGGAACTCTGGACGCAGCGCGGGTGGCCCCATGTAAGCGAAGATCACGCCGTCGTACTCGACCACCGGGTAAGCCCCGTGGCAGAACTTGTCCTTATGCGGACTTTCCGGTGGCTCGCCGGGTGTTTCGAGAATGGTGCCGTCGTTGCCGAACAGCCACCCGTGGTAGCAACAACGAATGCCATGGTCGGCAATGATGCCGAACTCGAGTGACGCGCCACGGTGCGAGCAGTGCTTATGGACCAACCCCAGATCACCCGAGAGATCTCGATAGAGAACCAGGTCTTCCCCAAGGAGGCGGACCAGCGTCGGCCGTGTGCCGAGTTGCGAGGCCAACAAGAACGGATGCCAAAACCGGCGCATGTATTCGCCACACGGCGTACCGGGCCCTACCTGCGCCGTGATGTCTTCGACCGGTCGATCCTTGGGCAGGAGGTACCCGTTGAACCGGATGGGTTTAGTAGTGTCTTGCGATTGCGTCATATTGGATATTACGGACTGATGGGCTGGTTTGCATGCACCTGTTCCGGTTCAGTATAGGGACGACCTCCCTGCCACGGTGCACTTCGCCGGCATTGGCAGCCGGGTATTAATCAATGGGCTGCGGAGCCATTAGTAATCCTGATGCACAACTTGCGCGCAAGTCTCGCCATATTGCACCGCAACATGTTGTGCACCGCGTCAGGAAGGGCCAAGTGACGCGCGATCAGCGACCCATATTTGTGCATAGATGTCGGGTAGTAGGGTGCGCAGTTCCTCTTTCACCAACCCCGACAGCGTCACACATGACAGCGCAGCCAGCCGATGCACGAGTTCATCAATTTCGCCGCGCCGTGACACCATGAAGAGGCGTCGGAAAAAGCGATCACCGGGAAACGGCAACACGCGAATGGCAGCAGCGTATTCGCGCGAACGCAGCAGCGACAAGGGTGTGCTGATGCTCCAGCCAATGCCGGCAGCCACCGCGGCGATCAGCTTATCCGTCGAGTCGACCGATACGCGGCGCGTCGGACGCACATTGAGTTGGTGGCATTGCGCATCTATCTGCGACCCCATGAGCGACAGCGGTTCATACCGCACCATCGGCCGTGCGCGGGATAACACGGCAAGGTCAGGCACCTCTCCATCTCGTTGCATGTCCGCGGGCAGCAACAACACGAAGGGCTCGCGCAGCAGTTCATAACGCGTGAGATGGGTCTCCATGTCGAAGGTGTCGTTGGCAACGATGATGTCGGCCCGCTTCTCCAGCAATGCAGTTCCGAGCCGCGGGGTGAGCTCGGACCACATGTGCAGGTTCACCGCTTCGGCGAGCATGTTGCGGATCAGCGCAGGGCCCACTGCAGTCGCGAATGAGTCCACCAGGCCGATGCGCAACTGGCTCACTCGGGTCTTGCTCTGCTCCCGCACCAGGGCCGCGATCTTGTTGACATCTTCGATCAGATGGGCGGCGTGACTGTGCAGCAAGTCTCCCGCCGGGGTGAGGCTGATGTGACGTGTACTGCGATCGATCAGGGTCACACCCAACTCGATCTCCAGCTGACGCACCGCTTGCGAGACCGCCGACTGCGTCTTGTCGAGCCGCTTGGCCGCGCTGGTGAAGCTGCCTGCTTCGCCGATCGCGAGAAATGCTTCAATGTTGCGCAGGTTCATGGGGGCGTTGTGAGGGTGCGGTTTCGCATCGCGTCCTCAGTAGTGAAAGGACCTAACCGCCAAATAGGGTCAGCGGCTGCGTGTCGGCGACAGTCTACCGCGCATGCGCTGCACGCTGCGCTGGAGCTGGGGCTGGAGCGGTGATCCAGGCGGCCAAGTCAGCAGTGATACCTGATCGCTCACCCAGCGGGGTGGGCGGTATTGGCATCCCGGTGCAGCATCACGCCGACACCCATCTGCCATCGAAGGCTTCTTGTAATCTCATCGTCCGGTTCGCCTGCTCGTAACGGGCCCGGCAAACTAGACTAGACAAGTATAGACAAGCATGGTGCAGAGCATCCATAATCGGCTGCAGGTGTTTCGAGTCTTCGACCAGTGGGGCGTCGCAAAGGCACCTCGCAACCAGAGGTGTCAAGAGCGATGCAACTAACCAGTTGAACTTTTCGCCTTTTAACCGGACATTGCTGTTCTCAGGTCATGTCTGAATCACTGAAAGCCATTTATGTCTGAATCGCTGAAAACCATTGTCACAATGCTTGAAAAGGTCGCCAGCACCGAGGCGGCAGACGCCTTTACCATGCCTGGGAGTTTCTATACTTCGACCGAATTCCTGGAACTCGAACGCAAACAGTTGTTTCGCAAAAAATGGATTTGCCTAGGGCGGGCAGAGGAAGCCCCTGAAGTCGGCGATTATTTCGCAATCGATCTGGTCGGTGAGCCGATCATCATTGTCAGAACCGCCCCAAACGAAATTAAGGCGCTGTCGAACGTCTGCCGTCATCGCGCGATGCCGCTGGTCAACGGCAGCGGCAATCGCAAAAGCAAAACCTTTACCTGTCCGTACCACGCTTGGACCTATGACCTGGATGGACAACTGATTCGTGCGTCCGGGGTCGACGATCATCACGCCGACTTCGTCCGTGGATGCAGGTTACCGGAATTCAAATGTGAAACCTGGCATGGCTTTGTCTTTGTCAACCTGGATCCCGAGGCGAAATCCTTCGGCGAATCTGAAACCATCAGGAAACTCGAACCGATGGTCAAGAACATGCATATTGAAGATATGCGACTCATTTATTCCAGCGAGCAGGAGTGGGAAGTCAACTGGAAATGCCTGGTCGAAAACTTTATGGAAGGCTATCACCTTTCGACCGTACATCAGCGGACCCTGCATCCCTTTACCCCGACACGACTGTCAAGGCGTTTTGATCCCGTCGACGATTATTTCGGGTTTTACTCGTACTATCCGGAAGACGCGCCTTCGCGTGGCGGAGCGCACCCGGATGTCACCGATGAGGAAAAGCGGCGTTCGCTGATGCTGGCAATTGCGCCCAGCAGCGTATTCGGGATTTCGGGATTCAAAGTATCCTACAACCTCATCCAACCAGTGTCGGCGACTCGGCTGCGCACCAAAATCGGTATGATCGCCATCCCCGCGAAAACCGAGGCAGAAAAACGTGCCGCGGAAGCCGGGATAGACCTGTTCACTCGCACCTTTGCCGAGGATGAAGCCCAGCTTGTCAATGTCATGCGCGGTTTGCAGTCGAAGGCTTACGCGCCTTCGGTGCTGGCCAAGGCGGACTATGAGGGCACAATCTGGGATTTCTACAACTACATGGGGCGTAATATCAGTCGCTAGAACCGGAGAAATGAGGGCAATCTCCAGCGGCTGCTTGAGCCAGCTCCCCCCGCGTCAGGTCAGCGTGGGCGCGCGGCCGCGATTCAATCGACGGAATCAGCTGGCTCCCAGCTTGATAACGCCCACACGACAAGCCCACGGAGCACCAGCTTGCGCGCGGGGCCTGCAACTGGCGCTGCGGAAGTGGCCGTCCCCGATCCGGCTCAGGGAATCATCTTGGCCCAGTCCTGGGTCTTGAACCAGTAGGTGTTGCGCTGCTTGAGCCAGTCCTGGTTCTTATCAATCCAGTCGTTGTAGTAGGCAACGGTGGCGGCATTGCCCTTCTTGACGCCGAAACCTGTCTCAGCGATGGTCAGTAGTTCGTTGCTCGGAGTGAACAACTGCGCCGGGTACTTGAGCGTGATGAAGCTGGGCTGGGGTTCATCGGCGACCGAGGCGTGGGCCTTGCCATTGATCACCTCCTGATACGCGATCGTATTGTCATCGAACTGCCGCACCGTGGCCTTGGGCCATTTATCCTCGATAGTTTTGCACGCGGTGGAGCCGCGGCGGCAGGTGAATGTCACGTCCGGGCTGTTGTAGCCTTCGGGCCACTTGAGCTTGGATGCCAGCTGCTTGGACGCAG
>JBDTMH010000293.1:0-5211 GCA_039934375.1 Burkholderiaceae bacterium | reverse complement strand
TGGCGGCCTTGTGGCCCACCGATTTGCGGTGCTTCCAGATCGAATAGAACATGACCCCGAACACGGCGACGAAAATCACGGTGCAGACGATCAGCATGAACCAGTGCAGCCAGACCATTTCTTCGGCAATCCGGGTCACCGGCGGGTGCAGGTTGAGCTGGTTGACCGCCGGTCCGCCCGGCAGGTCGTTGACCGCATGGGCAATCGTGAAGGCTGCAGTACCCAGCCATGCGAGCGCCGTTGTCAATACAGAAGCCAGTTTGCCCTGAATGCTCTTCATCATGATCACTTCAAAATTGCCTCAAATAAGCGGGCGCCCGCCCATCACGGTTGAACCCGCCTTCACGCCCCGCGCAATGCCATCCTGATCTCGCGCGCCAGCAACGGCCGCAATTCAGGCCGTACAAAACGCCCCACATGCACAGTCCTGCCATGTCCCGACAGCGCAATCAGCGAATTGTCGGCCGCACCAGGCTCCACCCTCACCCACTCTCGCCGGAACTCGCAACGAATCAGCTTGCCGGCGGATTCCTGCTCGATCACCAGTTGTCCATCGGACAGACGAATGGTCTCGCCATCGGTGGCGTGGCGCGCGTACACCAGGAACGCAGCGCCCACCACCATCAGCTCCAGCCAGGCAATCGGCAACACCAGCGTCGCACCCTGCAGCCAGAACATTCCGCCCAGTCCCAGCGACACGACACACAGCGACAGATAGAGATATCCCAACTGGCGCGGCGTGACCGAGCAGTTGCGGCGCAAGAACCATTGAAAGCTCTGACCTTGCACTGTCGCGAAGCGAAAAACCGGATTCATCACGTGTCTTGCCACCTTTGATAACGCGGCCCTTGCGCGCGCCATGGCGAAACCAGCGGGAAAATGCCCATCCAACACCGCGGCATTGTAGCCGACCGACCCGGCTCGCCCGGACCGTGGGGGCACCCGCGCGACACTCACGATTTGGGCGCAGCGTCGCGCCGACCCTGCTGCAAAACCTGGCGCATTTCCTGCAGTGACAGCACAGTTTCGGGCTGCACCAATACACGGGGTGGCGGCTTGAGGGCATGGCCGTAGATCACCTCGAAAGTCAGCGTCAGGGGCTCGCCCGGTCGCTGTGCGGTTTGCGCTGCGACAAGTTCCCGTTGCAGCTGCGCCTGCCAGCCGCGCGCGCGCAGCCCGGCAAAACGCTGGCCGTACAGGTTGCGACCGAGTCCGCGCAATTCGGCGAACAGCTTGTCCGGCGAAGTGAAGGTGAGGGTCAGCCGTTCCATGTCCATGACCGGCTCGGCGAATCCGGCCTGCACCAGCATGTCGCCCCAGTCGTGCATATCGGTGAATTCATGTGCCGGCGCAGGCCAACCCATGGACTGGTACAACGCACGCAGTTCGATCAGGGTGTCGGGCCCGAGGCACGAAAACATCAGGAAACCATTGGTTGCCAGCAGCTGGCCCCAACGCCGCAGCAGACCCGCCGGATCCGCCTGCATATGCAAGGACATGTTGGCCCACACCATGTCGGCCGTGCCATCGGGTGGTATGCCAAACCGGGGCGGTGGTCTGCGCCAGCGCGCCGCGTTCCACCAAGGCGTATGCAGCGCCTGCGTGACCGCCTGCTGGCGGGCCCCGTCGGGCTCGACCACCCAGCACACTGCTTGCGGGTAGGCCTGCGCCACCGCCGCATGCACCTGCATCCCGCCGGCCATTGGCTCCCAGTCGACCCAGCTGCGGGGTTGCAACCGGATCCACTGCAGACGCTCCTGCATGCGCCGGCCGATCTCCTCGTGCAGCCAGGGCGATGCCGGATGCAGGTGCCGCGACCAGCGCGCAGCCGCACGTGGATCAATTGTGGGAGGAAGATCGGCAGACATGGATCGGGCGCAGCATATATTGGCCCGATGTTTCGCGCCCTTTGCCAGAGCATATCCGACCGGATACCCGGTCAATGCGCGGTCTGCCGGTGCTGGCCAAGTAACCCGGTCTGCGATACCTGCGTCGCGCTGTTCGCACAGCCCTGCCCGCGCTGCATCACCTGCGCCATCGCGGTCAACGCGGCGGTGCGCCAGTGTGGTGCCTGTATCCGCCAGCCACCGCCGCTGGACGCCTGCGTGGCCGGACTGCATTACGCCTATCCCTGGTCCGAACTGATCGTGCGGTTCAAGTTCCGCCAGCAACCGGGCTGGGCCCACACACTGGCGCTGCTGCTGCGCAGCGCTCCGTGGGTGGAACCGGAGCTGGAGCAGGCCGACCGGGTCGTGCCCATGCCCCTGTCAACGCAACGGCTGCGCCAGCGCGGATTCAACCAGGCGCTGGAGCTGGCGCGCCATCTGGCGCCGGAGAAGCTCAGCACCGAATTGCTGTTGCGCATCCGTGACACAGCGGCGCAAAGCGCGCTGGGCCGCGAACAGCGCATGCGCAATGTCCGCGACGCGTTTGCCGTCGAACCGCTGCGCCGCGGCGAGTTGGTCGGCGCCCGGGTGGTACTGGTCGACGACGTGATGACCAGCGGAGCATCCCTTTTTGCCGCCGCCGCTGCGCTGCGCCAGGCCGGCGCGCGCCATGTCACCGGCATGGTGCTGGCGCGCGCCGATCGGCCGGGTGATACGCCCGCGTGACCGGAGACAATCTGACCCATGTTCAATATCGTCCTGGTCGAACCCGAGATCCCGCCCAATACCGGCAACATCATCCGGCTGGCCGCCAACACCGGCTGCCGGCTGCACCTGGTCGAACCGCTGGGGTTTTCGCTGGACGACCGGCAACTGCGCCGCGCCGGGCTCGATTACCACGAATACGCTGCGCTGCAACGCCATGCCAGTTGGCACGCGCTGTTGGCGCAGGAGACGCCGGCGCCGGCACGTTTGTTCGCGCTGAGCACACGCGGCACGGCCAGCCCCTACAACCAGACCTTCCTGCCGGGCGACTGGCTGGTGTTCGGCTCGGAGACACGCGGACTGCCCGACGCGCTGCGTGACAGTTTTCCGGGCGCGCAATGCCTGCGCCTGCCGATGCGCAAAGGCCAGCGCAGTTTGAACCTGTCGAACGCAGTGGCGGTGACGGTGTTTGAAGCCTGGCGGCAGAATGGTTTCAGCACCGCCTGAATCCCACCGCAACCACCGCCCAAGCGCGCGTTCACGGGTAGCGACGCACCACCGACTGTGCCACGCAGACTGGCTTGGCCGAGCCCTCTTTCTCGACCACCACGTCCCAGACCAGCTGCACGCCGTTGTTGTCGATCGGGTCGCTCGACACCAGCGTCAAACGGGCACGCAGGCGGCTGCCGACCGGCACGGGCGCCATGAAACGGACCTTGTTCAAGCCGTAATTGACGCCCATCGACGACGCGGGGATCACCAGTGCAGACTCGAAGAAACGCGGCAACATCGACAAGGTCAGGAAACCGTGCGCAATCGGCGCCCCGAACGGCCCGGCCCTGGCCCTTTGCACATCCACGTGAATCCACTGATGGTCGCCGGTGGCCTCGGCAAACTGGTTGATCTGCTGCTGGGTGACGGTGATCCAGTCGCTGACGGCCACTTCCTGGCCCACACATGCGAGCAAATCGGACAAAGTTTCAAAAATTTTCATGGGTCAAGCGGCTTGTGCTAGTGGCTGAAGTAAAAGAAATCTAGCTGTCGAGCCAATGGCAGATCGGTTGCCACTGCTCCAGGTCCTTCTCGAAGCGCGCCGAAGGCGGCACGTCGAACAGCGTCAAGCCGTGGGCCGCCAGGTGCACGTAGTTCTGCGTATCCCGCAAATACGACAACACCGGCAGACCGGTCGAATCGATGAAGGCATGCAGCTTGTCGGCGGCGATCGTACGTGCATCGACCCGCATCCCGACCAGCGCGATCTTGCTCTTGTCGGCATGTTTGTTCGCGGCCAGGTCGTCGAGAAACGCCCGGGTAGCAAAGATGTCGAACACACTGGGCTGCACCGGCACGATGACCTTGTCGGCCATCTTCATCACGTCCTTGAAGCGCCAGCCATGCAGCCCCGCCGGGGTGTCAACCACCACGTGGGTGGTGCCGCGCGGTGGCCGCGCGATCAGGTCGGCGTTGATGTCCCAGGTCTGGATCGGCGCCGCCGCCGCCGGCCGCAAACTGAGCCACAGCCGCGACGACTGCTGCCGGTCGGCGTCTCCCAACATCACGGCGTGGCCGCGTGACGCGAAATATCCGGCAATATGGGTGGCCAGCGTGGACTTTCCAACGCCGCCCTTGGGATTGGCAACAACAACGACTGGCATGCGGAACCCCCGGGTCTTTTGCTTTGCGCTATGTTAGCGTCCTGCCACAGTCGTCCGGTTTTTGCCATTCTGCTGCGGCACGCCCTGTCGCATGCAGACCAGCCACCCGCCCCTGCCCCCTTTTGAGCCGACCACCGCCGACCCGCATCGCCCGTCTTCATGGAACACACCCCCGTCTGGCTGATCAACAGCTTCATCTACCTGAGCGCGGCCGTCATCGTCGTGCCTCTGAGCAAGGCCCTGGGCCTGGGCACGATCATCGGCTACCTGGCCGCCGGTATGGCCATCGGCCCCTGGGGGCTGGGCCTGGTGACCAACGTACAGGACATCCTGCACTTTGCCGAATTCGGCGTCGTGTTGATGTTGTTCCTGGTCGGTCTGGAACTCCAACCCCGGCGCCTGTGGAGCATGCGCCGACCGATCTTCGGCTGGGGCAGTGTTCAGCTGCTGGGCTGCGCGGCTGCCTTGACAGGGGCCGCCATTCTATTTGGCGTCGAATGGCGAATTGCATTGGTGGCCGCATTGGGCCTGGCACTGTCCAGCACGGCCATTGCGCTGCAGGTGATGTCCGACCGCAACATGCTGCCAACCAGCAGCGGCCAGGCCGCATTCGCCATCCTGCTGTTTCAGGACGTCGCTGCAATCCCCATCCTCGCGCTGCTGCCGCTGCTCGGGGTCGAGCTCGCGACCGCCGACCCGTCGGCCACCGGTCATGGGTTGGAAATCGCCCGCATCCTGCTGGTCATTGCGGCCATCATGCTCGGAGGCCGGCTGTTGCTGCGTCCACTGTTCCGCTGGATCGCCCGCTCGCACACGCCCGAGATCTTCACTGCGGCCTCCCTGCTGCTGGTCGTCGGGATTGCCGCGCTGATGCAGTCGGTCGGAATGTCGATGGCGCTGGGCGCCTTTCTGGCCGGCGTGCTGCTGGCCGAAAGCGAATACCGGCGCGAACTGGAAACCGACAT
>JBDTMH010000292.1:0-5230 GCA_039934375.1 Burkholderiaceae bacterium | reverse complement strand
AGGTTTTCACCTCGGCACGTTCGCGTCCGTTGCCCGGAATCAGCTTGCCGACCGGTGACAGGTTCTCGAGGTATTCGACGATCACGCGCGAATCGAACAAGGCCTCGGCGCCTTCCATGATCAGGCAGGGGACCTTGCCCAACGGGTTGGACTCGCTGATCCGCGTCTCCGACACCCACACGTTCTCGGTCACGTACTGGTAATCGAGCTTTTTTTCCGCCATCGTGATACGCACCTTGCGGACGTAGGGGCTGGAGTTGGATCCGATGAGTTTCATGGCAGGGCTTGTCCGGTTGTGTAGAGCATTCTAGCCAGCGCACCGGGTCTGCGGTGGCCGCGTCGTGGCGCAAATACGCCACCTACAATCCAGCCATGAGCCTCTCTCCCGTCTCCGCCTTGTCCCCGCTGGACGGCCGTTATGCAGCCAAACTCGCACCGCTGCGTCCACTGATGAGCGAGCTGGGCTACATGCGCCGCAGGGTACAGGTCGAGGTCGCCTGGTTCGTCAACCTCAGCGACGCCGGCTTCGCCGAATTCAAGCCACTGAGCTCTGGAGCCCGCACTTACTTGCTCAAGCTGGTGCGCAATTTCAGCGAAGCCGACGCGATGGCGATCAAGGAGATCGAGAAGACCACCAATCACGACGTGAAAGCGGTCGAATACTGGCTCAAGGGCAAGTTCGAGTCCCGCCCCGAATTGCAGCGTGCCGGTGAGTTCGTGCACTTTGCCTGCACCAGCGAAGACATCAACAACACCAGCCACGCACTGCAACTGCGCGCCGCCCGCGACGTTGTATTGCTGCCGGCGCTCGACCGGTTGCTGCTCAAGCTGCGCGAGATGGCGCTGGCCTACGCCGACGTGCCAATGCTCAGCCGTACCCACGGCCAGACCGCCAGCCCGACCACGGTGGGCAAGGAGATCGCCAATGTCGTGATGCGCCTGCAGACGGGCTGTGATCGCATCGCGGCGGTCAGCATCCTGGCCAAGATGAACGGCGCGGTCGGCAACTACAACGCCCACCTGTCCGCCTGGCCGGACTTCGACTGGGAGGCGTTTGCGCGACGCGTGGTCGAAACACCCGAGCCGGGCGCAGAAGCCGGTGGGCACAAGCCCTGGGGCCTGGGCCTGCATTTCCAGCCGTTCAGCATCCAGATCGAGCCGCATGACTACATGGCCGAGCTGTTCGATGCGGTGGCGCGCACCAACACCATCCTGATCGACTGGGCGCGCGACGTCTGGGGCTATGTCAGCCTGGGTTATTTCAAGCAAAAGCTGCGCGCCGGCGAGGTCGGATCGAGCACGATGCCGCACAAGGTCAATCCGATCGACTTCGAGAACGCCGAAGGCAATCTGGGGCTGGCCAACGCCGTGTTGCGCCACCTGAGCGAGAAGCTGCCGATCAGCCGCTGGCAACGCGATCTGACCGACTCCACCGTATTGCGCAACATGGGGGTCGCACTCGGATACGCGCTGCTCGCCTATGAATCACTGGCCACGGGCCTGGGCAAGCTGGAGCTCAACGCCGCGGCGATTGCAGTCGATCTGGATGCCTCCTGGGAAGTGCTGGCGGAGCCGATACAGACCGTGATGCGGCGCCACGGCCTGCCCGAGCCGTACGAGCAGCTCAAGACCTTCACCCGTGGCGCGCCAATGACGCGTGAACTGATGCAGGGCTTCATCGCTGCGCTGGCGATCCCGCAGGTCGACAAGGACAGGCTGCTGACGATGACGCCAGCCAGCTACACCGGCATGGCGGCAACGCTGGCGCGGCGCGTCTGAGCATCCTTCAGCATGGCCCTCAAATCCACGGTCTTTCGGGCCCATTTGCAGATTGCCGACATCGACAACGGCTATTACGCCGACCATTCGCTGACGCTGGCGCGCCATCCGAGCGAGACGGATGAGCGCATGATGGTGCGGCTGGTTGCGCTGGCGTTTCAGGCGCACAAGTTGCAGTCGGTGTGCAATGGCGACGCGACGCTGGCTTTCGGCGCCGGTCTGTCCGACCCGGACGAGCCCGACGCCTGGCTGCGCGACTTTACCGGCCAGACCCGACTCTGGATCGAGGTCGGTCAACCCGAGGAAAAGCCGCTGCTCAAGGCCTGCGGCAAGGCCGACGAGGTGGTGCTGTACTGTTTCAGCTATTCGGCCGAGATCTGGTGGCGCGGCATCGAGAACAAGCTCTCGCGCCCGCGCAACCTGAGTGTGTTCCGTCTGCCGGCCGCGCAGTCGCAGGCGCTGGTGGCACTGGCGCAGCGCAGCATGCAGTTGCAGGCCACCGTGCAGGAAGGTGCACTTACGCTGGGTGACGAGCAACACAACGTCACGCTTGAGCCGCTGCGCTGGAAATAGTCAGGCCTCCCGGGTCTGGCGGCGTTCGGCCGCACGCTCGGCATAACGATTGAAGCGCCAGGCCGTACCCTGAAGGCTGATACGCCGCCAGGTCTCGCGCTTTTGCGCCGGACGCATGTCGGTCCAGTGCTGCACTTCCTCGAAGCTGCGTCCGCAGCCCTTGCAGATCGCGTCGCCCTGGCTGGTCGAACAGATCGCAATGCACGGGGTGTCGGGAGTCGCCGCGTACCAAGCCAGCCAGGCTGCCATGGCCTCGTTCGGAAAGCTGAACTCGTCGGCCAGCGTCTCATGATGAAACACCATCAACGCATAAACCTCAGCCAACGCACGCACCTCACGCGACAAGGTGATGCCGTCGGGCGAGGGCTCCTTCTCGCGCCAATGGTTGATGGCCGATTCGATGTCGGTGATGTGAATGCCGGTCATGGGAATGGTCTGCAACATGGGATCTTGCCACGACATCACATGCCCGTGCGCGGCGCCGGCAATGGTATGCTGGCGCCGCATGAAACTGATTGTCAAATGGTTGCTGAGCGCCAGTGCCTTGCTGCTGCTGACTGGCATTTACAGCGGCGTTGCGGTGTCGAGTTTCGGCAGTGCCCTGATTGCCGCATTCGTGATCGGTCTGTTCAATACGGTGTTGCGCCCGATCCTGGTGGTGCTGACCTTGCCGGTCACCGTGATCACGCTCGGGCTGTTTCTGTTCGTCATCAATGCGCTGATGTTCTGGGCCGCATCCGGCGTACTCGCCGGATTCTCGGTCAACGGCTTTGGCGCAGCGCTCATCGGCTCGCTGATCTACTCGGTATTCGGCCTGCTGATCGAATCAGCGCTCGAGCGCCTGTTCTCTCAACAGTGACTGCACCTGACGGGCCCGGGTGTCGATGATCGACGCCTCGATATGGTCGACGCCGGAGCCTCTTACGGCGTCGCGCACCAGGGCCTGTGCCGCCCTGAACCGGTCCATCGCTGCGGCATAGTCGAGCAAGGCGACCTGCGCCTCGGCCTCGGCCCGGATTGCGCGCAGTGTCTGACCCTGCGCCATGTTGGCGCGCCCCAGCAACTGCCATGCGCCGGCATCCCGGGGGTGGGCCACGGTCCAGGTCTGCAGGGCCGACGACGCCTGCGCCGGCTGACCCTGGCGCATCCATACCTGGGCCATCAGCATCAATGCCGCGCGCCCGTTCGGTTCGATTTCAGGCGCCGGTTGCCCCGACAGCAGGGCCAGTTCGATGTCCAGCAGGGTCACCAAACGCCTGGCCGGCGGATCCGCCTTGACCAACTCCGCCAGCCGGGTCGTCCACGGCGCGGTGGCGCCGAACTCGCGCATCTGGGCTGACGCCAGCGCCGCAGCATACAGAATGCCAACCTGCGCCGGCACCGGCTGCTCGGTCAGTCGCGGCGCCAGCGCCAGGGCCACTGTGGCACGCAAGGCATCGATGCTGGCGTAGTTGGAAAGCACCCGCGCCCGCGCGCTGATCATCGCCTGGTCGAGTTTCATCGGTGGCACCGCATGGCCGGTCACGTCCAACGGCAGACGACCCCGGATATCGGCGATGCGCTCGGACGTCAGCGGGTGGCTGCGCAGGTACGGAAATGCGCCGTTGTCATTGAGGCGCGAAGCCGCCTGCAACTTGTCGAACATCGATGCGAAGCCCTGGGGATCGAAACCGGCGTCACTCATCACGCCAAATCCGACACGGTCGGCCTCGCGCTCCATGTCGCGCGAAAAATTGAGCTGGTTCTGCATCGCCACCGCCTGGCCCCCGGTGAACAACGCGCTGGCGGCATCCGGACTCTTGCTGGCCGCCAATGCGCCTAGGATCATCGCGCCGATGATCCAGGGTGTCTGCGCGTTCTGCTTGGTGGTCAGGCGCGAAATATGCCGCTGCGTGATGTGGCTGAGTTCATGCGCCAGCACGGACGCAAGCTCGTCGCGGCTGGAAACCACCGCAATCAGGCCCAGGTGCAGACCCAGGTAACCGCCCGGCAGCGCGAAGGCATTGACGCTGCGGTCACGGCCCATCATGATCTGCCAGGCAAATCGCTGCTGCAGCTCATCCGACATCTCGCCGCGATTTCGGGCAGCGGTCAGCAACAGCTGCCAGATGCCGTCCACATATTCGGCCAGCACCGGGTCATCGATGTAGTCAGGGTCGCGGAAGATCTCCCGCGCAATGCGGTCTCCGAGACGACGTTCGGCGCTGGCAGTCAGCTCGCTGGCGTCCCCCATGCCCGGCAGCTGGCTGGCCGTGGAGCGGGTGGCGCCCGGCAAGGTGCCGGCGCCGGTCTGCTGGGCGAGCACCGGCGTGATTGCCAGCTGAGCCGCCAGCACACCGACCCAGCAGCGACGCCAAGAGACTGCCGCGATGTTGGCCGCCACGGAACGCGGGAGTCGGGAACGCCGGGGTCGGGAACGAATTGGCAGTGGCATGGTCGTATGATGCAGCAGGCAGGCAAATGGTTCGTCAAGTGCGGGTATCCAGTTGCATCCGACAACCCCCCGCCTGCCCAACAACCCCTTATCGCATGCCATCACCGCAATGAACACCCTGACCCATTTTGATGCACAAGGCCAGGCCCACATGGTCGACGTCGCGGCCAAGCCCAGCACACACCGCACCGCCATTGCCGGGGGTCGCATCGACATGCACGCGGCAACGCTGGCCATCATCGAATCGGGCACCGCCAAGAAGGGCGACGTACTGGGTATCGCCCGTATTGCCGGTATCCAGGCCGCCAAGAAGACCAGCGAGCTGATTCCCTTGTGCCATCCGCTGGCCTTGACAAGAGTCGCGATCGAGTTCGAGACAGTACAGGCCGATGCCACGCATCCCGCCAACATCATCTGCCGCGCCAGCGTCGAAACCGTCGGACC
>JBDTMH010000291.1:0-5232 GCA_039934375.1 Burkholderiaceae bacterium | reverse complement strand
GGGCTGATGAAGCAGGCCCAGGCGATGCAGGACAACATGAAGAAGGCGCAGGACGAACTCGCCACGATCGAGGTCACCGGCGAGTCGGGCGCCGGCCTGGTCAAGGTCGTCATGACCTGCAAGCACGACGTGCGCCGCGTCACCATCGATCCCAGTCTGCTGGCTGACGACAAGGACATGCTGGAAGACCTGGTGGCGGCGGCTTTCAACGCTGCGGTACGCAAGGCCGAGGAGACCTCGTCCGAGAAAATGGGCAAGCTCACTGCCGGCATGCCAGGCCTGCCCGGCGGCATGAAGCTGCCGTTCTAGTGTCCGCCGTGCCTGTGTCGTTGTGCCTGTCGGGCCGTATTGTGCGGCGGCGGGCGACGCATGGCTGACCCGAATGCGGTTGAAGGCCTGATCCAGGCCCTGCGCCGCCTGCCCGGCGTGGGCGTGAAGTCGGCCTCGCGCATGGCGTTTCACCTGTTGCAGCATGACCGCAATGGCGCGCGCGCGCTGGCGGCGGCTTTGACGCATGCCTGCGATGCGCTGCGCCATTGCGAGCGCTGCCATACCTTCACCGAAGCCGAGGTCTGCAGCACCTGTTTGGACGCACGGCGTGATTCGTCGCGTCTGTGCGTCGTCGAGACACCGGCCGACCAGTCCGCTGTGGAGCGCACCGGTGCCTACAAGGGCCTGTATTTCGTGCTGATGGGCAAGCTCAACCCACTTGATGGCATTGGTCCGCGCGACATCGGTCTGGGCAAGTTGTTCGAGCGCGCTGGAGATGGCGTCGTCGAGGAGGTGATCCTTGCGACCAATTTCACGGCCGAGGGCGAGGCAACCGCCCATGTGATCAGCGAAGGTCTGCGCGAGCGGGGCCTTCGCATCACCCGGCTGGCCCGCGGCGTGCCAGTGGGCAGTGAACTTGAATACGTCGATCTCGGCACCATTGCCCATGCGCTGATCGACCGCCGCTGAAACTCCCCCGAACAGGACCCCGATGCACGCATTCAGTCTCACCCAATGGTCGATCCTGGTCGCGGCCTTGTTGCCGATCGTCTGTGCCGGCATTGCCAAGTACGGCATGTTTGGCAAGTCGGCGAGCGCCGGCGGCTATGACAATCGCGACCCGCGCGCGTGGCTGGCGCGTCAGAGCGCCTGGCGCGCCCGTGCCAATGCCGCGCAGGCCAACAGTTTCGAGGCACTGCCGTTTTTCATTGGTGCGGTGGTGCTCGCATTGCAACTCGGCGCCGATCCGGCCCGAATCGGCCTGCTGGCGCTGGCGTTCGTATTGCTACGCGTCGTCTACATTGCTCTGTACGTCACCGGAGTGGCGTCGTTGCGCTCACTGGTTTGGGCCGTCGCGCTGGGCGTCAACATCGCCATTCTCTTTGCGGCGTGACGCCGCGCACACCGGTGCGCCCGGAAGGCGCCGTATGAATACCCTGTAAGTAGTAACCCGCTCGGGAACTTCCCGATGCGCATTTGTGCGAGTTTCGGTAGTCTTGAGCCAAATAAAATTGCGCATGGGAGACGGCGTGTGATTGATCAACGCGGTGGCCGACGGTCGTTCTTGCTCGGGGCAGCACTGACGCTGTCAGGCGGGTGCCTGCGCGCCGTGCGGGCCGAGGTCAAGCTGGACAAGCCCAGGGTGATCCTGGCGGTGGGTGGTCGGGCCTCGCTGCAAAATCTGCCCTTGACCATTGCCGAGCGGCTGGGCTATTTTGTCGCGGAGGGGCTCGACATCGAGCTGCTGGACCTCGGAACCGGCGCACGCACGCAGCAAGCGCTGCTCGAGGGCGCGGCGGACGTGGCCTGTGGCGGTTTCGATGGCTTGCTCGAGCACTATGCCAGCCGCCAGCAACCCCAGTCGTTCTGCCTGCTCGCCCGGGCGCCGCAAATTGCCTTTGGTGTTTCGACCCGATCCATGCCGGCGTACCGGCGCGTGAGCGACCTCAAAGGCCGCAAGATCGGGGTCGCGGCCCCCGGGTCTGGCGCCGACCTCGTTGCAGCCATGGTGATGGCGAACGCCGGAATGACGCTGCATGACGTGGTGTTGGTCGAAACCGGGGGCGTCGGGGCTGCGCTGCAGGCGGTGCGGGCCGGTCAGGTCGATGCAATCGTGCACACGGAACCGGTGATGACCATGCTCGAGCAAAAAGGCGATGTCCGCATCATCTCCGATGCCCGCTCGCTCAAGGGCACACAGGATGTGTTTGGCGGCGTGATGCCTTCGACCTGCCTGTACGCGGCATCGGCATATCTGCGCGCCCGTCCGGATACGGCACAGGCACTGACCAATGCGGTCGTGCACGCGCTCAAATGGCTTCAGACTGCCGGCCCGAGCGATCTGATCAAGGCCTTGCCCGAAGCCTATCTGTTTGGCGACCGGGGCCTGTACCTGGCTTCATTCGGAAAGCTGCGTGAGTCGATCTCGCTCGACGGCATGATGCCGGAGGAAGGTCTCAAGACGGCGTTGCGCGCCTTGCGCCGGCGCAATGTCGGCTTCCAGCCGGACAAGGTCGACGCCGAGCGCGTCTACACCAACGAGTTCGCGCGCAAGGCCAAGGACAAGTTCCGCGCCTGATCAGTCTGTCGCGACCCGCACCGGTTTTTGCTTGCTCGAGCGGGGTGCCTGGCGGCTGCTGGCCGTGCGCACGGCGCTGGATGCCGCCTTGGACCGCGCCGCCTCGTACAAAGTCACGTGTTGTCCCTGCTTGAGCGATGCCGAGGCCGGGATCTTGTTCCATGATGCAACGCTGCTGGCCGCAACACCGTAACGCCGCGCCAGGCTGGCCACGGAATCATGCTTGCGCGCCTTGACGATGCGCCGCACCTGCAGTTCCTGGCGTCCGAGCGAGATCTGGGCGTTGTCGGCAATGTTTTCGGCCACGTCCTCGCGCACCGACGCCGGACGGCGCACCAGCAGCGTCGAACCGGCCTTGATCACCATGCCGTTGGGAATGCTGTTGACCGAACGCAGATCGGCCTCCGTCATGTCGACACGCTTGGCGGCATCGGCGGGCCGCATCGTGGTCGGTGCGCGCCAGGCGGTCCAGCTCGCCAGGGGCTTGTCGGCGCTGGCCTGCAGATTGGCACGGAAGGTCGCGGCGTTGTCCCAAGGCAGCAGGATCTGCGACGTGCCGGCGGCCAGGATCACCGGGCGATGGGCGGACGGATTCAGCGCCTTGAAGTCGTCGATCTCGACATTGGCCAGCCGGGCTGCGACGGCAACGTCGATGTCGCGGGTAATGTCCACGCTCTGGAAGTAAGGGTGGTTCTCGATCACCGGCAACGTGGCTCCCAGCGCCTGTGGTGTGGACACGATGTTCTTCACCGCCTGCAGCTTGGGCACGTACAGCCGGGTCTCGGCCGGCATCTTCAGATCTTCGTAGCCGGTTCCCAGCCCCGCCTTGCGGTTCTTCTCGATCGCACGTGCGACGCTGCCCTCGCCCCAGTTGTAGGCGGCCAGGGCCAGCTGCCAGTCGCCGAACATGCCATGGAGCTTCTGCAGGTAGTCGAGCGCCGCGCGGGTCGAGGCCAGCACGTCGCGGCGGTCGTCGCGGAATGCGTTCTGCTTGAGCTCGAAGTGTTTGCCGGTTGCGGGCATGAACTGCCACATGCCGGCCGCCTTGGCACTGGAGACCGCCTGCGGGTTGAAGGCGCTTTCGATGAAGGGCAGCAAGGCCAGTTCGGTCGGCATATTGCGCCGTTCGAGTTCCTCGACGATATGGAACAGGTATTTGCTCGAGCGCTCGGTCATGCGTTCCATGTAGTCGGGACGGCTGGCATACCAGCGCTCGCGTTCGTGGACCAGGTCGTTTTCCAGGTCGGGCATCGCGTAGCCACGGCGGATCCGATCCCAGAGGTCGGCCGGCGGCGTCAGCGTGGCCACCACCGTGCTGCTGGCCTGGTTGGGCGACAGTGGCGCCAGAGGACCGCTCGGATAAACCCCGGGCAACTCTTTGGCACTTGCACGGGCCGAAGCACTGGGCAAGGTCTGCGAAGGCGTCAGCGTGCTGGGCCTGGCGCTGGCCGAGGGCGTTTCGCCGCTGGGCACCGGCTTGGGCGGTGCCGAGATCGTGGCACAGCCTGTGACAAACAGCACCAACGCCACGGTGGCGAGTCGATTGAACAACTTCATGGGAGATTCCTGCAGGGTAGGGCCGATGCCGGATCGGCAGCGGCAATCAACATGGGGTTTTCGGGCAGGATGCCCGGCGCAGTCGCGTTGACTAGAATCGGACGAAGTCGCAGTGTGCGCTGCATCGCTTGTGTACTTGCATACCGTGCAGGTGGTGCCTGAATCCTGGTGGCACGCGGTCGGTGCCTCGCTTCGTGGTTGCAGTTGTTGGGTACCGGACGCAGATTCAAATTCATGGACGGTCAAATTATAGGTTTGCAGAACTGGTTCCAGACTCCGCGTGGCCGTTACATGCTGGACTGGGAACGCCAGCAACTCGACCAGGTCGTTGCCGACATCTTCGGTTTCCATGCCGTGCAGCTCGGATTACCTGCACTGGACGCCCTGGCGGCCAATCGCATGCCGCATCGCTGGCTTCTCTCCGATGGCTGCGACCTGAATTCGACCGCCGCGCCTGTCCCTTCCAGCCCGGCGCACAGTAACACGGGCGACGCGGCCGGTCAATGCGTGTCAGCGCCTGCACCCGCGGTGGCGCTGGTGAGCGACTTCTCGGCGCTGCCGTTTCCGGCCAATAGCCTGGACCTGGTGGTGCTGCCGCACACGCTGGAATTGCACGCCGATCCGCATGCGACGCTGCGCGAGGTCGAGCGGGTGCTGGTGCCCGACGGACGGGTCGTCATCTGCGGTATCAATCCGGTCAGCCTGTGGGGCTTGCGCCAGCGCCGGGCCCATCTGTATCGGCGGCTGGGTTTCGGCGACCTGTACCTGCCTCAGGAAGGGGAGTTCATCGGCTACTGGCGCTTGCGTGACTGGCTGCGCCTGCTCAGTTTCGAGGTCGAGTCGGGCCGCTTTGGTTGTTATCGACCGGCCGTGTCCGACGCACACTGGCTCGAGCGATTCCAGTGGATGGACAAGGCCGGAGCACGCTGGTGGCCGATTCTGGGTGCCGTCTATTTTCTGGTAGCCACCAAGCGGGTGCGCGGCATGCGCCTACTGGGGCCGGTCTGGAAAACCGCCACCAGCCTAGCCAATGCGCCGGTGTCGATCGCCAATCGCGGACAGGCCCGACGCAAACACTCGTAGATGCCCCGATACCGGCAGGCGCG
>JBDTMH010000290.1:0-5269 GCA_039934375.1 Burkholderiaceae bacterium | reverse complement strand
GTTGACCGGTTCACGGCACAGCTTGGACGGCGTGGCAAGCTGCGCGATCTCACCGTGGGCCAGCACGGCGATCCGGTCGGCCAAGGCGAGCGCCTCCTCCTGGTTGTGGGTGACATAGACCATCGGCATGTCGGGGCGACGCGCGTTGGTGATCTGGCGCATCATGTCACGGCGCAATTCGGTATCCAGACTGGCCAAGGGCTCGTCGAACAGCAATACCCGCGGCGCGCCGACCATCGCGCGTGCCAGCGCCACCCGCTGACGCTGACCGCCGGAGAGCTGATTGGGAAAACGCTGCGCCAGGTCATCGAGTTCAACCGAGGCCAACGCGGCCTGCACACGGCGTGTCACGTCGGCCGCCGGTTTATCACCCTGGCGCAGCGGAAAGGCGATGTTGTCGTGCACGGTCATGTGGGGCCACAAGGCATGGCTCTGGAACACCACGGACACCTGCCGGTTCTCGGGTGGCACGTGATGGCGCGACGATCCGCTCGCGCGCGACACCGTGTCCGCGCCGATCCGGATTTCTCCGTCGTCGATGTCTTCCAGGCCCGCGATCGTGCGCAACAAGGTCGTCTTGCCGGAACCCGAGGGTCCCAGCAGCGCGATGAATTCACCGTCGGCCAGTTCCAGCGACACACCCTTGAGCGCGTGGTGCGACAACGCGCCGCTGCCATAGGTCTTGTGGATGCGATTCAGACTCACGCTCGCCATGGCAAGACTCCAGAAGGAAGGCGGCGCCCCGCGATGGATGCCAGCAGCATCACCAGATTGGCCACCGCGACAGAAACAATACCGATCGCCGCTGCCGCAGCAGATTCACCCCCTTGCTCCAGGTTGAAGACGGCAACGCCGAGCGTCTCCGAACCGGAAGACCACAACAAGGCGGAAATCGTGAGTTCGTTCAGTGCCAGCAACACGACCAGCATCGCGCCGGCAGTGACCGACGGCAACAACAGCGGGATGACGATGCTACGCAGGCGGCGCAGGAACGAGGCACCAAACACTTCGGCGGCCTCCAGCATCTCCACCGGCAACTGCTGAAAGCCGCTGATGATCGGGCGCAACTGGATCGCCAGGAAACGCGCAAGGTAGGCCAGAAAGATGATGGCGATGGTGTTGTAAAGCGAAATGCCGAATATCGGCTTGAGGTACAGCAGGATCATCGCGATCGACAATACGACACCCGGCAATACATACGGGACCTCGATCAGGTAATTGAACCGGGTGAGCCAGGGCGTGCGACGGTATTCCATGAGGTAGGCCATCAGCAGCGCGACACAGGACAACACCACCGCGGCCATCACCGACATGCCGATGCTGTTGACGAACGCGCGCACCGTGGCGTCGTTGTCCTTGAGCACGTAGACATAGTGTTCCAGCGTGACGCTGGCCCAGGTCAGGGGCACACCCGGCGCGGGTCGCAGTGACTTGGCCATCAGCGCCAGCATCGGCATCAGCAGCAGCGACAGCAACAGGCCCAGCAAAACGGCCTCGACCCAGGGACGCGAGCGGTGCAACAAGAACGGTGGGCTCACCAGGCGCGAGGGTGTGACCTTGAAATGGCCTTTGCTGGCAAAACGGTGCTGCAGCAGGATGCCCAGGCCGGCCATGACGCTCACCACCAGCGACAACATCATGGCGGTGGGAATGGCGCTGCCGCCAAAACCCGACAATTCGCGATAGATCAAGGTCGGCAACACCAGGTAATTCGCGGGAATCCCCAGGAACGCGGGTATGCCAAAGTTGCCGATGGCCGAGACAAATGCCAGCGCGGTGCCCGCCGCCAGAGCCGGCGTCACCAGCGGCCAGATCACCCGCACCAGCACCACCGACGGCTTGGCGCCACTGACCCGCGCGGCCTCGATCACCTCGGCGGGCAGATTCAGCAGGCCGGCGCGTACGGTCAGGAACACCAACGGTGCATAGTGCACCCCGAGCAGCGCCATGATGCCGGCGCGGCCCTGCAAGGGGTTGCCGAACGAGGAGGCGTTGTCCCAGCCCCAGGCCTGCAGCAGGTCGCGCAGCGGGGCCCAGATCTGCAACCAGGCCAGCGCCACCACCTGGGGCGGCAACATGGCCTGAACCACAAAGGCATACACGATCCAGTTGCGAAACCGCACATTGGTCAAGGTCACCAGGCTGGCCACGAGCAGCCCGTAAATGGCGGCGATCAAGGCACCGACCACTCCGACTTCAATCGAATGCCAACTGGCGGTCAGGGTCGCGGACGATAACAGCGCCGTGAGCATCGCACCGCGCTGATCGCCCAGCAGGCCCAGCACCAGCTCGAGCACCAGCCGCGCCACCGGCAACAGCGCAAACAGCAGCAGAAACAACACGCAGACGACCGTGGCCAGCTGCTCACTGCGATTGCGGAATCCGGTGCGCGCGAGCATGGTCAGGAACCCGAATAGGATCGAAGAAGACCCATCGCCCGCGTCCGTTCGGGCAGGGCGATGGGATCAATAGCGAGGGCAGGGAAAGCGCAGGCTCAACCGCCGAAGATGTCGCCGAAACGTTTTTTGTTGGCTTCGATGCCGTCCAGGATCTTGCCGGTGTCCAGTGGCATGAATTTCATCTGCTCGGCGGGCGGGTAACCGTCCGGTGTCTTGACACCCTTGAGGATTGGCACATAACCCAGCGTGGTCGAAAATTTCTGGCCATCCTGCGACAACAGAAAGTTGACGAAGGCTTCTGCCGCGGGCACGTTCTTGGCGGTCTTGAGCACCGCAACGGGTTCCGTCACGAAAGTCAGACCTTCCTTGGGGATCACGAACTCGACCGGCGAACCCTTGGCCTTGGCATTGAGCGCCATGAAATCGACCAGGATACCGGCCGCCTTCTCGCCGTTGGCAACCTGCTGCAGCACCGCGCCGTTGCCGCGCACGGCAATGGCGCCATTGGACTTGAGGCCTTCGACATAATTCCAGCCACCAAGCGCCGGATCGTCCAGCCAGGCGCCAAGCGATATGGCGGCGGCGCCCGAGTACAGGGGGCTGGGCATTGCGATCTGGTTCTTCAGCTCCGGATTGAGCAGATCCTTCCACGAGGTGGGCTTGAACTTGGCCTTGGTATTGACCACCAGCCCCGAGGTGATGACCTTGGTGCCGATGTAATACTTGTCTTGGTCATAGAACTGCGCGGGAATGCCCGAAACGTCGACGTTCTTGAGCGCCATCAGGCGACCGTCCTTCTTCAAGGCCTCCATCGACACCGCGTCCGCCAGCAACACCAGGTCTGGCTGGGGTGCGCCGGCGGAAAATTCGGTGCGCAACTTGTTCAGCACCTCGGTCGTGCCGGAGCGAAACACCTCGACCTTCACAGCGGGGTACTTCTTGTTGAATTCGGCGATGGTGCCTTTCATGTCCTTGTCTGGCTGCGAGGTGTACAACACCAGTGGCCCGGACACATTGCCCGATTGCGCGCTGCCGATTTGTGGCAGGGTCAGCGCCGCGATCGCGGCGGCACATACCAGCAAAGCGCGACGTTGGGTGGATCGATGGTTCATGGGGTCTCCTTGGGTTGAACGGTCAAACATCCCGCATCTGCGGGCAAACAGGCTGGTAATTGTGACCTGGGGTGGCATCCATTGTGCGGCTGCAGCATGACGGTCATGCGACACCCCGGTGCGGCTGGATCACCTCGGTGTGCAACACGGTTCCCGCGACGTCGCACAGTTGCACTGTCATGTTGCGTGAATCGGGGTCGATCAGCACCTCCCCGAAATACTGGTGACCCGCCGCAGGGCTGGCCCCGCGCACCGGCGACGCACGTGAATACTTCACCTGGACACCAAACGTGGCGTCAGCGGCAAACGGCCCGTACGAGCCCGAATTGAGTGGGCCGGAGACAAACTCCCAGAACGGCAGGAAATCCTGAAAGGCAGCCTTGTCCGGGTCGAAATAATGCGCGGCGGTGTAATGTACGTCGGCGCACAACCAGACGATGTCGTGGATCGCATGGCGCTTGATGAAGGACAGCAGATCGGCCAGTTCGAGTTCGCGGCCCTTGGGTGGCCCGTCATCTCCATTGGCAACGCCTTGCCACTTGACCCGGCCCTCGGCATCATGCCCGTCGGCGACATTGGTGCCCACCGGCATGCCCGCGCCAATCACCTTCCATTGCGCCGTGGAGGCCAGCAAGGCCTGCTTGAGCCATGCCACCTGCGTCTCGCCAAGAAAGGCAGTGTCGGCGCCTGCTTCGGCCTGCAGATTGTGCGAGTTCGGGCCACGGTAAGTCTGCATGTCCACGACAAACAGGTCCAGCAAAGGCCCGTAGGACACGCGTCGGTAGAGCGCGCCGGCATCGTCGAAACCTTCCAGGGGGATAGGCAGGTATTCGCGAAACGCCCGCGCCGCGGTCGCGGCAAGCAGCTTGAGGTCCTTGATCGTATAGCGCGGGTCACGCCCCAGGTCCAGCGAGGGCGACCAGTTGTTGACCACCTCGTGGTCGTCCCACATGGCCACCAGCGGCACTTCGGAACAAAACCGCGCGAAATGCGGATCGAGCCAGTTGTAGCGGAAATTGCCCCGGTATTCGGCAATCGTCTCGGCGACCTTGGCCTTGGACGCGGAAACGATGTTGTTCCAGGGCCGTCCACGCTCGTCCTCGAACCGGTGCTGCAAGGGATGATCGGCATACACCGCATCGCCCAGGTGCAGGAAAAAGTCCAGATCGCGCTGGCGCATGGTTTCGAAGATCTTCAAGCCACCCGCTTGCGGATTGATGCCGAAGCCCTGGCCATTGACATCGGCCGACCAGGCGAACCGCACCGGCCGTTTCTCTGTTGGCGCGGAGCGAAACACTGAACCGCGCACCCACTGCGCCGGATGTGCCGCCTCCAGCGCCAGTGCCACCACCGAGACATGGATCGTGCTGTCCGCCGGCAAGCCGGTGAGGCGCACCCGGGTGGTGAAATCGGTGACCTCCAGTGCCTGCGGCGCACGCACCCGGTTCCAGGGACCCTCAGGGCCTTGCGCGCTCCAGGCCACCGCCACATCGCAGGCATAAGGCAGGCGCGCCCAGACGATGGCGCTGTCGCCGCCGACCTCGCCCACCTGCATCGCGCTGACCTGCGTGTCGTCCACCAGCGGATACCGCTTGACCGACGCAGCCGTTGGTGCAGGCGTTGCCATGGGCGTGGGCATCGCATCCATGCGGGCGCGCATGCCCTCGGACAACTCCTTCAGTGCCTGCGGAAACTCCAGCGGATTCGGCAGGTTGCGCAGTACCTTGAAAGGCAGGTCAAACAGGTTCATGGCCACAA
>JBDTMH010000289.1:0-5271 GCA_039934375.1 Burkholderiaceae bacterium | reverse complement strand
AGTTGTCAATCCCGGCTTCGGCGGGCATGGGCGTCGCCGCGTGCTGCGAGCGACCTGGAAGTGGCCCGCCGGCGCTCATTGGAGGCCCCCACGTTCGCTCACTTCGTGTAGCTCTCTGCCCCCCAAGGGGGCGTTCGCTTGCTTGAAGCGGTTCGGCGCAGCGCTCATTTCTGCGGCCGTTTCCATCCGGGCAGCGATACCTGCTTGCCGCGGGCCACGCTGAGCGCGCCGGCGGCCGTGTCCTTGGTGATGGTCGATCCGCCGCCGATGGTGCCGCCGGCACCGATCGTGACGGGGGCCACCAACACGCAATTGCTGCCCACATGCACATCAGCCTCGATCGTCGTGCGATGCTTGAACGCGCCGTCGTAGTTGGCGGTGATGCTGCCGGCGCCGTAGTTGACACGTTCGCCCACGCTGGCATCGCCCAGATAGGCCAGGTGATTGGCCTTGGCACCGCGTGCCAGCGTGGAGTTCTTGACCTCGACAAAGTTGCCGATATGCACCTGCGGCCCCAGATCGGCACCCGGACGCAGCCGCGCGAACGGCCCGATCAGCGCGCCTTCGCCCACTTTCACGCCTTGCTTCTCGCCGTCTATATGGGTGAACGGGTGGATCACTGCGCCGGCCGCAATCTGCGCATTGGCGATCACGCAGTTGGCGCCGATGCGCACATCGTCGCCCAGCACGATCTTGCCCTCGAATATGCAATTCACGTCGATCGCCACGTCCTGCCCGCACGACAGGTCACCTCGCAGGTCGAACCGGGCCGGGTCGGCGATGCGCACACCTTGCTCCATCAAGCGCCTGGCCTGGCGCAGCTGGTAGGCCCGCTCGAGTTCTGCCAGCTGCACCGGGCTGTTGACACCGGACACCTGCACCGCGTCGGTGATGCGGTGCGCCAACACCGGCACGCCATCGGCCACTGCGAACTTGACGATGTCGGTGAGGTAGTACTCCTTTTGGGCGTTGTCGTTGTCCAGCCGCGCCAGCCAGGTCTTGAGCAGCCGCGCCGGCACCGCCATGATGCCGCTGTAGATCTCGCGAATCGCCAGCTGGAGCGCGCTGGCGTCCTTTTGCTCGACGATGGCCCGCACCGGTGCGTTGTCGCCGCCACCGTCGCGCACGATGCGCCCGTATCCCGTGGGGTCGTCGAGCTGCAGCGTAAGCAATGCCAGCTTGTCGCCGCCGCACAGCGTTATCAGCTCGCGCAGCGTCTGCACCTCGGTCAGCGGAACGTCGCCGCTGAGCACCACCACGATGCCGTCGTCCGGCAGCACCGGCACCGCCTGCTGCACCGCATGGCCGGTGCCGAGCTGGGGTTGCTGGCGCACGCATTGCAATTGCAGGCCCGCGCCAACGCCACTTTCGGGCCCGCAGGCGGCCTCGACCTGGTCGGCGCCATGGCCGGTGATCAGCACCGCATGGCGCGCGCCGACCTCGGCCGCAGTGGCCAATACGTGGTGCACCAGAGCACGGCCCGCCAGAGGATGCAATACTTTGGGCAACTTGCTCTTCATGCGGGTGCCCTTGCCCGCCGCCATGATCACCACATCCACATTGCTCGCACCTGTTGCCATATCGGGTTCCCGTCGCCTGGTTATGTCCTGGAGCCGGATTATCCGTCTGCTGCTGGCCGCGTCGCTGCTGACGCTGCTGAACGGCTGCAGCGCGATCAAACTGGCATACAACAATTTGCCCGAGGTGGGCTACTGGTGGGTCGACGGATATGTCGACCTGAACGAGGTGCAATCGCTGCGGTTGCGGGCCGACCTGGCGCGCCTGCAAGAATGGCATCGCCGCAACGAACTGCCACGGATCGCGGACCTGCTGCAGCAGGTGCAACGCCTGGCAACCGCCGACACAACGCCAGAACAAGTCTGCAGCCTGTACGCCGACATCCGCAAACGGCTTGACGCCGTGGCGACACAGGCCGAGCCGGGCGCGCTGGCGTTGGCCATGCGCCTGACGCCGGAGCAGCGCAAGCACCTGCAGGCGCGTTTTGACAAGGGCAACAAGGAATGGCGCCGCGACAGAATTTCAGCCGGCCGCGCGGAGCGCGAAGACAAACGCCTCAAGGCCGAGCTCGATCGCGCCGAGGACTTCTACGGAACCCTTGGCGAGCCCCAGCGCAAGTTGTTGCAGCAAGCCATCGCGGCCTCCAGCTTCGATCCGCAGCGGCTATATGCCGAACGCGTGCGCCGCCAGCAGGATATGCTGGCCATGTTGCGCGAGATCGCGCCGGGCGATGGCGTGCCGGCGGTCGATGCGGCGCAAGGCGTGGCAGCGGTGCGCGGCTATGTGGAGCGCACGACGCGCTCGCCCGATCCGCTGTACCGCAGCCAGGCCGAGACTGCGGTGCAGGAAAACTGCCAGACCTACGCCCGGCTGCACAACAGCACCACGCCCGAACAGCGCGCCCGCGCGGTGACAAGACTGGCAGCGTACGAGCGCGATGCGCGCGAGCTGGCCGCACAGCGTTGACACGCTGCACGCTGTCAGCTGGCGGCGTTCGCGTGACTTTCTCCACGGCTGAATCGTCGAGCCTTGTTACAGTAGACGCGCACCCGAGTACCACCAAGTCAAGGAGGAGTCCCATGCACGACGAGCTGGCCCTGTTCGTTGCCAACCCGGAATATCCGGCCACGCTGCGGGACCTGGCGACACGGGGCGATGTCCGTCGCTTTCGCAAGAGCTCGATCCTGATCCACGAGGGTGATCTCGGCGAGACGCTGTTCATCATGCTCAGCGGCCGGGTAAAGATCTATTGCATGGACGACCATGCGCGCGAGATCACCTTCGGCATCTTCGGCCCGGGCGAATACTTCGGCGAGATGGCGCTCGACGGTGGCCCGCGCTCGGCCAGCGTCATCACGCTGGAACCCACCGTGTGCGCAGTGGTGCGCAGACAGGAGATCCTGTCCTTCATCGGGCAATACCCGGAGTTCTCGTTGGAGATGCTGTCCAAGGTGATCCGGCGGCTGCGCATGGCCACGCGGGATGCGCGCAACCTGGCCTTCATCGATGTCTATGGTCGTCTGACCCGGCTACTCAACGAGTTGGCGGTGCCCTTGCCCGATGGCCGGCGCCGGATCGCAGAGCGCATCACCCACCAGGAAATTGCCAGCCGCGTCGGCTGCAGCCGCGAGATGGTCAGCCGCATCCTCAAGGATCTGATCCTGGGCGGTTACCTGGTCATCGAGGACCACCATATCGTGCTGATCGGCAAATTGCCGCAACGCTGGTAGCCGCGGCGGCGGCGCAAAGGTGCATGCGTCACAAAATTATCCGGGCAGGCTTACACCCTGGTGACGGCCGTTTTTTCTACCCTTGAACCACGCACCGATTCAGGCTCACCTTCGTGATCCGGGTGCGATAACCAGGGGAGAAACAACCATGTCACATGCGGAAGATTCGTCCATGAATTCACGCCCGGGCGCGCACACCATCGATCTGTCGGAATTGCGCCTGCTGCGCCAGGCGCTGAACCTGGTCGACTATGGCCTGGTGGTCGTCGATGCGGACAGCACAACGGTGCTGTTTGCCAATGCATACGGCCAGGCCGCGCTGCTGTCACCACCGCCCGGCGATGCGGCAACGACACGTCCGGGACATGGTTTGCGTGTGCTGCATGGGCGCGTGATCGGATACCGGCCATCGGATACCGATCAATTGCGCCGCGCACTCGAGCGCAGCAAATCCGGTCTGCGCGATTTTCTGTGCCTGGGGGACAGTGGGCAGGCCGCGGCGGTGGCCGTGCTGCCTCTGGGCGGGTTACCCAACAGCGGGGACAACCGAACACGCTGCGCGCTGGGCTCGACCGTAGCCGAGAGTTACGCGCTGCTGGTGTTTGCCAAGCAGCACTTGTGCGACGACTCGACGATGGCCCTGTTTGCCCGCGAGCGCGGGCTCACCAGCGCCGAAGGCCAGGTACTGGCGCAGGTCTGCAAGGGCCTGCGGCCGGCGCAGATCGCCAGCAACCACGGCGTACGCATCTCCACGGTCCGTACCCAGCTGCGCAGCATTCGCATGAAGACCTGCAGCGAGACCATCCGCGAGCTGGTGCAGAAGGTATCGGTACTGCCGCCAATGGCACGGCAGCTGCCGGGCCTGATGCACACGTGACAAGGGGCCCGACCGGCGCCTGGACCATATCCCGCAAGACATCGGCAACCTCAGCGCAGTGTCCCGGCGCTGGTTGCCGCGTCTCGCGTGCAGCGCTATAGATGAACAGCGCGCACGCGCGCTCCGCTCAGTCCTGCAGCGCCGCCCACATTTCCTTGTCGCGGGCGGCCGTCCAGATGCGCGGGTTCTTGATGCCCTTGGCCTCGTCAAAGGCCCGGCTGACATCGAACGGCAGGCAGTGCTCGTAGATGAAGACCTTGCCGAACACCGGGTCCATGCTTTTGCGCGTATGGGCCATCGCAGCCTTCAGGTCCATGTCGGCCGCCGCTGCCTCCTTGCCGCAGCGGAACAGCGTCTCGACCCACAACTTGGTGTAGTCGAGCGCCTTGTTGACGTCCGCCGCCCCCTGCATTGCTTCGCCACGCCCCGGCACGATGGCCAGCGCATTCAGAGCGCGCAAGGCTTCCAGCGTGGCCGGCCATTCCTGCAGCTGGGCATCGCCGGTGTAAACACCGGCCTGGTATTCGACCAGGTCGCCGCTGAACAGCACCTTCTCCGCTTCGACCCAGGCGATCGTGTCGCCGCGGGTATGGCCGGGGCCTGGATGCCAGATCTGCACCTGCACGCCGCCGAGATCCACGGTCAGCTTGCCGGGCGCTTCGCCCTTGGCCGGATTACCGCCTCCGATCACCATCGTCGGCCAGGTCAGGCCGGGCACCGATTCGGCATTGCGAAACAGCCGCGGGAAACGCTCCATCTCACTTTGCATGTCCTGAGCTCCGCGCTCGTGGATCAGGTCCAGCGTACCCTGGCTGGCAATGATTTCGCTGGCACCTTCAGCAAAATAAGCGCTGGCGCCCAGCACACGGACGGCGTGATAGTGCGTCAGCAGAACATATTTGATCGGTTTGTCGCTGACCGTGCGGATCCGCGCGATCAGGTCTTTCGCCATCGCCGGCGTGGCCGTGGCGTCGCTGACCATGATGCACTTGTCGCCGACGATGACGCCCGAGTTCGGATCACCTTCGGCGGTATAGGCCCAGCAATGGGGGCTGAGCTGTTCGAACGTGATTTTCTTGTCTTCCAGGTCGGCCTGAGAGGCGAACGCCTTGGTGGTAGGGGCTGGGGCTGAGGACATGTCTGACT
>JBDTMH010000288.1:0-5289 GCA_039934375.1 Burkholderiaceae bacterium | reverse complement strand
GATCACGTTGTGGTCGCTGGTCTACCTGGTGGTGCTGATACTGCTGTTGTTGTGGTTCGCGGCTCGGCTGCAGCACTGGTTGTCCGACGGCCCCTTGCTGCGCGATCGGATGGATCCGGGGGTGCGTCAGGCCGCTGGCGCGTTGGTGTCGCCTTTGGCAGCGATGCCCGGCACGCAGCTGCGATCCTGAGCGAACTGTATGCCAGACTGCCGTCGCGCGTGTTGCGTTTTGCCGCGCCCTTGTTGTTGCGTGGCACTGGCCATCTGCTCGCCGCTGACCAGGTGATTCAGATCGACGACTTCGGCTGAACGCCGTTGCCACAGCGACGGCGCGCGCGGGCGGGGTTGCCGTCGCGCTCAGCGAAGCTTGCACACCGGCTATTTTGCCGATGCTTTTCGGCTGGAGGCCTTCTTGGCACCGGCCTTCTTCGCAGTTGCTTTCTTGGCCGACGCCTTCTTCAGCGAGGCTGCCTTCTTGCCGGCCGGTCTCTTGGCCGCAGCCTTGTTCGCCGCCGGTTTCTTCGATGTGCGGGTCGCCGCCGCCATGTCGGCCGTCGCTGAACGTTTTGCTTCGGCCGCTGCTTTTTCCAGCGACTTGCTGACTTGCGTGGCCTTGTGCTTCACAGCCTTCTTCGCGTCGGTAGCAAGCTTTTCGACGCTCTTGCTGATGCGGGTCAGCTTCTTGCGTGCTTGTGTCGTGGCTTTGCGCGCCATGCTCTTGGCCGCCTTGACGGCCTTGTCGACATCCTTGCCGACCGCCGCAATCTTGGCTTCGGCCGTCTTCTCGACGCGTATCACCTTCTTGCGGATGCTGCTCGTCAACTTGTCGGTTTCGCCTTGTGCTTTGCGCGCTGCGCGCCGGATCTTGGTTTGACCTTCGGCCGACAGTGATTTGGCCGTCTCTGCGGTCTTGATTATGACGGCCTGCCCCTCCAGTCGGGCGGCGTCGGCAAATTCGCCTGCTGCTTTCTTGATCGTGGATCCGGTCTTCTTTCGCGTGGTGCTCATGCGGTGTCTCCTCGTGATGATGGTGTTGACAGACCAGTGTGCGCGATTTCTGCTGCGCCGTCCATCGCACGCCGGTCGAGTATCAGTGGTGGTCAAGCTTCTTGTCGGTGAACAGCCAGTCGCGCAGTTCATGGTCAAATTTCGGATCGCGCCGGCGGATCCATTCCAGCACCATGGATGCGTGTTCCTTTTCCTCATCGCGGTTGTGTTGCAGGATGGCCTTGAGTTCCGGATCCTTGCAGACGTCGGCGCGTTGGTTGTACCAGTCGACCGCCTCGAGTTCCTCCATCAACGAGACGATGGCGCGATGCATGTCACGCGTGGCGTCGCTGAGTTCGGCAATTGGTTCGTGGTAACCCTCACTGGCCATGAAGCTCTCCTTGTGAATTGAACAGATGCCTGTGGTGGGCCCACCAGCAGGGGACAGTCGGTCGATGCGCGACCGACTACCCTGTGAGCATAACCATGGATGGTGGCAGGAGCGCAGGGTATTCCACCAACGCGCATCGATGCCCACGGTTTTGCGCAAGGCCAGCGGTCAGTCCCATCCTGTGCCAGGCGTGCAGGCCGCATCCTGTCGCACCTTACGCTCGCGCACCCTGATAGCCTTCCATGAAATGCGGCCAATCGCTTTCGCGCCAGCCGAAATCCGGGTCCAGTCGCAGTTCCTTGCGCAGCGAGCGCTGCAGCCGCTTGAGGTTGTCGGTCTTCCAGTCATCGCCGCTGCGAAATCCGCACTTGTCGAAGTCCACGATCCAGACTTTGCTGGCGCCATCGAGCATCAGGTTGTGGCAGTTCAGGTCCGAATGCCATACCTGCTCGTCATGCAGCGCACGAACGGCGCGGCCCAGCGCCTGCCACTCCAGCGCGGCCAGGGTACGGATGCCGTGCAGCAACTGTGCCACGTCGCGGGCGTCGGGAATCAAGGCCACCAGAATGTCGGCCCGGTAGAACGGGCCGTGGCGCACATGGCGCGCCGCGCAGGCCTGTGGTACCAGCAGACCGCGCGCGCGCAACTGCGCCAGCAGCGTGAATTCGGCCATCGCACGAGACCGTGCCGGTGGCCGGGCCAGGAACAGGTCGCGGCTGATCCGCGCCATCAGGCCGCCGCGGTAATAGTGGCGCAGCAGGTACTCCCCGCGCGCGTCCCGCACCCGGTGGATATGGCCACGGCCGGCATCCAGCGCCTGACAGCCGCCTTGCCGCTCCCACCATGACCTCTCGAACAGGCAAGGCTCGGCCGCCTCGAAACATTCCGGGTCGACCCAGACCGTCTGTGCGCCGTGGCGAGATGCCAGCGGGGCGCAGCGCATTGCCTTCCAGGACGCAAAGGGCTCGAGTTCGGCCATGGTGCGCGCGACGGCGCCGGTCAAGGCCTGGCAGACTGCCCGTCCGTTTTCGATCTTCTGTCGCGTCGCTGCGGGGGACTGCAACAGGGCGGCAAACTGCGCAAATACCGCGTCTGCCGATGCGACGCGCATCAGCGCGCCGGCCGAGGCAAGTGCGTCGTACAGCTGCGCAAAGTTGTGGGTGTGAGGGCCTGCGATGACCGGCTTGTCGAGGTGCAGCACCTCCAGCGGGTTGTGGCCGCCACGGGCAATCAGGCTGCCGCCGACGAAGCATGCGCTGGCCACGCCATACCAGCGCATCAGTTCGCCCATGGTGTCGCCCAGCAGCACCTGGGTGTCGGCAGCCGGCAGATGACCCTGGCTGTGGCGCAGGAAACGCAGTCCCGCTTGTTGCAGCAGGCGCGCCACGGTGTCGAAACGCTCGGGATGGCGCGGCACCAGGATCAGCAGGTCGTCCGGGTTCTGGGCCAGGTGTAGTACGAATGCGGCGATCAGCGCCTCGTCCTCTCCGGCGTGGGTGCTGCCGGCGGTCAGCACCGCCCGCGTGCCCAGGGCTTGCCGGGTCGCCGCAATGGTCTCGTTCAGGCCGGGTGCCAGGCGCAGGTCCGACTTGATGTTGCCGGTGACCCGGATGCGTTGTCTGGCCACGCCCAGCGCACCGAAACGGTCGGCCGTGGCCTGGTCCTCGCAGCAGACCAGACGCAAACAGGCCAGCGCCGGCTGCATCAGGACACGCCAGCGCCGATACCCAGCCGCTGATTTCGCCGACAGGCGTGCGTTGGCAACCACCACCGGAACACCCCGTGCCTGCGCCTGGTGCAGGAAATTCGGCCACAACTCGCGCTCGAGCAGGATCACCAGGCGCGGGCGCAGCGTGCTCAGGAAGCGGCGGTTGGCCCCGGGCAGGTCGAGCGGGAAATACACATGGTCGACCCGCTCGCCGAACTCCTTGCGGATCTGGCGCGATCCGGTGGGCGTGGTGCAGGTGACCAGCGGCCGACCCCAGCGCGGGTCTGCCAACAGGCTCTCGATCAGGGGCCGGGCCGCCAGCACTTCGCCAACCGAACCGCAGTGCACCAGAACCGCGCCGGTCGACGCCGGCGCGATCCGTCCAAACCGCTCCGGCCAGCGTAGCCGGTATTGGGGGTCGGCGCGGCCACGCCACCAAAGGTATGCCATCAGCAGCGGTGTGGCGCAGCACATCGCCAGCTGGTATGCGGCGTGCGCGACGGCCTTCACCAGCTGCCCCCGGCGTAGGTCAGCGCCAATGTTCGGCCACCCAGGCGGTTGGCGGGACGCGCCGGTACCATTTGCCGCTGACTCCGACGATCGCGTCCGGTGGATCGGGTTTGCCGTGAAAGGCAATGATCTTGGCGCCGGCCGGAATCGTCGGTGGCTTGAACCAATTCATCAGGCCGCGCGGCACGCAATGGCGCTTGAAGCTGACGCACCAGCCGGCGGGCCAGTAGGCGACCTTGCCCTGGCGCCCCAGGTATTGGGTGATGTATTCCTGCTCGTTGCGCACGTCGGCGATCGATTCCGGAAAGCCGCTCTTCAGGTGCGTCAGCGCGTCCACGTGCGCGCCGATCGTGTAGCGGTAGACCGACGTGTTGCCGGTGCCGTCTTTCTTGTCCCATTCACGGATCACGCAGAAATCGCCCGCAGGGTCAAAGAAGCAGTCGATGCTGTCGACGATCACGATGTCCAGGTCCAGGAACAGCGTAGCTCCCTGCAGGTCGTACAGCGGGTCGGCAAAGCTGGTCAGCTTGAGCCAGCCGTGGCCAAAGCTCCAGGGCTCGCGATTGTCGAACGGTGCGAAGCCGACCGGGGGAATCGGGCGCACGTCAATGCCGGCGTCGATGCCCTGGGCCTCGTCACACAGGCAGACGAATCGGAATGGCCGATGCAGATGGCGCCTGACCATGGAATGCAGCCGGTTGACGTAATCCGGCCCGTATTTGCGGCCCCATTTGATACACAGCACATTGACGGTTTGCATGGCGTCTGGATTCTCCATCGGTGTCGAACCCGATGTCGCAACGGGTCGCTGCTGCGAATGCCGGGCGCGACCCGGCGCGGATCGGCCGATGGCCCGCAAAATCGTCTACTGGGTCAGTATCGTCTCGATGCCTTGCAGGTCGTCGGCCGTCAAGGAGCCATTGGCCTGGCGCAATTTCAGCCCACCGACCAGCACATCGTAACGGGCGCGGGCCAGATCACGCTTGGTCTGGTACAGCTGGCTCTGCGCGTTGAGCACATCGATGTTGATGCGCACCCCGACCTGGTAGCCGAGCTTGTTGGCATCGAGCGAGCTCTGGCTGGACGCCTCGGCGGCTTCGAGTGCCTTGGCCTGTCCCTGGCCGGACAGGACGCCGAAATATGCGGCACGGGTGGCCTGCGAAACGGTGCGGCGCACCGCCTCCAGGTCGCTGCGGGCCTTGTCTTCCAGCGCCAGGGTTTCCTTGATGCGGTTCTGGATCGCGTAACCCGCGAACAGGGGCAGATTCAGCGACACACCGATCGATGCCACGTTGGTGCGGTAGTCCAGCCGTGATGACGAGCTGCCGTCGTTGTGGTTCATGGCATAACTTCCGGTCAGGTCGACGGTGGGCCGTTCCCCGGCCTGGGCCTTGCGTGTTTCCAGCTGCGCCACTTCCAGTGCCACCGTCGCCTGGCGCACCAGCGGGTGCTGGTCGACCGCCTGGTTGACCCAGGCATTGACGTCGATCGGTGCCAGTGCCGGCAGCACCACCGGTGGTGCCAGTGGCTTGGGTGCGACACCGTCCTGACCGACCAGCTGATTCAGTGCCAGTTGCTTCACCCTCAGGTCATTGTCGGAGGCAATTTCCTGCGCCAGCACGAGGTCATATCGGGCCTGGGCTTCGCGGGTGTCGGTGATGGTGCTGGTGCCGACCTCGAAATTGCGCTTGGC
>JBDTMH010000287.1:0-5293 GCA_039934375.1 Burkholderiaceae bacterium | reverse complement strand
AGGTGTCGCGCACGCTGGCGCTGGCGGTGCGCCTGTTCGGCAACATGATGAGCGGCGCCATGATCCTGGCGATCCTGCTCGGCATCACGCCGTTGTTCTTCCCGATCGTGATGACGGTCCTGGGTCTGCTCACCGGTATGGTGCAGGCCTATATCTTCACCATACTCGCCGCGGTCTACATCGCGGCGGCCACCCGCGACACCAATCCGCCAGCGCGTGACGCTGTGCCAGCGCCGAACTGACTCTGTATTCAACCCAAAAGGATTTCCCATGGAAAGCATGACCCTCATTGCAATCACCTCCATCGTCATTGCCGGCTTCGCCACCAGCATTGGTTGCGTGGCGCCGGCGCTGGCCGAAGGGCGCTCGGTGGCCAGCGCACTCACGTCGCTGGCGCAGCAGCCCGATGCGTCCGCGACTATTACCCGGACCTTGTTCGTCGGCCTGGCAATGATCGAATCGACCGCCATCTATTGCTTCGTCGTATCGATGATCCTGATCTTCGCCAATCCGTTCTGGAACTACGCCGTCGCGGCGGCTGCCGCCACCGCGGGGAAGTGAGCAGCCATGCCCATCGACTGGTTCACCGTCGCGGCGCAGGCGCTCAATTTTGGCGCGCTGTTGTGGCTGCTCAAGCGGTTCCTGTACGGGCCGATCCTGCAGGCGGTCGATGCGCGCGAGAAACGCATCGCCGATGAACTGGCGGATGCCGCGGCGCAGCAGGAGAAGGCCCGGCAAGAGCGCGACGCTTATGCATCGAAGAATTCCCAGTTCGAGCAGCAACGCAAGGAAATGCTGGACAAGGCGCAGGCGCAGGCGAACGAGCAAGGGCAGCAATGGTTGGCGCAGGCCCGCGAGGCCGCCAGCGCCTGGACGGCCAAGCGCCAGGCTACGCTCAGCGCGCAGGCCCAGCAGATCGATGGCATCATCCGCGGCCAGGCTCAGCAGGAGATTTTCGCGATCACGCGCAAGGCCATCGGCGAACTCGCCGATACCGATCTGGAGCAGCGCATATGCGAGGTCTTCGCCCGGCGCCTGCGCGATGCCGACGGTGCCGTGCGTGCTGCGCTGACCAAGGCGCTGAAGGCCGATCCCGACGCGGTGCAGGTGCGCAGTGCCTTCGCGTTGGGCGAGCCTGCGCAAAAGCTGGTCGAGGATGCCTTGCGCGAGGTGCTGGGGCTGCAGCAAGCGGTGCGTTTTGTCGCCGCTCCCGAACTCGTCTGCGGCATCGAATTGGTCGGTGGCAGCCAGAAGATCGGCTGGAACGTGGCTGAATATTTCGAGGCGATGGAGCAGCGCCTGGCCGAACTGATGCGCGCACCTGACACGGCGCACGACGAGCCGCAGGCTGCGGTCGCTGCGACGGAATCACCCGCATGAAGCGCGACCCGGACCGCCTGGACAATATCCTGGGCGACGCGATCGACGGCGTGCGGCAGGCGCGCGAGTCCTTTGCGTTCGCGTTTGCCGCGCGCGAGGTCGGTGTCGTGACCACGGTCACGACCGGCATCGCCACCGTCAGTGGCCTGCCGGGGGCCGGTGCGGAAGAACTGCTGCAGTTCCGCGGCGGTGTGTACGGAATCGCCTTCAACGTCGACGAGGCAGAGATCGGTGTCGTGTTGTTGGGCAACTACTGGCAGGTGCAGGCGGGCGACGAGGTGCAGCGTACCGGCCGGGTGATGGATGTGGGTGTCGGTGACGTGCTGCTTGGGCGCGTCATCGACCCATTGGGTCGCCCGCTCGACGGCAAGGCGCAGCCCGTCACACCGCTGCGGCTGCCGATCGAGCGGCCGGCGACGCCCATCATGGACCGCGCGCCGGTGACGGTGCCGATACAGACCGGACTCAAGGTCATCGACGCCTTGATTCCGATCGGGCGCGGTCAACGCGAGCTGATCCTCGGCGATCGCCAGACCGGCAAGACGGCGGTGGCGATCGACACCATCCTGAACCAGCGCGGCAAAGACGTGCTTTGCGTGTATTGCGCAATCGGCCAGCGCGCCTCGGCCGTCGCCAAGGTGGTCGCCACGCTGCGCGAAGCCGGCGCCATGGCCTATACCGTGGTGGTGGTGGCCGAGGGCGACGATCCACCGGGGCTGGCTTACATCGCGCCCTACGCGGCGACCAGCATCGCCGAGTACTTCATGGAGGCAGGACGCGACGTGCTGATCGTCTACGACGATCTCACACACCATGCGCGGGCCTACCGCGAGTTGTCGCTGTTGCTGCGCCGCCCGCCCGGACGGGAGGCGTTTCCGGGCGACATCTTCTACGTACACTCTCGGTTGCTCGAGCGCGCCACGCACCTGGGGCCGGCGCGCGGCGGTGGCTCGCTGACGGCGTTGCCAATCATCGAGACCGAAGCTCAGAACATGGCGGCTTACATACCGACCAATCTGATCTCGATCACCGACGGCCAGGTCTACCTGTCGCCTGACCTGTTCGAACTCGGCGTGCTGCCGGCAGTCGATGTCGGCCAGTCGGTCTCGCGGGTCGGTGGCAAGGCACAACGTGCGGCTTATCGCGCCGTCGCCGGCCATCTGAAGCTGGCTTACGCGCAGTTCGAGGAACTCGAGACCTTTGCCCGGTTCGGTGCGCGGCTCGACGACGCAACCCGCTCCGTCATTGCCCATGGCCGGCGCATACGGGCCTGTCTCAAGCAGCCGCAATCGGCGCCGCTTGCGGTGCAGGCACAGATCGCCGTGCTGCTGGCGCTGACCGAGGGCCTGTTCGATCCGGTGGAGCTGGAGCAGATGGAGCCAGCCGAACGAGCCGTGCGCGACGCAGCCAATGGCTTGGCGCCGGACCTGGTGACACGCCTGATCGAGGCTGACAAGCTGTCCGACGAGGACCGGGCGGCGATTCTGACGCTGGCACGCGAGGCTCTTGCTCCGCTTCTGCCAAAGAACAGCGTCGATGCGAGCCCCCCGGTGGTGGCACAGGGGCCCTTGGCGGGAACATGAGCACGCCGGGCCGTTCCCAAGGGCGAATACCGCAGTGCGCAGCACGAAGGTACTCCAGTGAGCAAAGTCGGGCCGTTCCCAAGAGCGAATACTGCAGTGCGCAGCACGAAGGTTGACTTATGAGCGACAGCGCTGCCGGGCTGCGTCGCACCATCAGCAGCGCCAGCGACCTGCAGTCGGTGGTGCGCACCATGAAGGCTTTGGCGGCGTCCAGCATCGGGCAATACGAGCAGTCGGTGCGTTCGCTGGCCGACTATGCCCGCACTGTCGAACTGGGCCTCAGTGTCTGCCTGCGCGCCGTCGATGCACCGCCACCGGCTGCGCCCGCATCCACAACCGGCACGGCGCTGGTGCATCGGCTGGTGCTGGTGTTCGGATCGGACCAGGGGCTGGTCGGGCAGTTCAATGAAACCGTCGCCGCGCACGTGGTGTCGCGCCTGTCCGATGCGGATTTTCCGGTCACGGTCTGGGCGGTGGGAGAACGGGTCCATGTGCGGCTGCTGGACGCCGGCATCGCGGCCCTGGGGCCGCTGGCTGTTCCGCAATCGGTCAAGGGGATCACCGCACTGGTCGGCCGCCTGCTGCTGGAGACGGTGTCCGCACAAGCGGCTGTTGCCTCGACCGAGTTGCTGGTTTTTCACAACCAGTCGGCGGCCGGTGCAGCAGTCGAGACGGTTCAGCAGCGTCTGTTGCCGCTGGATGCGCATTGGCGCAAGACATTGCTCGCCCAGGCCTGGCCAACCCACAGCCTGCCCCAGGTCATGGGTGGGGCGGCCGAGACCTTGCGCGCACTGGTGGGCGAATATCTGTTCGTGTCGCTGTTTCGGGCCTGCGCCGAGTCGCTGGCCAGTGAGAACGCAAGTCGGCTGGCCGCCATGGAACGGGCCGACCAGAACATTTCGGAATTGCTGGAAGAACTGCGCCGGCGTTTCAACCAGCTGCGCCAGAGCGGTATCGATGAAGAGCTGTTTGACGTGATATCGGGCTTCGAGGCGCTGGCTCCGGCGCTCAGTGCTCCGGTTCAGAACCGTTCGAACGGCGCCAGGTAACGCCACTGGCCCAGTGCCAGCGTTGCCATGGCGATCCGCCCAACGCGGATGCGTTTGATGGCCGTCAGCTTCAGGTGGGCCGCCGCACACATCTGGGCAATCTGCCCTGGTCGGTGGCCTTTGACGGCAAAGCGCAGTCCGGTAGCATCTCCCGACTGCCGGCTGACGCTGACCCGGGCCGGCAACATCGCGCGGCCGTCGATGACCGGCGCGCGATTGAGTTGCAGCAGTTGCTCCGGCGTCACCTTGCCGGTCACGTCGACGATGAGTTCGTGTTCGACCAGTGCCGCGTCCTGTACCAGCTTGCGCTCGACCCGCCAGTCCTGGGTGAACACCAGCAGACCGCTGGCGTCGGTCTCCAGCGGTGTAATGCTGGACTGCACGTTCAGGTGGCGCTGCAGCAGGCGCGGCGCATGGTGATCTCCCGACCAGTGGTTCTGCGGCCGCAGCAACTGGCGTGCCGGCGTGGAGCTTTGGTCCCAGTCCAGGCCCGGGGGCTTGTGCAGCAGCAAGGTCACGGCGGCGACCGGCTCCAGGCGCGCCTTCGGATCGAGCTCGACCGTCTGCGCGTCGACCTTGAGCTGCGGTACCTCGACCACCTGGCCGTCGACCCGGACCCAGCCGCCTTCGATGTACAACTCGGCTTCGCGGCGCGAGCATCCGACCATGTCGGACAGGCGTTTTGACAGGCGAACCGGTTCGGTCATGGGCGGGTACTATGCATCGGTCTGCGCAGTGTAGGTGCTTGCGCTGGGGCGCGCCGCGCAGGCGTGGTGGTGATGCAGTGCGGACGATGGTGCAAAGGAGTGTGCATGTGGTGATGGCCGTCGAGGGTGCCGTGCTGGTGTTGCTGGGCGCCGAGTCCACCGGCAAGACCTGGCTGGCAGATGCGTTGTGCCAGGCCCTTGTTGCCGAAGGCCACGACGCCGTGCGGGTTACCGAGTACCTGCGCGAATTCTGCGACCATCACGGCCGCACGCCACTGGCCGGCGAGCAACCGGGTATTGCGCGGGAGCAGACACAGCGAATCAGGGTGGCCGCCCGGCAGCATGCGATCGTGGTGGCCGATACCAGCGCCTTGATGACGGCCGTCTACAGTGCGTGCCTGTTCGACGATCCAGAATTGTTGGCGCCGGCAATGGCAACCCATCAGACCTATGCGGCGACCCTGCTGATGGCACTCGACCTGCCCTGGGTTGCGGATGGCCATCAGCGCGACGGGCCTGCCGTTC
Organism: Burkholderiaceae bacterium; assembly: GCA_039934375.1. Taxonomy (GTDB): domain Bacteria; phylum Pseudomonadota; class Gammaproteobacteria; order Burkholderiales; family Burkholderiaceae_C; genus CAISIP01. Next base: position 49 of record JBDTMH010000287.1, on the reverse strand, counting down.
GCCAGATCATCGACAGCCGCCTGCGCGCGACGCTGGTGAGTGCCGGGCT
>JBDTMH010000286.1:0-5352 GCA_039934375.1 Burkholderiaceae bacterium | reverse complement strand
CCGACGAGTTCGGGTTGGCCACTTGCACCTTGCCCTTGTACACCGGTTTGATCAGGTCTTTCCAGCAAGCCGGCACCGGCAGGCCCTGCTTCTTGAGCAGCACCTCGTTGTAGCCGAATCCCAAAGCGCCGGAATAGATACCGACGGTACGCACCTTGGACGCAGCCGCCTGGCGATTGGCCCAATCCTGCAATTCGCCGCGCAGCGGCGAAACATAGGCCTCGGTCAGTCCTTCCTCGGCCGCCTGAAGATGCGGGTCCCCGGTGCCACCCCACCAGATGTCGCCTTTGGGGTTGGCCGACTCGGCCTTGATCTGGGCATAGGTCTCACCCGAGCTCTTGCGCGTCATGTCGACCGAAATGCCAGTCTTCTTCTCGAATTCGGTCTTGGCCTGCTGGCACCAGGCCGCATCGGAGCTGCAATACAGCGTCAGCCGACCCTCGGCAAAGGCTGGCGCAGTGGAAAACCCCAACAAAACAGTCAAAAGACCGGAAACCACAGTACGGCGCATGGCATGTCTCCAAAGTTTGTATGCGACTCGGCCCGGGGAACACCCCCCAGACCATTTCAGCCTCAGGTTACTGGCTGGCGCAGCCGCGGTCAATGCACGTAAACACGCAGATGTGGCATAGAAAATGGCGGCGGCGGCACGGCCGGCCCGCAGTCCGAGCAGCCATGGGCCTGCATCAGGCTGGACGGCTCAATTCGTGTGAGGCCGCGACCAATTGCGCCAATTTGCCCTTCGCCGCACCCGACTCGATCGCCACCCGCGCCTTGGCGATGCCGGCGTCGATCGAGTCGGTCAGGTTGGCCGCATAAAGGGCGGCGCCGGCATTGAGGATCACGATGTCGCGTGGCGCACCCGGTTCGTTGTCAAGCACACCGAGCAACATGGCTTTGGACTCCTCGGCCGTTTCGACCTTGAGCGTGCGGTTGCTGGCCATGACCATGCCGAAGTCCTCGGGATGGATCTCGTACTCGGTGATCTCACCGTTGCGCAGTTCGCCCACCATGGTGGCTGCACCCAGACTCACCTCGTCCATGCCGTCGCGACCATATACCACCACCGCATGTTCCGCCCCCAGGCGCTGCAAGGCACGCACCTGGATGCCCACCAGGTCGGGGTGGAAAACGCCCATCAGGATGTTGGGGGCGCCGGCCGGGTTGGTCAGCGGTCCCAGCAGGTTGAAGATCGTACGCACACCCAGTTCCTTGCGCACCGGCGCCACATTCTTCATCGCCGGATGGTGGTTGGGTGCGAACATGAAGCCGACGCCTACGGTTTCGATGCAGTGCGCGATCGCCTCGGGCGACAGGTTGATGTTCACGCCTAGCGCCTCCATCACGTCGGCGCTGCCACTCTTGCTGCTGACACTGCGTCCGCCATGCTTGCTGACCTTGGCGCCGGCCGCGGCCGCGACAAACATCGAACAGGTCGAAATGTTGAATGTATGTGAGCCGTCGCCGCCGGTGCCCACGATATCCACCTGGTGGGTGGAATCCTTCACATGGACCTTGGTCGACAACTCGCGCATCACCTGGGCCGCAGCGGTGATCTCGCCGATGGTCTCCTTCTTGACCCTCAAGCCGGTGATCAGCGCCGCCATCATTAGCGGCGACATTTCGCCGCTCATGATCTGGCGCACGATATGCAACATTTCGTCGTGGAAGATCTCGCGATGTTCAATGGTGCGCACCAGCGCCTCCTGCGGGCTGATCTTGATCGGATGGGGCATGTTCATGTCTCCTTAGGGCGAAGTTGCAAATGGTTCCGCTGTCGCCAGGCGGACACCGAAGTAAATGAAGAACGCGCCGGCGATACGGTCCAGCCAGGCCAGGGAACCGCGCAGCCGTTGCAGCCGACCTGCCAGCCAGGCAGCGCCCAGTCCCCAGGCCAGGTTCACCGGCAACGCATTGACGTTGAAGATCAGGCCGAGCAGCAGAAAAGTGGCAGTCTTGTGGCTGGCGTCATGCGCAATGAACTGCGGAACGAACGCCAGGAAGAACAGCGCCACCTTGGGATTGAGCGCGTTGGTCCAGAAGCCCTTGCGAAACACCCGCAGCAGCGGCACCACGCGGTCGGCCTGCGCCGGGGTACGGGCGGCAAGGCCCGCCAGCGCGCCGGTGCCACCGCTGCGGGCCAACAACATGCCAAGGCCGATGTAAAGCAGATAGGCGGCACCCAGCCATTTGAGCACCGTGAAGGCGGTGGCGGACGCTGCGATCAGCGCGCCGAGCCCCACCGCCGCCGCCACGATATGCACGCAGCAGCCGGCGCCGATGCCCAGTGCCGCGACGATGCCGGCGCGCCGCCCACCGCGCACGCCGCTGCTGACGATGTACAGCACGTCTGGCCCCGGCGTCAGGTTCAGCAGCAGGCCGGCGAAGATGAACAGGCCGAGTTGGTCGATGCCGGCAAACATGTTCGTGGCTGCTGCGTGGATGTCGGGGCGGCCGGCCTGTCAGTGGGCGAAGAACGCGCGTGCCGTCGCGATCGCATGGTCGACCCCGGCAGCGTCGACATCCAGATGGGTCACGAAACGCAACCGGTACAGGCCCGAGGCCAGCACGCCATGGCTCTGCAGGAACGGAAGAAATTCACTCGCACGCGCTCGCGCGCCACCCACCAGATCAACAAAGACGATATTCGTGTCGGGCATCTCAACCTGCATCCCAGCGATGGCCTGCAGGCCATTGGCCAGCCGCTGCGCCAGCTGGTGGTCCTGCGCCAATCGCGTGACATGGTGGTCCAGCGCATAGGTGCCGGCCGCCGCCAGCACACCGGCCTGGCGCATGCCGCCACCCGCCATCTTGCGCACCCGCGTCGCGCGCTGTACCAGCGCACGGCTGGCGCACAACACCGAACCCGCCGGCGCGCCCAGGCCCTTGCTCAGGCAGACCGACACGCTGTCGAAGCATTGTGCGATGCGCCGGGCTTCTGAAAGCGGGTCCGACCCGGTGCGAGCGGCCTGCGCGACCGCAGCATTGAACAACCGCGCGCCGTCGAGATGGCGCGCCAAGCCTTTGGACACGGCCAGCTCGCTGGCCTGCTCCAGGTAATCGAACGGTAGCAGCTTGCCTCCCCAGGTGTTCTCCAGCGCCAGCAGCCGGGTCACCGCGTAATGCGTGTCGTCGGGTTTGATCGCCGCCTCGATGTCCGCCAGCGCCAGCGTGCCATCGGGCTGGTGGTTCAGCGGTTGTGGTTGCACGCTGCCGAACACCGCGGCGCCGCCGCCCTCCCAGCGGTAGGCATGGGCCATCTGGCCGACGATGTACTCGTCGCCGCGTTGGCAATGCGCCAGAATGGCGCACAGATTGCTCTGGGTTCCGGTGGCCACAAACAGCGCCGCCTCGAACCCCAGCAGGGCCGCCAGCTTGTCCTGCAACGCATTCACGCTGGGGTCCTCGCCATAGACATCGTCGCCCAGCGGGGCGTCCATCATCGCGGCGCGCATCGCCGGCGTGGGTCGGGTCACGGTGTCGCTGCGCAAGTCAATGCTTTTCATGGTGCATCTCCGTCGGTCTGGCCATCGGGCCAGCAAAAAAGCGTTGGTGCGTGACCACCCATGCCGTCACGCCAGGAAGTTCTTCAGCAGCGCATGACCGTGTTCGGTCAGGATCGATTCCGGATGAAACTGTACGCCCTCGATCCGCACGTCCCACTCCATGCCCTTGTGGCGCACGCCCATGATCTCGCCGTCGTCGGTCCAGGCCGTCACTTCCAGCTGCGCCGGACACGTCGCGCGTTCGATTGCCAGCGAATGGTAGCGGTTGACGGTGAACTGTTGCGGCAATCCGGCGAACACACCGGTCTGTGTGGTGTGGATCACCGAGGTCTTGCCATGCATCAGTTGCTGCGCGCGCACGATGTTGCCGCCCAGTGCGGCACCGATGCTCTGGTGGCCCAGACAGACCCCCAGGATCGGCAACTTGCCCATGAAGTGCCGGATGGCATCGACCGAGATGCCGGCCTCGGCCGGTGAACATGGCCCTGGGGAGATCACCAGTCGGTCCGGCGCGCGCGCCGCAATCGCCTCGACCGTGATCTCGTCGTTGCGGAACACCTCGACTTCGGCCCCCAGCTCGCCGAAATACTGCACGATGTTGTAGGTGAAGCTGTCGTAGTTGTCGATCATCAACAGCCGGATCGGTTTGCTTGCGTTCATCAGAATACCTTCGCGCTGCGGGCTGCGGTGCGGGCTTGCTTGGGAACGGCCCGGCGCGGCGCTCATCGGAACACCTTCGCCCTGCGGGCTGCGGTGCGGGCTTGCTTGGGAACGGCCCGGCGCGGCGCTCATTCCAACCCCTCCTCGACCAGTTCGGCCGCGCGCAGCAGCGCCCGCGCCTTGGCCTCCGTCTCTCTCCATTCCAGTTCGGGCACCGAGTCGGCCACCACACCCGCTGCGGCCTGCACATACAGGTTGCCGTCCTTGATGATGCCGGTTCGGATTGCGATCGCCACATCCATGTCGCCGGCATAACTGAGGTAGCCGCAGGCACCTCCGTACAGCCCGCGCTTGATCGGCTCGAGCTGGTCGATCACCTCCATCGCGTGCACCTTGGGTGCGCCGGTCAGCGTGCCGGCCGGGAAGCTGGCGCGCAACACGTCCATGCTGGTCATGCCGTCATTCAGAAGGCCCTCGACATTGCTGACGATGTGCATGACATGGCTGTAGCGTTCGACGGCGAAGGCCTCGGTCACCTTGACACTGCCGGTCTTGGCGATGCGCCCGATGTCGTTGCGCGCCAGGTCGATCAGCATCACGTGTTCCGCCCGCTCCTTCGGGTCGTTGACCAGTTCGATCTCGATCGCCTTGTCGGTTTCGGGTGTGGCGCCGCGCGGGCGGGTTCCGGCCAACGGGCGAATCGTGATCTTCTGGCCTGCGTCGGTGTTTTCCTGGCGTACCAGGATCTCCGGGCTGGCACCCACCACGTGAAAGTCGCCGAAGTGGTAGTAATACATGTAGGGGCTGGGATTGAGCGAGCGCAATGCACGATACAGCGACAGTGGCGACTCGGTATAGCGCTTCTTGATGCGCTGGCCAACCTGCACCTGCATGAAGTCGCCGGCCTCGATCATGCGCTTGGCCTGTTCGACCGCGCGCAGATAGTCGGCCTTGGCGAACTCGCGCTCCGGCGGATACGACTGCGTGGCCTTGACCACCGGTGCACTGACCGAATACTTGAGCTGCTCCTTGAGGTCGCGCAAGCGCCGCTTGGCGTTGCTGTAGGCCTCGCTCTGCCCGGGGTCGGCATACACGATCAGGTACAACTTGCCCGACAGGTTGTCGATCACCGCCAGTTCCTCGCATTGCAGCAGCAGGATGTCGGGGCATCCCAGCGTGTCGGGCG
>JBDTMH010000285.1:0-5420 GCA_039934375.1 Burkholderiaceae bacterium | reverse complement strand
GCAATGCAATTTCTCGCACCCCCGGCCAAGCAAATCCTGCAAGCCCCTGGGGCGTTTTGCCTGCGCACGTTAAAGGCTTTTCGCGCCAATCAGGGCCTGTTGCTGGCCGGCGCAGTGGCCTACTATGCGCTGCTGTCTATCGTGCCGCTACTGATCCTCACGGTGGTTGCACTTTCACATTTTGTCGAGCAAGGCGCGCTGCTGCAGACTGTGGGCCGCTATCTGGAGTGGCTGGTGCCAGGGCAGTCCAGCGCCGTGGTGGCCGAACTCGCCCACTTCCTCGCGCATCGCGACGTTCTGGGCTGGGTGTTGCTGGGCAGCATGTTGTTTTTCAGCTCACTGGCATTTACGGTGCTGGAAAACGCGATGTCCGTTATTTTTCACCACCGCGTGGCCGTGCGGCGTCGCCACTTTCTGATCTCGGCGGTGATCCCTTATCTATACATCCTGTCGCTCGGGCTCGGGTTACTGCTGGTAACGCTGGTGGCGGGCAGCTTGCAGGCGATTGGCCAGCGCGACGTGGAGTTCCTGTGGCGCAGCTGGTCGCTGGGTGGTTTGTCGGGTGTGCTGCTGTATCTGCTCGGCTTCGCGGGTGAAATTTTTGTGCTGACCTCGGTGTATATGGTGATGCCGGTTGGCCGACTGGCCTGGCGCCATGCCTTGCTCGGCGCGGTCGCGGCAGCCCTGTTGTGGGAGCTCTCGCGCCATCTGCTGGTGTGGTACTTCACGACGCTGTCCCAGATCGGCATCGTGTATGGATCCCTGACCACGGCCATTGCGGTTCTGCTGAGCCTGGAGGTGGGGGCCACGCTGCTGCTTTTGGGTGCGCAGGTAATCGCCGAATACGAACGCCTGGCCGTTGAAGTGCCCGATGCGCCACCCGTACCTTTTACTACTACAGGCGCATAGCGGACGCCCTGACTCCTGTCGAGGCACGACATTGCGCAGCTTCGTCAGCGCTCGTCGAGCCGGTCGCGCCGGGCCAATGCCGGAAACAGGCGCAGCCAGGCCAACGCCACCAGCACCGTGCCCAGGCCGCCCAGCACGACCGAGCCCACCGGTCCCAGCAAGGCGGCGGTGGCACCGGACTCGAACTCGCCGAGCTGGTTGCTGGCGCCGATGAAGACCGAATTGATCGCACTGACCCGTCCACGCATCGCATCGGGCGTGTCGAGCTGCACCAGGGTCTGGCGCACGACGACACTGACCGTATCGGCCCCGCCTGACACCACCAGTGCCAGCATTGAAAGCCAGAAAAACGTCGACAGGCCGAACACCAGCATGCAGACACCAAACACGGCCACAGCGACCAGCAAGGTACGCCCGACCCGCTGGCGCAAGGGCCAGCGGGTCAACCATGCCGACATGAACAGCGAACCGACGGCCGGTGCACCGCGCAGCATCCCCAGGCCCCAGGGGCCGACCAGCAGAATGTCCTTGGCGAACATCGGCAGCAAGGCGGTGGCCCCGCCCAGCAGCACGGCGAACAGGTCGAGCGAAACGGCACCCAGCAGAACCTTGCGATTCCAGACAAAACCCAGACCGGCGAACAAGGTCTTGAGCGATGCCGGCTCGTTGACACGGGCCAGCTGCGGATAACGCAGCAGGAACACCAGCACGCAACCGGCGGCGAACGCGAGTACGCAGGCGCCATAAACCGCCTGCGCGCCAGCGACAAAGAGCAGCCCACCCAGCGCCGGGCCACCGATGATGGCGGCCTGGGAGCCGGCCGAGGCAAAGGCCATACCGCGCGCCAGCAGCGCGGACGGCAGCAGATTGGGTGTCAGCGACTGCATGGCCGGCATCTGGAATGCGCGCGCCAGCCCCAGCACCACAGAGACCGCGAGCAGCAGATTGCGCGAGACCCAGGGCGTGTCCGCGCCGACACCGAGCGTGGCCAGCACCAGCATCACAGCGACCAGTGCCTGCGCCACCAGACACAGCGCCACGATGCGGCCACGGTGCCAGCGGTCGGCCACATGGCCGGCAACCAGCGTGAACAGCAAGGCCGGCACGAACTGGTACAGGCCGACCAGGCCCAGATCCCAGGCGCTGCCGGTCAGCTCGTACATCTGCCAGCCGATCGCCACCATCAGCATCTGGTTGCCGGCCGTGCCAAACAGCCGTGCCACCCAGAAGCGCATGAAATCACGTTGTCCCGTCAGGTCGGAAAATCGGTGTTCATGCATCGCGCGCAAGCATAGCAGCGGGCCCGACCAGACCGGCCCCGAGTTTCTTTGCAACCCCTCGGGGCCTGGCAAAACCAGGGTCGGGGCGCTCACCAGAGCCTGGTCAGCCGCCCTTGCTCCAGTCGAAAGCCCTGCTGTGCCATGGCGCGGGCTTCGGCCTCGTCGTGGGTCACCAGCACGGTGGCCATGCCAGCTGCGGAAATACGTTCGGAGAACTCGCTGCGCAGACTGGTGCGCAACTGCGCATCCAGCGCGGAGAACGGCTCGTCGAGCAACAGCAGCCGCGGTGCCGTGATCAGCGCACGCGCCAGTGCCACCCGCTGCTGCTCGCCGCCAGAGAGTTTCCATACCTTGTGCCGCGCATGGTTCTGCAAGCCGAACACGCCCAGCATGGCCAGTGCCTGCGCCCGGGCCGGAGCGCGGCCCAGTCCCTGCTCGACCAGGCCGAACGCCACGTTGTCCAGCACATTCAAGTGCGGAAACAGCGCGAAGTCCTGAAACATCAGCGCAAAACGGCGTCGTTCGGGTGGCACGCCGGCAAGATCGGCGCCATCGAACAGCACTTGCCCGCCGTCCTGCGCCTCGAGCCCGGCAATGATCTTGAGCAAGGTACTCTTGCCACTGCCCGAAGGCCCCAACACCGCCACCGTGCGACCCGCAGCGACCGACAGGTCCAGGCCATCGGCCAGCACCCAGTGGCCGCCGGCGTTGTCGTCGAAGGTCTTGCGGATCGCGCGCAGTTCAAGCATGCGCCGCTCCCGCCGGCAGGCGCCTGCGCACGGTGTCGCGTGCTGACGGACGGTCGATCAGCACGAAGGCCAACAAGGCCAGCAGCATCAACACCGCCGCCAGCACCAGCGCACTGTCGCGATTGCCCGCACCCGGTCGACCCAGCCGCTCATAGATCAGCGTCGTGAGCGTGGTCCACTCGGGGCGTGACAGGAACAGCGTCACGGCGAACTCGCCCAGCGCGGTCGCCGTGGCAAACGCCATGCCGCGGCGCAGCGACGGCAACACCAGCGGCAGCGTGACGCGCCAGAACAGCCGCCAGGGCGTGGCGCCCAGCGTGCGGGCGGCCTGCGCCAGATGCAGTGGCAACTGGTCCAGCGCCGCACCCAGCGACTGGGCCACGAACGGATAGGCCAGCAAGGCATACGCCGCCACCAGAATCCACAGGCTGGCACTCCACTGTGGGTACAGCAGCAACAGGCCGAATGCCACCGCCACTGGCGATACGACAAATGGCAGAAAGGCGGCAGCGCGCAGCCAGACTGAACGGCGCGCGGCCAGCGCATGTGTCACGCCCAGCAGCACCGCGAGCGCCAGCGCCGCAGCCGTGAAACGCAGCGTGTTGCCGATCGCCTGCAGGCTTTCCTCCTGCAGCAGCGCCGCCCAGGCCGGCAGGCCGGCCTGGGCGGCACGCACGGCAATGGCCAGCAGCGGCGCGCCGCAGAACACACCCAGCAGCAGCACCGCGCCCAGCACCGCGCCCCACTGGCGCCAGCCGGCAGGCCGGCGCAGCGCGATGGCGTCCGGCCGGCCGGGCAGCGCCAGGTGCTGCTCGATCCAGGCATACGCCAGCGCCACCAGAGCGGTCAGCAGCGCCATGCACACGGCCAGCACGCCGGCTTGCGCCAGTTGCAGTTCATGGGCCACCAGGGTGTAGATCTCGACCTCGGCCGTGGCGTAGCGCTGACCGCCCAGCACCAGGGCCAGTCCGAAGCCGGACAGGCAATACAGGAACACCAGGCACAACGCCGACGCCAGCCAGGGCACGATGGCCGGCCATTCGACACGCCAGAACACGCGCCATGGCGAAGCGCCCAGCGTGCGCGCCGCCGCCACCCGCGCTGCGCTGACATGGCCCAGCGCATCGACGCCGGCGCGCACGACCAGGCACAGATTGAAGAACAGGTTGCCGTACAGCAGCAGCCAGGGCGTACCCTGCAGGTCGACCTCAAACCAGCCCGACACGATGCCGTGCGGACCCCACAGGGCCAGCACACCCATGGCCGCCACCAGCGTCGGCACGACAAAGGGCAGCATCAGCAGCCGCAGCAGCAGGCCACGTCCGGCAAAACGGAACCGCGCCAGCACCCATGCCACCGGCACCGCCAACACCAGCGCCGCGATGCAGGTCACGCCGGCCTGCAGGAACGACCAGACGATGCGCCAGCGCAGATAGTCGTCGCGCCACAGGTCGGCCACCATGGCACCGGTGGCGTCGGCGCTGGCCATGGCGCCGATGCGCGCCAGCGGTGCCAGCATCACCAGCAGCAGAAACGACAGCGGGACCAGGCCCAGCCACAGCGAGGGGTGGGTCGAGATGCGCTTCATGGGGGCTTGCAGGTGCCGCGAATCGCGTCAGACCCTGGCCGGCGGCAGCCGCAGCCGGTCCTACTTCAGGACCACGCGGGTCCAGCGGCTGACCCAGTCAGCGCCTTTGCGCGCAATCAGTTCCTGCGACGGATTGTCAAACGCTGCCGGTTCCGGCGCGTGGCGCAGCACCTCGGGACGCGGCGTACCCGGCTCTGCGGCATACATCCACATCGTCGTCTGCAGCGCTTCCTGCACCGCCGGCGAACGCATGAACTCGATGAACTTGCCGGCGGCCTCGCTCTGCTGACCGCCCTTGACAAGGGCCACGCCTTCGACCTGGCGGAACACGCCCCCCTTGAGGAACAGACTGGCGGTTGGCGGCTCGCTGATTTTTTCCTTGCTGTAGAACACCTCGGCTGCCGGGCTGCTGGCATAACTCACCACCAGCGGGCGGCTGCCGCCGTTGCGCGTGAAGTCGGTGTAATAGGCCTCGCTCCAGCCCTTGGCCACCTTCAGCCCATTGGCGCGCATGCGGCCCCACCAGTCAAAGGCGGCCTCCTCCCCCAGGCCGCCAATGGTGGCCAGCAGGAATGCATAACCCGGGCTCGAGGTCGCCGGGTTCTGCACCACCAGCAGGTCCCGGTAGGCCGGCTGGGCCAGATCTTCCAGCGAGCGCGGCAGTGCCAGACCGCTCTTGGCGAACCATGCCTTGTCGTAGTTCAGGTTCACGAAGCCGTAGTCCACCGCCACCACCGGACCGTCCAGCGGCACCGTGGCGACACGCTGCGTCGCCGCTCCGGCATAAGGCACCAGCACGTTGGCGGCCTGCGCCTTGGCGATCAGCGCGTTGTCCACGCCGAACACCACGTCGGCGATCGGCTGGGCACGGGTCAGGATCAGCTTGTTGAGCAT
>JBDTMH010000284.1:0-5534 GCA_039934375.1 Burkholderiaceae bacterium | reverse complement strand
ACTGTTCGATCATCCCCAGCAGCAGGCCACCCAGAATGGCACCCGGAATGCTGCCAAAGCCACCCAGCACCAGCGCTGCCAGGGCCTTGAGCACGACGATCCACAAGCCGATGTCGACCAGGGCAATGGGTGCCAGCAGCAGGCCGCAGACCGCGGCGATGGCGCCGGAGATGGCCCATACCAAGGATGTCACGCGCTTGACGCGGATGCCGTTGAGGTAGGCCGCCAATTGGTTTTGAGATGCCGCCTGAATCGCGACGCCCAGCGAGGTCTTCTTCAAGAACCAGAACAGCACCAATGTGATGATGAGTGCCGCAGCGATGATGACCATGTGCAGGTCGGTGATCACCAATGGGCCGATTTCAGTGTTCTCACCGCTCCACGGTGTGGGAAAGTTGCGTGAATCGGGGCCGAAGGCCATGCTGACCAGGCCGCGCAGCATGAAGGCAATGGCAATCGTCAGCATGACGCCGGCAAACTGCGGCTGACCGACGATCAGGCGCATCACCCGTGCGTCGATCAGCCAATTCAGCGCCGCGGCCAGCGCGATGGTTCCGAGCGCGGCCAGCCAGAACGGCCAACCCAGACCGACGATAAGGCCCCATCCGACAAAGGATGACGCCATCAAGATGTCGCCATGCGCGAAATTGAGAACCTCGGTGGCCTTGTAGGTCAGCACAAGCCCCAGCGCCACCAGCGCATAGATCGAGCCGATGGCCACGCCATTGACCGTCAGTTGCAGAACCTGAACCAGGTCAGCATTCACGGGAAGTCCCTCCGTGTCGTGCATCGGAGGGCAAGCCTATCGCTGCCAGACGCTGCTTCGTGGCAGCGATACGATCCATGAACATACCTGTCTCCTGTGCGCCGTTTCGGCCAGCGTGGCTGGTCCATGGGCATGTTTCTGCCTACGCCCGACGCCGTTGTGGTTTCGTGAAGTTAAGTCTAATTGAGAAAGTAAAAAATCGATAAGGGTAATTACCAATCGCTCCTGGACATCTGTCACATAGGCAACAGCATCCCGTTCGGAATCGTCACGCCAGTCGCTCGATCACCATTGCGCTGGCCACACCCGCGGCGCCGCATATGGCGATGCAGCCATATCGGCCGCCACGTCGGTCAAGTTCGTCCAGCACGACGCCGACCAGCGCTGCGCCAGTGCATCCCATGGCGTGCCCGATCGCAATCGCGCCGCCATTGACGTTGAGCCGCTCGGGTTCGACTTGCATGTCATCCATGAATTGCAATGCCATCGCGGCAAAACCCTCGTTGATCTCAAACAGGTCGATGTCTTGTGTCCGCAGTCCGGCGCGTCGGATTGCCAGCTGCGCAGCGGTCACGGTGCCGGTCAGGGCCAAGGTCCGATCGGAGCCGACATCGGCCATACCGACAATACGTGCGCGTGCTTTCAGGCCTGCGCGCTCGAGTGCGGGTGCGGTGCCCACCAGCACCACTGCCGCGCCGTCGGCCATGGCCGGCGAGTTGCCGGCGTGGTGTACGTGGTCAATCGCGTCCAGGCCGTACTGGCGACACAGCTGCGCGTCCCAACCTTGCTCGCCGCCCTTGGCGCCCCATTGCGCAAAAGCGGGCTGCAGCGCCGCGAGTGATTCGACGGTTGTAGTCGGACGGACATTTTCGTCCCGATCCAGCAGCACATTGCCATCGGTGTCGGTGACCGCGATCATCGACGGCGCGTGACCGCGGGCCGACGCAGTTGCCGCGCGTTGCTGGGATGAGACGGCAAACGTGTCGAGTTGCGCGCGGCTGTAACCGCGCTGGGTCGCGATCGCGTCTGCGGCGATGCCGATCGGCACCAGGCGAGCCTCCAATTGCAGTTCACGATCGTGGGTCAGCGGGCCCTGGTCGCTGCCCATGGGTACGCGCGACATCATTTCGATGCCGCCGCCCAGCGCCAGCGTGTTGCCGTGCAAGGCCTGCAGCGCGGCAAAGTTGGTGGCCGACAGGCCGGAGGCGCAGTAGCGGTTGATCGTGACGGCGCTCACGGCGTCATCCCAATGCGCCAACGGCAGGGCCATGGTGCCGACGCTGGCGCCCTGCTCTGCGGTTTGCGTCACGCAGCCGAAGATCGCATCACTGACCAGCGCGGTGTCCAGCGCGTTGCGCTTGGCCAGCGCGCGCAAGGTCTGGGCCAGCAACTCGGCCGGCTTGACCGACTTGAGGCTGCCTTTGTCGTTGCCGCGTCCGCGTGGGGTGCGTACTGCGTCGGCAATATAAGCGTGGGTCATGGGGTGTCCTTTGGAACGATTGGAAGTTCGTTGACAAATCGGGTGAATGAATCGGTCGCGCTGGCGTGGCTGTTCAAGGCCATTTCGTGCAGCGACTGCACGGTCGCTGCCAGTTCAGAGGGGCGCATCACCACCGCGCCGGTTTCACCGACACCGGCGCGTCGCACCAGGCCACCACCACAGACCAGCACCTCGCCACTGACGTCGCAGCCTGCGCCCGCGAGCCAACCCACCAGCGGTGCGACGCGCTGCGGGTCGAGGGTCGTGGCCATTTCGGGCGACATGTACGGTGCCGTCATCTGGGAGTAGCCGTAGGGCGCAATCGCGTTGATACGCACACCATGGCGTTTGCCTTCGATGGCCAGCGCACGCACCAGGCCGATCACCGCTGATTTCGCAGCCGAATAGGCCGTCTGCCCGTAGTTGCCATACAAGCCCGCACTGGATGTCGTCAGCACCACGCGGCCGTAGTCCTGTCCGGTCAGATGCGGCCAGGCGGCATGCACCAAATGCAGGTTGCCGAAGAAGCTGGTGTCGAAAATGGCGCGGAAATCCGCGATGGATTGTTTGGCGAAAGCACGGGCACTATCGACGCCGGCATTGGCGATGACGATGTCGAGCCGACCGAAGTGGCTGAGCGACTGCTGCACCATCGCCGCGCCGCTGTCCGGCTCGGTGACATCGCACCAGTTGGCCATGGCCGTACCGCCCGCCGCGCGGATGGCGTCTACCGTCTGCTGGGCCGAGGTGTCAGCGTCGGTCTCACCTGCGTGGCGCCGGTTGTTGACCAGCACCTTGGCGCCATGGCGTGCCAGATGCAGCGCATAGGCACGTCCGAGCCCTTTGCCGGCGCCCGTCACGATGGCGGTTCGGCCACGCAGATCTTCGATATTGTTCACGGTTTGGTCCATGGAAAAAAGACCGGGACGCGCCGCATGTAATCCGCATACGCGGGTTTGGCCTTCTGCAGATAACGCTCTTGCATGGGTGTGGCCGAGCCAGCGCTCATGAACCAGGTCACGTATAGCGGACAGATCAGCGCCAGCCAGCCCCAGGGGTGGACCAGGCCAAGCGCCGCAAAGCTCCACCACACGACAGCCTCGCCGAAGTAGTTGGGATGCCGTGACAAGGACCACAAGCCGGTGTCCAGCACCTTGCTGCGGTCGGTGCGCTCGCGCTTGAACCGTTCCAGCTGCAGGTCACTGAAGACCTGGAAGCCGAATCCGATCACAAACAGCACCAGTGCCAACCCATGTTGCCAGCCCAGCGGTTGGGGGCCGACCGCTACGGCGGCGACCAGGCCGATCGACCACAACCAGACCATGACGCCTTGCATCGCAAAGATCTGGAAATAACTCCACCACCACCAATGGCGAGCGAAACGCTTGCGCCAGGCTGCATAACGGGCGTCCTCTGCGTGCCCGGCATTGCGCAATCCGATATGCAAGGACATGCGGGCCGACCACAGGGTCACCAGCATCGCCACAACGATCTCGTGCGGCGACCAGCTGCCGCGCAGCGTCAACAGCACCAGCACCGGTACAGCCGCCGTCAATGAATAGGCCACGTCCATGATGCCGGCGTCGCGCTTGACCAGGCTGATCAACCAGACCCCCGTGAGCAACGCGGCATTGATGACCGCCGCCTTCAGGTAGACCGACAGGAAGTAGTTGCCCGGCCAGTCGCCGCGGCTGAACCACCACCACAGACCGATCACCAAGGCCGCGATCGGCATCACGAACTCACGGGGTGTGCCGACCCGCAGTGCCGGCTGGCGCCGGAACACCAGTAAGGCCAACATCCACACCGACCACAGCACCGCGGCCGCGACGACCAGCGTGGTTTTGATCATGGCGATTTTCCGCTGAGCAGCCCGTCACGGATATCTGCGCCATTGGCCCAGCAGGAGTGGGTGCCGGCGCACATTTTGTGCGGCAGTTCGATCCGGCACACCGGCCCATCGGTGAATCGCTTGCAATCGATCAGCAGAGCCTCGGACTTCCCGGTGTTTTCGTTGTTGATGAAGGTCACCAGGTAACCGTCATCCTCGTCCTTGGCATTGACTCTCGGCGCAAACGGCGCCTCGTTGGCGAACTGGCCTTCAGGCAGACGGACCTCCCAGGATTCACCGGTCTGCAGGTCGTGCTTGACGTAGCCGAGAAACAGGAACCAGCCCGGCACCGGCAACGCGCTATAGGCGTAACGGTAGGGTTTTCCTCCGTGACGCATATTGATCATGCCGAATTCCAGCGTGCGGTCGTCCAAGCGTTGTTCGGTGGTCTTGCCGGTTTTCAGGTTGAAGCGCCAGCGGTGCAGCCGGGGCATCATCTTGTACTGGTCCAGGTACGACATCATGCGCTCGTAACCCTTGGGCGCGCCTTCGAAGTTCTTGGGTTCGGGGTCGTCCTGGAAATAGCCATCGAGAACGATCTCATCGCCTTCTTCATAGGCATTGAGCCAGTGCAGCACGAAGGTGGGGGCAGCCTCGAACCAACGGATGTCTTCTGGCTGGCCGCGGCGCGGGATGATGGCAAAACGCGACGGCTGGTCGGCGTGAAACTTCACCACGTGTTTGCCTAGTCTGAGCAGTTCTTCGTCCCAGTACAGCGGGAAGTCGTTCAGGATGGCGTAGTTCTCGGTGAACGCCATGTCGTGCGGCAGGCGCGGGCCGGGCAGCGGAATCGGCACGTAGTGCACCAGCTTGTCGTGTTTGTCGACCACGCCATAGTGCATGTAGGGCGCATGCTTGGAGTAGTTGAAGAACAACATTTCACCGTTGGCTTCATCGACCTTCATATGGGCAGAAATGCCATCGAGCGGTGACCACGACGGGATGCCATGTTGTTCCAGCGTCAACGGATCGAGCCGGTAACCCTCGCCACACTGGTAATACGATGTGATCGCCTTGCCTGCATGCACCACCACGTCGGTGCTCGATGCATCCTTGATCGAGCCGTGCGCGCCCCAGCCCGGGCGCGTCGACAGTCTCGGGTCTTCCATCAGCCCCGCCCACAGGCGCTTGTCGGCTTCCATCTCGGCGGACAAGCCCTTGGTCTGCACGAAACGGTTGCGGTAGGTGGCCTTGCCGTCTTGAAAGCCGATCATGTGGATCATGCCGTCGCCGTCGAACGGGTGGTAACGGCCGAACGACTGGTAGACCGGGTTTTGCGTGTTGCGCAGGTAGACACCGTCGATGTCCTTCGGGATGCTGCCTTCGATCACCTTCATGTCGCAGGCGTTGACCTCTTCGTGCAATGGCGTCCAGGCGCCTTTCAAATAGGGGTGGTC
>JBDTMH010000283.1:0-5540 GCA_039934375.1 Burkholderiaceae bacterium | reverse complement strand
CGATTGCCGCCCGCCTGTACCTGCAGCGGATCGAACATGTGACCGGCGTGCCGATTCACATGGTGTCGACCAGCCCGGACCGCGACCACACTATCATGATGCGCCACCCCTACCTGGCCGACTAAAGGATCAAAACCATGTTGACGGAAGACGGCAAGCACCTGTACGTCAGTTATGACGAGTACCACAACCTGATCGAGAAGCTCGCGATCAAGGTCCACCAGTCGGACTGGGAATTCGACACGATCCTGTGCCTGGCGCGTGGCGGCATGCGGCCCGGCGACATTCTGTCGCGCATATTCGACAAGCCGCTGGCCATCATGTCGACCAGTTCCTACCGCGCCGAAGCAGGTACCCTCCAGGGCATGCTCGACATCGCCCGCTACATCACCACTCCCAAGGGGGAGATCGCCGGGCGGGTGTTGCTGGTCGACGATCTAGCCGATACTGGCAAGACGCTCAAGGCGGTGATCGACCAGTTGCGCGACGACTACGCGCCGATCACCGAGCTGCGCAGTGCCGTGATCTGGACCAAGGGGATTTCGGCGTTCAAGGCGGATTATTCGGTCGAGTCCCTGCCGACCAATCCCTGGATTCACCAACCCTTCGAAGGATACGACTCGATGCGGCCCGAACAGCTCATCGCAAAGTGGAGCGTCTGAGTCTGCCCATCTCCCACCATGTCCGAGCTATCCACCCAACTGATTCATCACCCGTACCGGCCGCCGGTCGGATTTTCTTCGCCCCAGCCGCCGGTGTTCAGGGCATCGACGGTCATCTTTCCCGACGTCGCCACGATGCGCACGACCGACTGGAAACGGCGGGAGGGCTATACCTACGGTCTGCACGGCACGCCCGGCACGTTCCTGCTTGAGGAGCGGCTGTGTGCTCTGGAGGGTGGCCTGCAATGCCTGCTCGCTCCCAGCGGACTGGCGGCCATCTCCACCGTGTCGCTGGCGCTGCTCAGGAGCGGCGACGAGGTGCTGATTCCCGACAACTCCTATGGCCCGAACAAGGCGCTGGCCGAAAATGAACTGCGTGGCTGGGGTATCACGCACCGATACTACGATTCGCAGGACGCACAGGACCTTGCGGCCAAGATCAGCCCGGCCACGCGACTGGTCTGGTTGGAGGCGGCCGGCTCGGTGACGCTGGAGTTTCCCGATCTGGTTGCGCTGGTGCGTGTCTGCCAGGCCCGATCGGTGTTGACGGCACTGGACAATACCTGGGGCGCCGGACTGGCGTTCCGGCCGTTCGATCTGCTCGCGGGTTCCGGCGAAGCGCTGGCGGTCGACCTGACTGTGCATGCCCTTACCAAGTACCCCAGCGGCGGCGGCGACGTGCTTATGGGCAGCATCATCACCTGCGATCCGCAACTGCATCTGCGCCTGCGCGCGACGCGCCGGCATCTGGGCATGGGCGTGTCTGGCAACGACGTCGAAACCGTCTTGCGCGGCCTCGCCAGCATCGAGCTGCGTTACCGTCACCATGACATGGCAGCCCGATCCCTGGCGCAATGGGCCAGCACGCGACCCGAATTCGCCCAGGTACTGCACCCGGCGCTGCCCGATTCACCCGGCCATGACTTCTGGCGCGCAGTGTGCAAGCAAGGCGCCGGTGGCGCCGCCGGGCTGTTCAGCGTGATCTTCGGTCCTCAGCACAGTGTCGAACGCGTCGACGCGTTCTGCAATGCGCTGTGCCTGTTCAAGCTGGGCTATAGCTGGGGCGGACCGATGAGCCTGGTCGTGCCGTACAAGATTTCCGAGATGCGCAGCCAGCACCCCGCTTATTTGAAAAGCGGCACAGTCGTGCGCTTCTCGGTCGGGCTCGAAGATGTCGCCGATCTGCAGGCCGATCTCGAACAGGCATTGCGACAGGCCCTTTTCTGAGCGCCTGAGCGGGTGTTTTCCGCAATGGCCATGCCCGCGTGCGAAGGATAAGCTGCCGCCATGGCCCCAGCAGTGCAAGAAGCCCCGGCTCCGTACACACCACCACCGCCCGAAGGGCCGCAGCGCGACATCGTGGCGTTGCGGCTGCGCGACCCGTTCCGGTGGCTGGCACTGGGCTGGCGCGACCTGCACGCCCATGCCGGCATTGCGCTTTTCTACGGCGTCTGCTTCTGGCTGATGGCGCTGCTGCTGGCATTCGTGTTTCGCCACAAGCCGGAATACGTGATGTCGATTGCCTCCGGCTGCCTGCTGGTCGGCCCGTTCATGGCCATGGGTCTTTACGAGGTCAGCCGGCGTCGTGAGCGCGGTCTCGCGCCCGATCTGGCCTCGTCGCTGACCTGCTGGGACACCCGATTGCGCAGCGTCGGCCTGCTGGTGCTGGTGCTGGTGCTGATCGAACTGCTCTGGGGTCGCGCGTCGCTGGTGGTTTTCGCGGTGTTCTTCAATACCGGCATGCCATCGACAACCGGAGTGGTCGCGGCGGTCTTCAACCCGCAGAACTGGGAGTTCGTGGTCGCCTATTTTTTGGTCGGTGGGGTTTTTGCCGTGCTGGTCTATGCCATTGCCGTCGTGTCCATCCCGATGATCCTGGACCGTGATACCGATGCGATCTCGGCGGCCATCACCAGTGCGCAGGTCGTGTTCCAGAACACCGGGGTCATGCTGCTGTGGGGCCTGCTGATCGCGCTGCTGGTGGCGCTGGCATTGTGGCCCTGGGGCCTGGGGCTGGTCGTCGTCGGCCCCTGGCTCGGACATGCGAGCTGGCACGCCTACCGTGGATCGGTGCGGTGGCAGGCTGAGCCCGAGCCTGAATCGACCTGATGGCTGGGCTGCGCTTGCGCCCGCTGGTTTTTGATCTGCACCGCATGAACTGTTAAAGTCAGTGGCATCAAACGGAAGGACCAACTTGGCAACACCCAATTACGGATACGAAAAGCGTCAGAAGGAACTTGCGAAAAAGCGCAAGAAAGAAGACAAGCTCAAGGAGAAGGCCCAGCGCAAACAGGGGGGAGGTTCGGATTACGAACAGCCATCCCAGGCTTATGTCGATCCATCTCCGGCCCCGGGAGATTCTGGAGCCGGCAGCTCCGGCGCGGCCTGACCCGTCGGGTCGACTGGGAACAGCAGCTGGCCGACAACGGTCTGAGCAACCAGCAACGAGGCCAGAGCGTTCATTGCCGCAGGGCTGCGGTCGTCCGGCGTCAGTGCCCGGGCTGCGTCGAAACGCCTGAAATTGCGTTGCATCGATTGCAGATAGACCGGATCGTAGTGGTGCGTCAGCAATTCATGCACCACCGATTCAATGGCGCCTGACTGCACCGCCAATTTCCAACCCTGCACCACCTGCTTGCCGCGAATCTCGGTCAAAGCATCCAGACGAGCGCAGAAGACGTCGGTATGGCGCACGAAATACACGTAGTCCTCCATCAGCAAGGCCACCCGTTCGTTATCCGACAACACCAGGTTCAGGCAGTTTCCACGCGCACGCATGGTGTCCATCAGGGCGACCGGTACTGTCAGATTGCCGACCTTGCGGCTTTCGCTTTCGACGAACACAGGGCGTGCCGGATCGAAGCGACGCAGCCGGTCCCAGACCAGGGTGTCAAAGGCTTTTTGCGACGGCTGGGCAAGTCCTGGAATGGCCCCCAGCACCGAGCTGCGGTGATTGGCCAGATCCTCCAGATCGAGCACCTGGGCGCCGGCCCGTGCCAACGCATGCAATAACCGGGTTTTGCCCGACCCGGTCGTGCCGCAGACAACCTGATAGTCGAACCGCTCTGCCAGACGCCCGGTATCGGCCACGATGGCCGCACGAAACGCCTTGTAACCGCCGTCGATGATGCCGACGCGAAATCCGATCTGGCCCAGCACCAGTGACAGAGAACCACTGCGCTGGCCACCCCGCCAGCAATATACCAGCGGGCGCCAATTGCGCGGTTTGTCCATCACTTCGCGTTCGATGTGCGCGGCGATGTTGCGCGCGGCGATGGTGGCACCCAGCTTGCGCGCCTCGAACGGGTTGACCTGCTTGTAACGCCATCCCACGTCATGGCGCTGCTGGTTGTCCAGAGTCGGCCAGTTCACGGCACCGGGCAGATGGTCGAGCGCAAACTCGTCCTCGCTGCGCGCATCGATGATGGCATCGAATCCGTCGAGTTGCTGAAGCAAAGTTGCAGCATTCTCCGAAACAACGCTCATCGGGAAACCTCCGCGCTGCGGGCTGCGCTGCTGTGACCCTTGGGAGCGGCGCTACGGCTGATCAGGAAACCTCCGCCCTTCGGGCTGCCGGTGCTGTGACCCTTGGGAGCGGCCCTACGGCTGATCAGGAAACCTCCGCCCTTCGGGCTGCCGGTGCTGTGACCCTTGGGAGCGGCCCTACGGCTCACGGAAGCAACTTTCGCAGGGCGAGCCAGACGTTGGCCAGCATGATGGGATGGGCTTCGGCCAGCGGATGAATGCGGTCGCTCTGGAACCACCGGGTCGGGTCTTCGCCGTCGGCCACGCCCTTGAGCAGAAACGGCACCAGGGCCGCGTTGTGGGTGCGGGCAACCTGGCCGAACAGGCTGGCAAATTGCTCACCGTACGCGGCACCGTAGTTTGGCGGAACCTGCATGCCGACCAGAACCACCTTGGCACCGGCCTTCTGGGCCGCCTTGGTCATCTGGTCCAGATTGTCCTCGGTGGCCTGCAACGACAGCCCGCGCAGCGCATCGTTGCCGCCAAGTTCAATGATGACGTGGGTCGGATGGTGTTGCTCCAGCAGCGCACCGAGTCGCGCGCGCCCACCGGAGCTGGTGTCGCCACTGATGCTGGCGTTGATGACGGTCGCCGCGATCGACTCGCGCTTGAGCTTTTGCTCCAGCAAGGCGACCCATCCGGTGCCGCGGCGCAGACCGTATTCAGCGCTGAGCGAGTCGCCGAGCACGACGATGGTCGTGGCACGCGGCGCTTTGGCCTTACCATGTGATGCTGGGGCCGTTGCCGCCTGGGCCTGCGCCGCGGTACTGAAATACCCCACTGCGCCGGCCGCAACAGCCATCGCGATACAGTCTCTTCGATTCAAAACCATCCACCTTTCATGCCAAGTTCCCGTGCCGACAGCATCATCGCCGTGCAACACGTATTCAAGTCCGTGACCGATTCGACCGGCACACTCGACATTTTGCGCGATATTGATTTCACGCTGGCGGCGCGGGAGACCGCAGCCATCGTGGGGGCCTCCGGTTCGGGCAAGAGTACCTTGCTGTCCATCATTGCCGGTCTGGATACCCCGACCCGAGGCACCGTGCTGCTGGCCGGGCAGGACCTGTTCGCGATCGACGAGGATGCGCGCGCAGCCATTCGGGCACAGCAGGTGGGTTTCGTGTTCCAGAGTTTCCAGCTGATGGGCAACCTCAGCGCACTGGAGAACGTCATGTTGCCGCTGGAGCTCGGTGGTGCGAAAGATGCGCGCAAGTCTGCTGCCGAGATGCTGGCGCGGGTCGGCCTGTCCGAGCGCCTGGGCCATTATCCCAAGGTGCTCAGCGGCGGTGAGCAGCAGCGCGTGGCGCTGGCGCGCGCCTTCGTGGTGCAGCCGGCCGTGCTGCTGGC
>JBDTMH010000282.1:0-5565 GCA_039934375.1 Burkholderiaceae bacterium | reverse complement strand
ACCGACATGCCGCCGATGATGACGTCGAACTTCTTGGCGATCAGCGAGGGAATGATGCCGTCCCATGCGGTGGGAATCAGATCGAGCTTGACGCCCAAATCCTTGGCCAGTTTGTTGGCCACGTCCACTTCAAAACCGACCCATTCGCCTTTCTTGTCGCGCATCGCCCACGGCACGAAGCTGCTGAATCCGACCTGCAGCTTGTCGCGGGCCTTGACCGCATCGATCATGCTCTCTGATTGCGCCGAAGCGGGCGCCATCCAGGTCACGGCCGCCAGCGCCAGCGCGCCGAGGCCAAATAGTCGCGTGAAAGTCTTCATCAGGTTCTCCTAGGGTTGAGGGAAAAGTGTCCAAACGGGGCGTCGACGGTATCTGCTTGTTGCGTCACGGCCTGCGGTAACGCCGCTCCAGCCAGGCGACAAACAACGAGAGGGTCACGGTGACCATCAGGTACAAGGCGGCCGTGGTCAACCATATCTCGAACGCCATGAAGGTGTCCGAGATGATGGTGCGTGCCTGCGTGGTCAGGTCGTAGACGGCGATCACGCTGACGATGGCGGAATGTTTGACCAGATTCACAAGCACGCCGCCCAGCGGCGGCAACATCAGCGGCACGGCTTGCGGCAGGATGATGTCGCGGTACAGGTCGCGGTTGGACAGGCCCAGGCTCAGACCCGCCTCGCGTTGGCCCTTGCGCACCGCCAGGATGCCGCCACGCACGATCTCGGCCACAAAGGCACCCTCGTAGAAAGCCAGACACAGAATGCCGGCCCAGTCGCGTGGAATACCCAGGATGGCCGCGATGATGAAATAGGTGATCAGCATCTGCACCAGAATCGGTGTGTTGCGGATCAATTCGACATACAACCAGGCCAGGCTGGGGCCGACCATGGAGCGCGACAGGCGCAACAAGGCGGTCAGCAAGCCGATGCCCAAGGCCAGCAGGCCGGCTTTCCAGGTGATGTCGAGCGTGACGAACAGGCCTTGCATCAGTGGGCCCCAGACCAACTCGCCGTCGATCACGCGGTACAGGTAGCGCGGCACCTTGTCCCACTTCCACTGGTATCCCATGCTCTGCGCGCCGTGGATTGCGAATCCGGCGAGCAGGCCGAACAACACCAGGAACTGCAAGGTTTCGAACCAGGCGCTGCGATGCCAGGGTATCGCGCGCGCAGGCGGGCGGGTGGACGGCAACATCGTGTTCCCGATTGTCAGGCGCGCAAGGCGTCTGTTGCCAGCTGTTTGCCGCGGTAGTCGAAGGACTTGCCGAAGCGCCACTCCAGATAGTCGCCACAAGTGATTGGGTCGTCAAGCGGATCGGTTTTGCCGAACACCTGCTTCGGATCGATCAGCGTGTCGGGATCGGGATCGAAGGCCAGCACCAGCGACAGGCGTTCGCGGCCGGAGCGATTGACGACCCGGTGCGGGGTCGAGCGGTACACATTGCGCGTCCAGCGGGCAAGCAGATCGCCAACGTTGACGACCAGTGTGCCCGCGATCGGCGGTGCCTGGACCCATTGGCCATCGGCATCCTGTACTTCCAGTCCGCCGACATCGTCCTGGCACAACACCGTCAGCACACCGAAGTCGGTGTGTGGCGCCACGCCAAAGCTTTTGTCGCCAGCACTGGCCGGCTGCGGAGGGTAATAGACGAATGCGGCGCGGCTCATCGGCCGTGTGGAACGGGTCAGAAAGTAGCCGGGATCCAGGTCCAGGCCGATGGCAAAACCTCGAAGCAAATGGCGCGCCACCTGATCTGCCTGCTCGGAGAACGCCAGCGCCGATTGGCGCAGCGACGGCATCGCAGCGGGCCATCGATTTGCGCCGCGCAGGGCATGGTCCTCGGGGGTGTGGCCCGCCTTGTCCTCATAGCCCCAGATAAAACTCTCCTTGAGGTCGGGCAAGGCATCGTCGTGCATGCGCGCCTTGCCCTGCGCCAGGAAGCCGCGGTGCTTGGTTGAGATTCCGAGCGCCTGCTTCACCGCGTCCGGCTGGCGAAAAAATGCAATCGCTTGCGCGCGTGCTTCGGCCAGCAGTGCTGGGTCGATGCCGTGGTTGACCACATACAGGAACCCCACCTCCCGGCTGGCCTTGTGCAACGCCAGCGCGACACGCTCCGGATCGGATCCGTCGCGCAGCGGGCCGATGTCAATCACCGGAACCGGCTGGTTGCCGGACTTTTGCTCGCCGGGATGGGGCTCGGGTTTTGGGCACATGCGCGTCTCTGGTTGAAACAGACGCTTTCAGTATAAACACACTTCGCTTTCTTGTCTAGACAAGTTCAGATGCGTTCGCGGAACATGGCGCTGCTGCGTACAGGGCTGCCGCCCGGCACAATTCAGCGCTGGCTTTGCAGCAACGCGACGAACTGCTCGGCCGGTATCGGCCTGCTGTACAGAAACCCCTGGTATTTGTCGCACTTCAAGGCCTGCATGCATTCGAGTTGTGCTTTGGTTTCGACACCTTCTGCGATGACAACCAGCCCCAGCCTGTGGCCCAGATCGATGATGGTGCGAACGATGGCCAGGTCCGATGCCGTGCCGGGAAGATCCATGATGAAGGACCGGTCGATCTTGAGTTCGTCGATCGGAAAGCTCTTGAGGTAGCTCAGCGACGAGTAACCGGTGCCGAAATCATCAATCGACAAGGACACGCCCAGTCGCTTGAGCGCCTGCATCTGGCCCAGGCTGTTGTCGACGCTGTCCATCAGCATGCTTTCGGTCAGTTCCACCATCAATTGTGAAGGTGACAATCCGGCGCGTTCCAGTTCCTGCTGCACCGTATCGGGCAGGTCGCCGGCGACGAACTGCGGCTTGGCAACGTTGATGGCAATCTGCAGCTCGCCCAGTCCGTCGCGGTTCCATTTCTCCGCGTCCCGGCAGGCGGTTTGCAGCACCCAGCGTCCGATACCCTGGATCAGTCCGAGCTCTTCGGCCAGCGCGATGAAACGCAGCGGAGGCACCAGCCCATGCTCCGGATGTTGCCAACGCACCAGGGCCTCAGCCCCGATGATGCGGTTGCTGGCCACGTCCAGCTTGGGTTGGTAATGCAGTCGCAGTTCGCCACGCTGGGCCGCACCGCGCAACTGCGATCCGAGTGCCAGTCGCTCCAAGGATCGGGCATTGAGTTCGGCCGATGCGAACTTGTAGCGGGTATGGGCCTGACCGGCCGCATGTGTTGCGGCCAGCTCCGCCCCTTTGCGCAGGGCTTCGGCAGTGTCGCCGTCTGCCGGACAGATGGCGATGCCGATCGACGTGGTGGGGCCGATTTCATGCATGCCGATCGGCACGGGCCGCGCCAGTTGGCCGAGCAGGTCCTTGGTGTAGGCCTCAACCGTATCGACGTCGGGTACAGCTTCAAACAGGATGCAGAACGAGGTGGTTCCCAGCCGGGCCACGTGCGGACCCGATTCGGCGCCGAGGGCCAGAGCGGGCAACGGCAACTCGGAAGAAAATCGCCCCAGCCGCTGGGCCATGATTTTGGCCAATTCGTCTGCCGCAGTCTGGCCGGCCGACTCACGCAGTTGCCGGCATTCCGGAACCTGGACGTTGAGCAAGGCGACGACACCACCTACCAGCATCTGGCGGCCCAATATCTCGGATATGGTGCCGTCGAACAGCCGCCGCGTCGGCAGACTCGTCACGGCATCGTAGTTGATCATGCGCGCGTGGTACTGGTGGAACGCCAGCGTATTGCGCAGGCGCAGCACCAGTTCGCTTTCGTCGACCGGCTTGGACAGGAAGTCGGTGACGCCCAGTTGCAGCGCGCGTAGCTTGGAATCGGCGCCAGTGGCGGCGGTGAGCACGATCACCGGTGTGTAACGCAGTTTCCGGTCGCCCCGAATCTGCTCGAGCAACTCGAATCCCGACACGTGCGGCATCATCAGGTCGAGCAGCAATACGCTGGGTTGCTCGCGCCGCAGCAACCCGATCGCCTGGCGCGGATCGTTCGTGACCACGAAGCGGGTATACCCCGCGTCCTCCAGATAGGCCTGGATCAGATCGGTCATCAAGGGTTCGTCGTCGACCATCATCACCTTGGCATTGAGCAAAGGCGATTTGGCCTTTTCCTCCAGACCCCAGGGCTGCGTGTCAGCCCAGATGTCCACTTTCATGGCGTGGTTTCCTCCAGCGGCGCGCCAAGCGCGGCGCCACGTTGAATCTGCTGTTCGGTTTGGCGCAACTGCGCCATCACCGCCCCTGCGTCATTCGAGTCGCGCGCCATTGCGGCGTCTTCCAGTGCCTTGGCCGGTTCGAACAACATGTCAAATCCCATACTGCCGCCGGCGCCTTTGAGCCAATGTGCCTGGCTTGCCAGTTCCGGCCAGTCGGCAGCGGCCAGCGCATCGTCCATCAGAGTCAAGCGGGACGGCAGTTGCGTGATGAATCGCTCGACGATACGTCCGAGTTTCGCATGACCGGCCAGCCGCGAGAATATAGGGACATCGTTGCCCGCGCTCGGTGCCTCCGTCGGCGCCGCACGATCGGGTGCAGACGCGGTGTCGGGCAAGTCAGACCTATCGTCGATCGCGTCGGCTGGCGCCGCCTGGCCGCCCAGACGGCTGGCGAGATCGGCCAGCAAGGCGTCCACGTCGATCGGTTTGGTCTGGAAACCACTGAAACCGGCTGCGTCGAGTTCCTGCTCGAAGCCTTTCATGGCATTGGCGGTCAGCGCGATGATCGGCAGCTTGCAGCCGCGTTCGCGCAACATGCGGGTGGCGGTCTGGCCGTCCATCACCGGCATCTGCATGTCCATCAACACCAGGTCGAAGGATTCCGCTGCGATGCGATCCAGCGCCACCTGACCGTTGTCGGCCTCGCTGACGCGCAGGCCTACGTCCTCGAGCAACACGCGTACCAGCTGGCGGTTCTCCACGCCGTCGTCGACCACCAGCACATGGCGTGGCTCGAATACCCAGCGTGTCACCGCAACGGGGGCATGGGCCTGCGCCTGTTGCGCCAGCAGCTCCGGTGCCAGCATCGTGTCTGGCGCAGTGTGGCCGGCATCCAGCCATACGCTGAAGGTCGTTCCCTGGCCGTAGATACTGCTGGCCGAAATGTCGCCGCCCATGGCGCGGGCGAATCCGCGGCTGATCGTGAGGCCCAGTCCGGTGCCGCCGAAGCGTCGGGTGGTCGAGGATTCGGCCTGTACGAATGGTTCGAACACCGACTCGACTTTGTCGGCCGGAATGCCGATGCCGCTGTCAATGATGTCGATACCGTAGCGAACTTGCGCCCCCAGGTGGATCAGCCTGGAGACGATACGCACGCCACCGGTTTCGGTGAACTTGATGGCGTTGCCGATCAGGTTGGTCAGGATCTGGCGCAGCCGCGCCGGGTCACCGTCGATCGTGGCCGGCAGCGGCTCGGGAAACTCGAGCTTCAGCGTCAGCCCTTTTTCCCTCGCGCGTTCGGCCAATGTCTGCACCACCTCGTGCGCCACCTGGTGTGGCGCAAACGCGATCTGCTCGGCCTCGAGTCGCCCGGCCTCGACCTTGGACAGGTCCAGGATGTCGTTGATCAGGTTCAGCAGGTGTTTGCCGCTGGAGTGGATGATGTCCAGGTG
>JBDTMH010000281.1:0-5637 GCA_039934375.1 Burkholderiaceae bacterium | reverse complement strand
GCCACGGTCCAGGTCTCCAGCGCCTCGGGCATCAGCGTGTGGTTGGTGTACGAGAAGGTGTTGCGGCAGATGTCCCAGGCCTGGCGCCATGGCATGCCGTTTTCGTCGCACAGCACCCGCATCAGTTCGGCCACGCCGATGGCCGGATGCGTGTCGTTGAGATGGATCGCCAGCTTGTCGGCGAAGTTGTCCAGCGACGGGTTCTCCTGCAGATGGCGCGCCACCATGTCCTGGATCGAGGCGGCGACGAAAAAATACTCCTGTTTCAGGCGTAACTCACGCCCAGCCGGTGTGCTGTCGTTCGGGTACAGGACCCAGGAAATGTTCTCGTATTCGTTCTTGGCGCCGGCGGCGCGGGCATAGTCGCCGGTGTTGAAGGCACCCAGATCGATATGCGCCGGCGTCGAAGCCTTCCACAGCCGCAAGGTGCTGACTTTGCGATTGCCGTGGCCGGGTATCACCATGTCGTAGGCCTTGGCCACAACTTCTGCCGCATGGCGCCAGTTCACCTTGCCGTCGAGATGTTCGACCCAGCCACCGAACCGCACCGGATGGGCGATTTCCATGCGCGGAAACTCCCAGGGCGTGCCATCGGTCAGCCAGGGATCGGGATATTCCATCTGCTGGCCATCCTGGATCTCCTGCGCAAACATGCCGTACTCGTAGCGTATACCGTAGCCGAACGAGGGCAGGCCCAGCGTGGCCATTGAATCCAGGAAGCAGGCAGCCAGCCGTCCGAGGCCGCCATTGCCCAGCGCCGCGTCGGGCTCCTGATCGGCCACATCCTCCAGCGTTTGTGCATATTCCTGCAGACCCTGGCGTGCGGCGTCACCCAGGTCGAGCGCGGCCAATGCATTGGACAGGCTACGCCCGATCAGGAACTCCATCGACAGGTAGCAGACGCGGCGTGCCTTGCTCGCGCGTTCGCGCACCGCATTCTCGACCCAGCGTTGCGACAGCTGCGCCCGAGCAACATGCGACAGCGCCTGCGTCAACTCATGGGTCGACGCCTGGCGGGCATCGACCGCGATATTGTTGAGCAATTGCCCATTGATGGCCGTGCCCAGACTGGCCGGTGCGGTGGGGTCACGCTGATTCACGGTTCAATCCTTCATGGGGGCCTATGGCGACACGTCGCAACCGTTAATCGCGCTGCCCGCCGTTGCGGCATTCACGGGGTCTGCGGGGTTCTGCGAACGGTTCGCAAATCATTCTCGCACGCCGGTGTGGCAACTTTGCTACAAGGGCTACGTCGCTGCGAACGGCATTAAGATGCTGGCGTGGAGGCACGCCTGCCGCGCCATTGGAGACAATATGAAAACCCGAGATCTGGCCGAGAACATCGACTTGCCCAAACGTGCCATTGCGCTGGTATTGGCCGGGGGACGTGGCAGCCGCCTGATGGCGCTGACCGATCGTCGGGCCAAACCGGCCGTGTATTTTGGCGGCAAGTTTCGCATCATCGACTTCGCGTTGTCGAACTGCCTGAATTCGGGCATCCGGCGCATCGGTGTGATCACGCAGTATTCCTCGCACAGCCTGATCCGCCACCTGCAGCATGGCTGGGCGTTCCTCAAGAACGAGATGAACGAGTTTGTCGACCTGATGCCGGCCCAGCAGCGCCAGGACGACGACAGCTGGTACCGCGGTACGGCCGACGCGGTCTACCAGAACCGCGACATCCTGGATAGTTACGGCGCCGATTACATCGTGGTGCTGGCCGGCGACCATGTCTACAAGATGAACTACGCGCTGATGCTGGCCGACCATGTGGCCAAGGGCCGGCCCTGTACCGTCGCGTGTATCGAGGTGCCTCGCATGGAGGCCTGTGCATTCGGTGTCATGCATGTGGACGACAAGAACATGATCACAGACTTCCTGGAGAAACCGGCCGATCCGCCGGCAATGCCAGGGCATCCCGACCTTGCGCTGGCCAGCATGGGTGTCTACATCTTCGACGCGCAATATCTGTATGCTGAACTGGCGCGCGACATGGCCGACGAATCGTCGAATCATGACTTCGGCAGGGACATCATTCCGCATGCGGTGCGCAACGGCTGTGCCGCGGCACATCCGTTTGCCTTGTCGTGTGTTCCCAACGGGTCGGATGGCGAAGCCTATTGGCGCGACGTGGGCACGGTGGACGCATACTGGGATGCCAATATCGACCTGACGGCAACCGAACCCAAACTCAACATGTACGATCGGCGCTGGCCGATCTGGACCTACCAGCCGCAATTGCCGCCGGCCAAGTTCGTGCACAACCAGGAAGACCGGCGCGGCCTGGCGATCGAGTCTCTGGTGTCCGGCGGCTGCATCGTCTCAGGTGCGGTGTTCCGTTCGGTGCTGTTCTCCCAGGTGCGGGTGCATTCCTATTCCAGCGTCAACTGGTCAGTGCTGTTGCCCAGTGTGCAGGTCGGTCGTGGTGCACGTCTGACTCGTACGATTCTCGATCGCGGTTGCCGGGTTCCGGACGGCATGGTGATCGGCGAGGATGCCGAACTCGACAGCCAGCGATTTCATCGCAGCGACAATGGCATCTGTCTGGTCACCCGGGACATGCTGGCCAAACTCGCCGGATGATGGCCCCCAATCCTGGCGTAGCCAGGCCCCCCGAGGGGGTGCACGAAAACTTGGGAGCGGCCCGGCGTTTTCGGGCCCCCAATCCTGGCGTAGCCAGGCCCCCCGAGGGGGTGCACGAAAACTTGGGAGCGGCCCGGCGTTTTCGGGTGCTGCATACCGGGGCGGAAGTGTTTCCGCTCGTCAAGACCGGTGGCCTGGCCGATGTGATGGGCGCCTTGCCGCAGGCGCTGGCGGCGCAAGGTGCCGACGTGCGCCTGGTGCTGCCCGGGCTTCCGGCCATCGTGCGCGGTGTTGAGGATCAGCGCCTGGTCTGCGAGATCGGCGCGATGTTCGGCGCGGCACGCATCAGCCTGCGCCTGGGCACGGTCAGCTTCAGCGGTTTGCCGGCCTATGTCATCGATGCGCCACACTTGTATCGGCGCGAAGGTAATCCGTATCTCGACGCCACCGGCGCCGAGTGGAGCGACAACCTGCAGCGGTTTGCGCTGCTGGGCTGGGTGGCAGCACATCTGGCCAGTGGCGAACTCGATGGCAGCTGGGCACCTGATCTGGTGCATGCGCACGACTGGCATGCGGCGCTGGCTTGCGCCTATATGGCGGCCCATCCGGCGGTGCGCGCAGCTTCGGTGTTCACCGTGCACAACCTGGCCTTCCAGGGTCTGTTCGAGGCGAACGATTTCCACCTGCTGGGCTTGCCGGGGCGCTTCATGTCGCCGAGCGCGCTGGAGTTTCACGGCCAGTTATCGTTCATGAAGGCGGGATTGGCGTATGCACAGATGGTCACTACGGTCAGTCCCTCGTATGCGCGCGAGATCGCGGGCCCCGAGTTCGGCTGCGGCCTGGATGGCGTGATTCGCGCGCGTGGCAGCGCGGTCTGCGGCATTCTCAATGGCGTCGACCGCAAGGTCTGGGATCCGGTATCCGACACGCTGATTGCAGTGCAATATTCCGGCACCGCCTTGCAAGGCAAAGCGCGGTGCAAGGCGGCCTTGCAGCAACTGCTGGGTCTGGCGCCGGACCCGCAGGCGCCGCTGCTGGCCGTCGTCAGCCGGCTGACTTCGCAAAAAGGCCTGGACCTGTTGCTGCAGGCCTTGCCGGACCTGCTTGCCCAGGGCGTGCAGTTGGCCGTGCAAGGCTCGGGCGACGCTACGCTGGAGGCGGCATTCGTGGCTGCCGCCCAGGCCCACAGCGGGCGCGTGGCGGTCCGGATCGCTTATGACGAGACGCTGGCGCATCGCATGGTGGCTGGCGCCGACATGATCCTGGTTCCGTCGCGGTTCGAGCCCTGTGGCCTGACCCAGCTCTATGGCCTGCGGTATGGCACCGTACCGGTGGTGCGTCGGGTCGGTGGTCTGGCCGACACCGTGGTCGACGCCACTGGGGACGCGCTCGCCAGCGACAGTGCTACCGGTTTCGTATTCGACGCGCCCACCCCGGCTGCCCTGGTCGGCGCCGTGCGGCGGGCATTGGCCGTGTATGGCCAACGGGAGGCCTGGCTTGCCCTGATGCGTCGAGGTATGGCGCAGGATTTTTCCTGGCAGCCGCCAGCCGCGAGTTACATGGCGCTGTACCGTGAAATGCTGGGGCCGGAGCTTGCCTCGCGCTGATGGCGCGCAGCCTGCACTGCCATGGCGATGTGATGGTTGGCACCGATAGCGCCGCTTACAATTTCTGCGACAGGTTCGCGTCAGTCGATTCAACTCCGGGAGCGCCAGCACCATGAAAGCCGATTCATCGATCTTCAAGGCCTACGATATCCGCGGCATCGTGCCCAGCACGGTGACCGACGAGATCGCTGAAGGGATCGGACGCGCGTTCGGCAACATTGCGCTGGCCCAGGGTGAAAGCACCGTGGCGGTCGGGCGCGACGGGCGCCTGAGCGGCCCCAGCCTGAGTGCGGCGCTGGTGCGCGGACTGGTGGCGGCGGGCATCGAGGTCATCGACGTGGGCGTGGTCACGACGCCGATGCTGTATTTCGCGGCCAACACTGCCTGCAGCAGCGGCATCCAGGTCACCGGCAGCCACAACCCGCGCGACTACAACGGTTTCAAGATGGTGATGGGCGGCCGGGCCATCTACGGAGAAGACATCCAGGCCATACGGCGCATGATGGAAGATGAAAACTGGCAGCTACCGGGCGGCGGCAAGGTACGCCACCTCAACGTGCTGGCGTCCTATACCGCGCGCATCGTCTCGGACATCAAGCTGGCACGTCCGCTCAAGATCGTTGTCGACAGTGGCAACGGTGTGGCGGGGGCGTCGGCGCCCGGAATCCTGCGGGCGATCGGCTGCGAGGTGATCGAGTTGTTCAGCGAGGTGGACGGCAATTTTCCGAACCACCACCCGGACCCCAGCAAACCGGAGAACCTGAAAGACCTGATTGCCGCGCTCGCCGGCAGCGACGCTGAACTCGGCCTCGCATTCGATGGCGACGGCGACCGGCTGGGCATTGTCACCAAGCAGGGCAACAACATCTATCCCGACCGGCAGATCATCCTGTTTGCACGCGATGTGCTGTCGCGCGTGCCGGGTGGCACCATCGTGTTCGACGTGAAGTGTTCGCAGCAGGTCGCACCGGCGATCACGGCCGCCGGCGGCAAGCCGCTGATGTACAAGACCGGCCATTCGCTGATCAAGGCGCGCATGAAGGAACTCGATGCACCGTTCGGTGGCGAGATGAGTGGCCACATATTCTTCAAGGAGCGCTGGTTCGGCTTCGACGACGGTACCTATGCGGGCTGCCGGCTGCTGGAGATCGTCAGCGCTGTGCCGGACGCCAACGCCATGCTCGATGCCTTGCCGACCAGTTTCTCGACGCCCGAGCTCAACGTCGCCTGCGCCGAGGGAGAGCCGCCGGTGCTGATGCGCAAGGTCGTGGAACTGGCGGACTTCGGTGCCGATGCGGCCCTCACCACCATCGATGGACTGCGCGTCGACTGGCAGGACGGATTCGGCCTGATGCGCGCGTCGAACACCACACCGGTATTGGTGCTGCGTTTCGAGGGCCAGACGCAGGCCGCACTCGAGCGCATCCGGTCCGCCATGCTGGCCTTG
>JBDTMH010000280.1:0-5651 GCA_039934375.1 Burkholderiaceae bacterium | reverse complement strand
ACGCCGCGCGCTGCCGCTCCGAGGCCGACTGGCTGGTGGGCATCAACGGCACGCGTGCCATGACGGCGTTCAATTCCCGCGATGGTGGTTTCTTCCTGACCACGGTCGGGCGGGTCCAGACGCCGACCTTGTCGGTGGTGGTCGAGCGCGAAGAGAAGATCCGCAAGTTCGTCAGCCGCGACTACTGGGAGATCCACGCCAGCTTCAAGGCCCAGGCCGGCAGCTACGACGGCAAGTGGTTCGACCCGAAATGGAAGAAGGCCGCGGCCAACCAGGCCGCCGGCAACCTGGATGAGAGCGACCCTGAGCTTCGGGCCGACCGCAAGTGGTCTCTGACCGAGGCCAAGGCGATTGCCGATGCCGTGCGCGGCAAACCTGCCACGGTGACCGAGGAGAGCAAACCCACGACGCAGGCCAGCCCGCTGCTGTTCGACCTGACGTCGCTGCAGCGCGAGGCCAACGGCAAGTTTGGCTACAGCGCCAAGACCACCTTGTCGATCGCGCAAAGCCTGTACGAACGCCACAAGGCGCTGACCTATCCGCGGACCGATTCGCGCGCCTTGCCCGAAGACTACCTGCCGGTGGTACGCGACACCTTCGAGATGCTGGCCAAAAGCCCGATGAAGCACCTGGCCCCGCATGCCGCGACCGCACTCAAGGGCAACTACATCAAGCCGAGCAAGCGCATCTTCGACAACGCCAAGGTCAGTGACCACTTTGCCATCATTCCGACGCTGCAGGCACCGCATGGTCTGAGCGAAGCCGAGCAAAAGGTTTATGACCTGGTGGTGCGCCGCTTCATGGCGGTGTTTTTCCCCAGCGCCGAATACCAGGTCACGACCCGGATTTCACTGGTGGACGTGCACAGCTTCAAGACTGAAGGCAAGGTGCTGGTCAAGCCGGGCTGGCTGGCGATCTACGGCAAGGAAGCCCAGGACGAGACCAAGGACGGCGACGACAAGAGTGGCGCCATGCTGGTGCCGGTGTTGCCGGGCGAGCAGGTGCTGACCGAGACCGTCAACGCCAAGGGCCTGCAGACCCGGCCGCCGGCAAGGTACTCCGAAGCCACGCTGCTCGGGGCGATGGAAGGCGCCGGCAAGACCATCGAAGACGACGAGTTGCGCGCTGCGATGCACGAGAAGGGCCTGGGCACACCGGCCACACGCTCGAGCATCATCGAGGGCTTGATCGTCGAGAAATACATGTTGCGCGAAGGGCGCGAGCTGATTCCGACCGCCAAGGCATTCCAGTTGATGACATTGCTGCGCGGCCTGGGCGTGGAAGAACTCTCCAAGGCCGAACTCACCGGCGAGTGGGAATACAAGCTGGCACAGATGGAGCACGGCAAACTCAGCCGCGCGAGCTTCATGGCCGAGATCGCCGCGATGACCGAGCGCATGGTCAAGAAGGCCAAGGAATACGACCGCGACACCGTTCCCGGCGACTACGCGACCCTTGCCGCACCGTGCCCGAACTGCGGCGGCGTGGTCAAGGAAAACTACCGCCGTTACACCTGTACCGGCAAGCCGGGCGTGTCGGAGCCCTGCGGCTTCTCGTTCGGCAAGACACCGGCCGGACGCACCTTCGAAGTGGCCGAGGTCGAGCAATTCCTGCGCGACAGGAAGATCGGCCCGCTGGAAGGTTTCCGCTCCAAGGCCGGCTGGCCGTTCACGGCAGAGATGGTGATCAAGTTCGACGAGGAGTCGAAGAACTACAAGCTGGAGTTCGACTTCGGCGACGACAAGAAGGGCGAGGAGAGCGGCGAACTGATCGACTTCTCGAGCCAGCAGTCGCTCGGCGCCTGCCCCAAGTGCGGTGCTGCCGTGTACGAGCACGGCAAGAGCTACGTCTGTGAAAAGTCAGTGCCTACACACGCGCAAGCTACACCCAGCTGCGACTTCAAGAGCGGCCAGATCATTCTGCAGCAGCCGGTGACGCGCGAACAGATGGGCAAGCTGCTGGACAGTGGCAAGACCGACCTGCTGGACAAGTTCGTCTCGATGCGCACCCGCCGCCCGTTCAAGGCGATGCTGGCCTGGGACAAGGAAGCCGACAAGGTCGGGTTCGAATTTGCGCCGTCGAAGTTCCCGCCGCGCAAGCCGCCGGCCGGCGCAGCGGCACGGGTCGGTGCGGCGCCAGCGCCCAAGAAGGCTGCTGGCGGCAGCAAGACCGCTGCGAAGTCCACGGCAAAGACTGCGGCCAAAAAAGCCCCGACGCGCAAACCCGCGGCGGCGAAAAAAGTTCCCGCAAAGAAGGCTTCATCGGCCGCTGCCAAGCTACCCAAGGTCGGAACATTGCGCCCGAGCACGGAACTGGCCGCGGTCATCGGTGACGGCCTGGTCGCGCGCACCGAGGTGGTCAAGAAGTTGTGGGATTACATCAAGGCCAACGGCCTGCAGGATGCGGCCAATAAACGCGCCATCAACGCGGACGCCAAACTGATGCCTGTGTTTGGCAAGCCGCAGATCACGATGTTCGAGATGGCCGGACTGATCGGCAAGCACTTGAGCTGAGATCGTAAGCGGCAATCGCTTGAGTCCCACCCTGCGCACCCTGCTAGCCTGGTTTCACCAGCTCGCGGGGCTGTCAGTGCGCAACCCCTGGCGCGCGATTGGACACGAAAGCGTCGCCGTCAGCGGATGAACTGGTCGAGGTAAGCCGCCCCCAGACCGTTCGCGTCGTAAAACGCACGGCACATCGCGATCTTGCTGAACACGTCTTCGTAACCGGTTTGCTTGCCGTCCGCATCCACGTACACCATGGCGCCGTGGATGTTGAACAGCGTGATCATTTCGGTGGCGCCGACCTGCTCGTCCACCACCAGGGTGTGGATCTCGCCGGGCGGCTCGTATACGAAGGAGCCCTGCGACGCGATCCAGTCATGCTCGAGGTAGCGCCAGGCCCCCTTGATCACGTATCCGGTCACCCACGACGGATGGATATGGCGCGACAACACGCCGGACTTGCGCACCCGCAGCAGATTGCACCAACTGCCGGTGACGGTGTTGAGCAGCAGCGGGCGGAACCAGACGTCCGGGGCCTGGGGCACCCAGACCCGTTCATCGTCGGGAATGGCCTGCACGGCGATCTCGGGCTGAATGCCGGGAAGTTGAACGATCATGCTGGGCTCTCTCTCTCGGTTTCAGGTGATCAGGTAGCCACCGTCGACCGGCAATATGGTGCCGGTGACAAAGCCGGCCCAAGGCGAGGCCAGGAACAATGCGGCGCCAGCCACATCTTGCGGCGTACCCCAGCGGCCCATCGGCGTACGCGCCAGGATGGGAGCGCTGCGGGCCTCGTCTTGCTGCAGTGCATGGGTCAGCGGCGTCGCGATCCAGCCCGGCGCCAGCGCGTTGACACGGATGCCATCGACGGCATACGCAATTGCCAATGACTTGGTGAGCTGGGCCACGCCGCCTTTGCTGGCGGAATAGGCCGGCACCAGGCCGCCGCCGAAGAAACTCAGCATCGATGCGGTGTTGATGATGCAGCCGTTGGACGCGGCAAGCAGCTTGCGCGCGGCAGCACAGGTGCGCATGCTGCCATTGAGGTTGATGTCGATCACCTGGGCAAATACCGCGGGGTCGAGCTCCTCGCCGCGGCGGATCACACCTGCGCAATTGACCAGCACGTCGAGCCGCTGCAGCGCACCGATGAAACCGGCCACGGCGGCGTCACTGCGTACGTCGAGCTGCCCCACGTCGATACCGGCAAGCTCCGGATCCGTCTGCGCGCGCTGCACCTCGGCCACTGTGGCGCCGGTCACCGTCACCACGGCGCCCAGGCCCTTGAACGCTGCGCCGATGCCCGCACCGATGCCGCTTGAGCCGCCAACCACCAGTACGTGGTGGCCCTTGAAAAAATCGATTCCGTCAGCCACGTTTGTCTCCCTGTGCCAGATCCAGTGAACGCCAGCCGCGTTCGATGGCAATCGCGGCGAGCCGCGCGTCGGCATGGACCACCACCGCATGATTCACCGCTTCGAGCAGCGGGAGGTCGTTGATCGAGTCACTGTAACCGGTGCTGTCGAAAAGTTGCAGCTGCTCGCCACGCGCTTGCAACCACGCGCGCAAGCGCACCACCTTGCCGCCGCGCATGTTGAGCACACCGGTGGTGGCCCCGCTAAACACGCCATCGACCAGCTGCGGTTCGGTCGCGATCACATGCGCAAAACCCAGCTGCAACGCTGTCAATTCGGTCAGGAAACGGTTGGTCGCGGTCGTCAGCACCACCAGATCACCGGCGCGCTGGTGCGAAGCAACCAGGTCCAGCGCCGCCTGAGGCACCCGCGGCACGATGGCCTGGCGCAGGAACTGCTGGCGCAAGGGCTCCCATTGTGCCGGGCTGCGTCCCTTGAGCGTGGACACATAGAAGCTGGCGAACTCTGCCGCGTCGACCGCGCCGGACTTGTAGCGCGCCTCGATATCGGCATTGCGCGGCGCAAATACCGCGCGATCGAGCACTCCCTGGTCCATCAGGAAGTCGCACCACAAGACGTCGCTGTCGCCCAGCAACAGTGTATGGTCCAGATCGAACAGGGCCAGACGCGGCATGGGCGCGCCAGCGCCGGCCCCGAGTGATTCGCTTCGGTTTTTCTCGACGGGCGAAGCCTGCGTCATGCCTTGCGCAGATGCCAGGCCTTGGGCCGGGTAAAGGTCTGAATACCGTAGTTGGACAAGGTCAGGCCGACCCCCGAATCGCCGACGCCGCTCCAGGGCAGGCGCGGACTGACGCGGTCGCAGCAGTTCCAGTAGACGCTGCCGGCATGAACGCGCGACAGCAGGGCCCGGGCGCGCGCTTCGTCCGGCGTGAAGACGCCAGCCGTCAGGCCATACCGCGTGTCGTTCATCAGCGCCACGGCTTCGTCGTCGCCGCCCACCTTTTGGATGCCGATCAGCGGGCCAAAGCTCTCTTCGCGCATCAGGTCCATGTTGTGGTTGACCTTGGTGAAGACCGTGGGCGCATACCAGTTGCCGGGGCCCGGCAGGCGCGCGCCGCCGCACAGCAGCTCGGCGCCACGGGCTTTGGCATCCGCCACCTGGGCATCGAACACATCGAGTTGCGGCGCACGGGTGATGGCGCCGATATAGGTGTCGTCCCGGGTCGGATCGCCGACCTTGAAGCTACGCACGGTGTCCATGAAGGCCTCGACGAATGCGTCGTGGATCTTCTCGTGCACGTAGATGCGCTCGACCGAGCAACAGCTCTGGCCGGTGTTGTACATCGCGCCGTCGGCCAGCGAGGCAGCGGCGGTTTTCGGATCGGCGTCCGCGCAGACATAGGTCGGGTCCTTGCCGCCGAGTTCGAGTTGCAGCTTGACCAGGCGCGGGCCCAGCGCCTGTGCGATTTTTGCGCCGGTGGCATGGGAACCGGTGAAGAACAGGCCGTCGATCGGCTGCGCCAGCAATGCCGCACCCACGTCTCCGGTACCGACCAGCGCGACGAACACGTCCTCGGGCACGCCCGCTTCGTGCAGCAAGCGGGCCATGTCCAACCCGGTCATGGTTGCGTATTCGGACGGCTTGTACAACAGCACATTGCCGGTCAGCAGCGCCGGAACGTACACGTTGCCCCCGACAAACCAAGGGTAGTTCCAGGCCGAGATATTGGCCACCACACCGAGTGGCACATGTTCGATCTGCTCGCGCATG
>JBDTMH010000279.1:0-5658 GCA_039934375.1 Burkholderiaceae bacterium | reverse complement strand
AAACTTGATGCGACGGGCCGCCACTTTGCTGACCCTCGCCAATGTCTGCAAGTGGTCGACAGCGTGATTACGAGGTCGCGCCAGTAAGCTGCCCTTGGCCGCACGGCCTCGTAGGCCGAGTGACAGCGATCTGTAGGCGCCGGGAACTGGCGCTCCCGGCCAAAACCAGTCATTCAAAGTTCCACTCAAAATGTTGCCGATCTCCGATCCGTGACGCCCTCTTGCGGGCAACATATGCATTCATTTTTGCTTGTGCTCTTGATGATCAAATGGCAGTATCGGTCACCATTTGCCTAGGAGAAATCAATGAGCTGTCTGAAGTGGACATTCATTGTCCTATTGCTGCTGGTCGCCGGTGTTGGAACGGTCGCGGTTGGCAATGCTATTGGTTCGACTCGCCCGGTGGGTTTCCAGATGGTGCAGGTACCGGACGGGGCTGGCGGCAGCTTCCCAGTCGGCGTGTGGTATCCAACCAGCGCCTCGCCACATCCGACGACATTGATTGGTCTGCAACTAATGAACGTTGCGCCAGACGGTGTAGTCAGCGGCAGCCGATTACCCCTGATCCTTATCTCCCACGGGAATGGTGGAGGGCCAGGAAGCCATGCAGACCTTGCGATGACACTGGCATCAAATGGTTATGTGGTAGCTGCGCCGATGCACGCAGGCGATAACTTCCTGGATGAATCAGGCCTT
The DNA here is from genome assembly GCA_039934375.1 of Burkholderiaceae bacterium. Classification (GTDB taxonomy): domain Bacteria; phylum Pseudomonadota; class Gammaproteobacteria; order Burkholderiales; family Burkholderiaceae_C; genus CAISIP01. Next base: position 4,962 of record JBDTMH010000279.1, on the reverse strand, counting down.
GCCACACAGGCATGGTTGGCGCGCCGCAACCGCGAACTACGCCTGGCCACCGACTACTTGCTTGACTCTTGGACGTATCGTGGACAGATTGATTCGAAACGCATTGGAGCCTACGGCTTCTCTGCCGGTGGCTACAGCGTGCTGGTCGCAGCCGGTGCGATCCCTGACTTGGGCATGGTAGCCCCGCACTGCGCTAAACAGCCTGAATTCGTTTGCGCGATGTTGAGGCAGGTGAAGTCTCCGCTATTGCAAGCTGATGTCTTGGTGCCGGCATCACAGCCTGATAAGCGCATCCGCGCCATCGTCGTGGCTGCGCCGGGTCTAGGCTTCACTATGGCCGGCAGGGCGCTGGACGAGGTCACGGTGCCGGTACAGTTGTGGAGCGCAGACGATGACAGTAATGTGCCTTACGCCAGTAATGCCAAGGTGGTACGTGAAGGACTGAGGCAGCGCGCCGAATTCCATGCCGTCCCAGGCGCGCGTCACATGTCCTTCTTAGTGCCATGCGGCTTGATCGGACCACCGGCCCTTTGCAAGGATATCGATGGTTTCGATCGGAAATCGTTCCACACGCAAATGAATGCAAGTGTCATCACTTTCTTTAACCGTCAGCTCGGAACTGTAACGTCGGGTGGATAACTGACTCTCCAGGATTTGCGCTGCGGCTAAATGTTTACTTCGGCAACGTTGAAAGTCTGCTTCAGTTCGGAAGTGTCAGTTCGCCGGCCTGCGCAGCAGTCATTCAAAAGACCGTCGATGGCGAATGGCTTAGTCCGTGTCTGTGAAGGTCTGCAATCCGCCGTAGACCAGCCGTAGGTGCGGCCGTCGCTTCCGCGCAGCGATGACGGGTATGGAGCCGAGACTGTGAATTCACCGGCCGACCGCCACCGACCGCAACGGCTGCATACCCGCCGTCCAAAGTCGTTGGCAATATGGCAGCCACGAGTCGATTTCCAGCACCCGATGGCCAAGCTCGACCCGCCACTCTGCTGACCAGAGCTAAGAACTTAGGTCCCCCAGTAGGTCAGCCGCATCAACTAGCGACCGCCAATCACAGAACTATGGCACCAGTCGCAACCAATTAGGCGCCCTACGACGCACATACGCTCAGACGTCAATATTCCCCGCCCTGAGCGCATTTGTCTCGATGAATTCCCGTCGCGGCTCCACGTCATCGCCCATCAGCATCGTGAACACCCGATCGGCTTCGATCGCGTCGTCGATCTGCACGCGCAGCAGACGGCGCACCGTGGGGTCCATCGTGGTTTCCCACAGCTGCATCGGGTTCATCTCGCCCAGACCTTTGTAGCGCTGACGTGAAGTTGCGCTTTCGGCTTGGGCGATGAGCCAGGCCATGGCTTCGCGGAAATCGTTGACCTTGGCTTCCTTCTGGCGTTCACCTTCACCGCGGGTGACTTTGGCACCTTCGCTGAGCAGGCCGCGGAAGGTGTTGGCGGCTTCTGCCAGCGCGGTGTAGTCGGCGCCATGGACGAAGTCCTGCGTCAACACACTGCTCTTGACGTTGCCGTGGTGGCGGCGGCTGATGCGCAGGATCGGTTTGTCGGTGCGCAGATCGAACTCTCCATTGACTTCCGCGTCGGGCAGTTTGTCCTGCAAGGCGGTTGCAGATTTTTGCGCATCGTCCAGGGTTTCCAAGTTCAGTGACACACCGTCGGCGATTGCACGCAAGGCTTCGGCATCCATGAAATTCTGCAGCCGGGCGATGACAGCCTGTGCCACCTGGTGCTTGCGCGCCAACGTCGCCAGGGTTTCGCCGGTGAGTTCGGTATTCGTGTCACCACCAGTGAATACCGATGCGTTGACAAGCGCAATGCGCATCAGAAAGGTGTCGAGCGCGGCGGCATCCTTGAGATAAAGCTCTTCCTTGCCAGCCTTGACCTTGTACAGCGGTGGCTGCGCAATGTAGATGTGGCCGCGCTCCACCAGTTCGGGCATCTGGCGGTAGAAGAAGGTCAGCAGCAAGGTGCGGATGTGGGCACCGTCGACGTCCGCGTCGGTCATGATGATGATGCGGTGGTAACGCAGCTTGGCCACGTTGAAATCGTCGTTGCCGGTACTGCCGCCGGCCTTGCCGATGCCGGTACCCAGGGCCGTGATCAGCGTCAGGATCTCGTTGCTGGTCAGCAGTTTTTCGTAGCGTGCCTTCTCGACATTCAGAATCTTGCCGCGCAGCGGCAGGATAGCCTGGAATTTACGATCCCGACCCTGCTTGGCGGAGCCGCCGGCGGAGTCACCCTCAACGATGTAGATCTCGCACAGCGCGGGGTCTTTTTCCTGGCAGTCGGCCAGCTTGCCTGGCAGGCCCATGCCATCGAGCACACCCTTGCGCCGCGTCATGTCACGGGCCTTGCGCGCCGCTTCGCGCGCACGCGCAGCTTCGATGATCTTGCCGACAATGATCTTGGCGTCGGTGGGCCGCTCCTGAAGATAATCCCACAGCAGCTTGCTGACGATGTCCTCCACCGGGCCGCGCACCTCGCTGCTGACCAGTTTGTCCTTGGTCTGGCTGCTGAACTTGGGCTCGGGCACTTTCACGCTGAGCACGCAGCACAGGCCCTCGCGCATGTCGTCACCGGTAACCTCGACCTTGGCCTTCTTGGCCAGTTCGTTGTCGTCGATGTACTTGTTGATGATGCGGGTCATCGCCGCGCGCAATCCGGTCAGGTGGGTGCCACCGTCGCGCTGCGGAATGTTGTTGGTGAAACAAAGCACCTGCTCGTTGTAGCCACTGTTCCACTGCATTGCGACTTCGACGCCGATGTTGGTGTTCTGATCGCTTTGCCGGTCGCCCGCTGCATGGAACACGTTCGGGTTCAGGATGGTCTTGCCCTTGTTGATGAAGTCGACAAAACCGCGCACGCCGCCGGCACCGGAAAAGTCGTCTTCCTTGCCGCTACGTTCATCCTTCAGCCGGATCTTCACGCCGTTGTTCAGAAAACTCAGTTCACGCAGGCGCTTGCTGACGATCTCATAGTGAAAGTCGGTGTTGGTCTGAAAGATCTCGGTGTCCGGCAGGAAATGCACCTCGGTGCCACGCTTTTCGGTGTCGCCGATCACCTTCATCGGAGAGACTTCAACGCCATCGATCGTTTCGATGATGCGGTTCTGCACAAAACCCTTGGAGAACTCCAATACATGCACCTTGCGGTCGCGACGCACGGTCAGGCGAAGCATCTTGCTCAGCGCATTGACGCAACTCACGCCCACACCGTGCAGACCGCCCGAGACCTTGTAACTGTTCTGGTTGAATTTTCCGCCGGCATGCAATTCCGTCAGTGCAATTTCGGCGGCCGAGCGTTTGGGCTCGTGCTTGTCGTCCATCTTGATGCCGGTCGGAATACCCCGGCCGTTGTCCACCACACTCACGGAGTTGTCGGAATGGATGGTGACCAGGATGTCGTCGCAATGACCCGCCAGAGACTCGTCGATCGAGTTGTCGACCACCTCAAACACCAGGTGGTGCAGACCGGTTCCGTCCGATGTGTCGCCGATGTACATGCCGGGGCGCTTGCGCACCGCCTCCAGTCCTTCGAGGATCTGGATCGCGCCTTCGCCATACGCGGCCGATGCGCCGACCTGGTTGGTGTCGATCGTCGGCTGGTAATTGGAACTCTCTTCACCGGGATCCGAACCCGTATGCGGGCCTGTCTGTGATTCCGGCTTGTTTTCTGCTGTCATATCTGGCTTTGCTAACAATGATTCCAACGACTCTTGAAACACCAAACCCGCTTTGTCGGCGGGTTTGTGCATGGTGTGCGACTTCCCGGTTGCAACCGGATCAGATCCGCATCGGCATTACGACGTACTTGAACGTGTTGTTCTCGGGGATCGTGAACAGTGCCGAACTGTTGCCGTCCGAAAGTTCCAGCTTGACCATTTCCTGGTTCATGTTGCTCAGTGCATCGATCAGGTAGGTCACGTTGAAACCGATCTCGATGCTGTCGCCGCCGTAATCGATGTCGAGCTCGTCGATGGCCTCTTCCTGCTCCGCATTGTTCGAAGCCACACGCAAGGTACCGGGGTCGAGATTCAGGCGCACGCCCTTGAATTTGTCGCTGGTCAGGATGGCCGTGCGCTGCAGCGTCGCGAGCAGGGCCTGGCGGCCCAGCGTGATGCTGTTCTTGTGGTTCTTGGGAATGACGCGGTTGTAATCGGGGAACTTGCCCTCGACCAGCTTGGTAACAAACTCCATGCCACCGAAGTCGAACCTGGCCTGGTTCGCCGCAAACTGCATCTCGATCGTGCCATCTGCATCACTGAGCAGACGCTGCATCTCGATCACGGTCTTGCGCGGCAGAATCACCTCCTGGCGCGGCACCTCGGTCTCCAGCGTCACCGACGCAAAAGCCAACCGGTGTCCGTCGGTGGCGACCAGGCTGAGCTGCTTGCCTTCTGCCACGAACAGGATGCCGTTGAGGTAGTAGCGGATGTCGTGCACTGCCATCGCAAATGCCACCTGACCGAGCAGATCCTTGAGCGTCTTTTGCGGAACGCTGAATTTCGGCCCGAAACCGGGCGCTTCCTGCACCAGCGGAAAATCTTCCGCCGGCAGGGTCTGCAAAGTGAATTTGCTCTTTCCCCCCTTGAGGATGATCTTGTTCTGGCTCGACTCCAGCACCACGGTCTGGTCGGCCGGCATCGTACGCAGAATGTCGATCAACTTGCGGGCGCCAATGGTGGTCGTGAAGTTGCCGTTGTCGCCACCGAGTTCGGCTGAAGTGCGGATCTGAATTTCCAGGTCGCTGGTGGTGAATTGCACGACGCCATCGATCTTGCGAATCAGCACATTGGCCAGGATTGGCAGGGTGTGTCTACGCTCCACGATGCCCGACACCGATTGCAGAACCGACAGCACTTTTTCCTGAGTTGTCTTCATTACGATCATGTCAACCTCTTCTTTAATTTATATAGATTCAATTAGTAGTAGTAGGTAAGGGCAGC
>JBDTMH010000278.1:0-5661 GCA_039934375.1 Burkholderiaceae bacterium | reverse complement strand
CCCGACGACTGCATGAAGAACAGCCGCACACCAGGCATCTCCTGCGCCACACGCGCCACGTAGCGCCCCAGGATCGGCGACAGATAGGCGTCGACCACGGTCGTGTCGCCCCGGCCGACGAACTTCATCATCGGACTGGTCTCATGCGAAGTGCTGATCTGCGTGAAGCCGATCTCCTGCGCGATGCCTTTGGCCGCGCGTTCATGGTCGGTGTAGCGGTAACCGTGCATGAACACGATCGCCACGCCGCGCAAACCCCGTGCAAACTGCGTCTGCATCGCGGCACGCAACGCGTCGGCGTCCAGCATCTGCACGACGTCGCCATGCGCGCCCACGCGTTCGTCGGCCTCGACCACCACCTGGTACAGCAATTCGGGCAGGATGATATGGCGGTCGAACAAGCGTGGCCGGTTCTGGTAGGCGATGCGCAAGGCATCGTGGAACCCGCGTGTCGTCACCAGCAGCGTCGGCTCGCCCTTGCGCTCGAGCAAGGCATTGGTGGCCACCGTGGTGCCCATCTTCACGCACTCGACCAGATCGGGCGTGACCGGCTGGTCAGACTTCAATCCCAGCAGATGCCGAATGCCGGCGACTGCCGCGTCCTTGTATTGCTCCGGGTTTTCCGACAACAGCTTGTGCGTGACCAGCGAACCATCGGGCCGCCGCCCCACCACGTCGGTGAAGGTACCTCCCCGGTCGATCCAGAATTGCCAACGGGTGTCGCCGGCCGGCGGTTGTGGTTCGTTGGTGCGGGTCATGTTGCAGCGCTGGTTGTCAAAGGGATGTCGCCGAGCGGGCCGCCTGGTCATATTGGCCCGACATGGTGCGCAGTGTGCGCGCAACCTCCCCGATGTTATCGTTGAGTTCGGCGTCCAGATTGCCGATCAGGCATTGCTCGCGCACCTCGCGGTAACGCGCAATGGCCGCCTCACCCTGCGCGGTCGGCGCATACAGCACCTCCTTGCCGAACTTCGCGGCCTGCACCAGATCAGCACCCATCAGTTTCTTCAGCGAGTAGGCCACGACATGGGTGTCCTCGTAGTTCAGCACAAAGCAGATGTCCGCCAACTTCTTGTTGCGCGCCCGATGATTCACATGATGCAGGATCAGCACATCGGTAATTGTCAGATCCGGCACGCCGGCAGCGGCCATACAGCGGATCGCCCAGCGCGAGAAAGCGTTCCACGCAATGATCATTCCGAACTCCAGTTCCGACGTCTCCTTGCTGCGCGGCGATACCAGATGCGACGACGACACGATCGGCCGCGCCACAGCCTTGGTGGCAATACTGCTGGCAATCTTGCGCATAGGGATTTCCCTTATGAATGGACAATTTAAATATAAATTGCCTGTAATTTGTTGACACTTTACATTCATCTCCGATAGACTTCAAGCCCATCCAAGCCCGGCCCGCCCGATTGCGGGAAAACACCAAGCAAACGGCGGCCTGCTGCGATGACGGAGCCGCGCTGAGGCCCTATCCTTGAATGCTCGTCGACCGCAATCTTTTTTGAACCAGGAGTTCCCATGACCTTGTCCCGCCGTACCCTTGCCACCGTCGTGGCGTTTGCGCTCACCGGCTTGTCCGCCGGTGTCATGGCCCAGACCAAATGGGACCTTCCCGCCGCCTATCCGGCCACCAACTTCCATTCCGTCACCTTGACCGAGTTCGCCAACGACGTGGACAAGGCGACCGCTGGCAAGCTCAAGATCACGGTGCACCCCAACGCCTCGCTGTTCAAGGCGCCGGAGATCAAACGCGCGGTGCAAGGCGGCCAGGCACAGATCGGCGAGATACTGCTGGTGAATTTCTCCAACGAATGGCCGATCTACGCGGCCGACGGCATGCCGTTTCTGGCCGACAGTTACGACGAGGCGATGAAGCTGTACAAGGCGCAAAAGCCGCTGCTCGAGAAGAAGCTGGCCTCGGACGGCATGATGCTGCTGTACGCCGTGGCTTGGCCACCGCAGGGCATCTACTCCAAGAAGCCGATCAACTCCGCCGCCGACCTCAAGGGCATCAAGTGGCGCGCCTATAGCCCAGCCACCGCACGTATTGCCGAACTGGTGGGCGCGCAGCCTGTCACAGTGCAGGCGGCCGAGGTGAGCCAGGCCTTTGCCACGGGTGTCGCAGAAAGCATGATGAGTTCGGGCTCGACCGGTGCTGACAGCAAGCTGTACGAACATGTGAAGTATTGGTACGACACGCAGGCCTGGTTGCCCAAGGATGCGGTCATCGTCAACAAGAAGGCGTTCGATGCGCTCGACAAGGCGACGCAGGACGCGCTGCTCAAGGCCGCCGCCGACGCCGAAGTACGCGGCTGGGCGGCCAGCAAGAAGACCAACACCGAATCGCTGGAAAAACTCAAGGCTGGCGGCATGCAGATCATGCAGCCCTCGGCACAACTCAAGGCGGACATGAAGAAGGTCGGCGACACGATGCTGGCCGAATGGCTGGTCAAGGCCGGCGACGAAGGCAAGACCCTGGTCGACGCCTTCAGGAAGCCCTGAGCGGGCGAACAGCCTTCGCCGATAGCCGTCTAGATGCGCAAACTGCTTGACGCTATCTACGACAGCGCCGCCGCCCTGGCGGCGCTTTTTTTGGTGGGCGTATTGATCATGGTGCTGTTGTCCGTCGTCGGACGGCAACTGCACATCTATGTGCCGGGCACCGACGCCTACGCCGGTTACCTGATGGCTGGCAGCGGCTTTCTGGCGCTGGCGCATACGCTCAAGCGCGGCGAGCACATTCGTGTCACGTTATTGCTGGGTGCGCTGCGCGGCCGCTGGAAGAAGGGCTTCGAGCTCTGGTCACTGGTGTTTGCCAGCGCCTTGTCGCTGCTGTATGCATTTCGCAGTTGCAAGCTGGCATGGCAGTCGCACGTGTTCAACGACATCTCGACCGCCAGCGACGCTACCCCGCTGTGGATTCCGCAGATTGCCATGGCGCTGGGGACCGTGATTCTGGCCATTGCCTTCATCGATGAACTGGTGTTGGAGCTGATGGGCAAACGTGTCAGTCCGGCCAGCGACGAAGCGTTGCGCAACGAATAAACCGCGAGCTGAAATCCATGAACGACCTCGCCGTAACCGCCTTGCTGCTGGTGGCTTTGCTGCTGATTCTGGGCAGTGGCGTCTGGGTCGGATTGACGTTGACCGGTGTGGCCTGGCTGGCCGTGACGCTTTTTTCCAGCCGGCCTGCGGGTGACGCCATGGCGGTGACGGTCTGGGGCTCTTCATCGAGTTGGACCTTGACGGCACTGCCCTTGTTTGTGTGGATGGGCGAGATTCTGTTCCGGACCCGACTCAGTGAGGACATGTTCAAGGGATTGTCGCCCTGGGTTCAGGCCTTGCCCGGACGGCTGCTGCATACCAATGTGATCGGCTGCACCATTTTTGCCGCGGTATCGGGTTCGAGCGCCGCGACCTGCGCAACCATCGGCAAGATGACCTTGCCCGAACTGGGCCGGCGCGGCTACCCGGAACATATGGTCATCGGCACCTTGGCCGGCTCGGCCACGCTGGGCCTGCTGATACCGCCGTCGATCATCATGATCGTCTATGGCGTCGCGGCCGACGTGTCGATCTCCAAGCTGTTCATCGCCGGTGTGTTCCCGGGCATCTTGTTGGCGCTGCTGTTCTCGGGTTACATCATGTTCTGGGCACTGCGACACCCGGAGCAGGTGCCCGCATCCGACCGCAGCTACACCTTGCGCGAGAAGTTTGCGGCTTCGCGCAGCCTGATTCCAGTGGTGATCCTGATCCTGTCGGTGCTTGGCTCAATCTACGCCGGCGTCGCCACCGCCACCGAAGCCGCTGCCGTGGGTGTGGTCGGCGCACTGCTGATCTCGGGACTGCAAGGCTCGTTGAACTGGGCTACGTTCCGCGATTCACTGATGGGGGCCACGCGACTGTATTGCATGATTGCGCTGATCCTCGCCGGCGCGGCCTTCCTGACGCTGGCCATGGGTTATGTCGGCCTGCCCCGGCACCTTGCCCAGTGGATCATCTCGCTCGGTCTGAGCCAGGCGCAACTGATCGTGGCCCTGGCCTTGTTCTTCATCCTGCTGGGTTGTTTCCTGGACGGCATCTCGATGGTGGTGCTGACCATGGGCGTGCTGATGCCGACCGTCAATGCCGCCGGCATCGACCCTATCTGGTTCGGCATCTTCGTGGTGCTGGTGGTCGAGATGGCTCAGATCACGCCGCCGGTCGGGTTCAACCTGTTCGTGTTGCAGGGCATGACCGGCAAGCAACTGCCGTGGATTGCCAAGGTCACCATGCCGATGTTCCTGCTGATGTGCGTTGCCGTGGCGCTGATCTACGTCTTCCCGGGCATCGTGTCGTGGCTGCCACAACAGATGGGTCAGTAAGTAAGATCTGCCCATGTGGTCGGCCGTTGCCATCTGTATTGGAGCCAGCCTGGGTGCGCTGGTGCGCTGGCGCGTCGGCGTTTGGCTCAGCCCGGGCGGGCTGATCCCCTGGGGAACGCTGGCCGTCAATCTGTCTGGCGGTTACCTGATCGGCATCGCCGTCGCACTACCGCAGCTCGATCCGGTCTGGCGGCTGGCCCTGGTGACCGGCTTCCTGGGCGCACTGACCACGTTCTCGACCTTCTCGGCCGAGGTGGTCGGCATGCTGATGCAGCAGCGCTACCTGACCGCCCTGGGTACTGCGGCGTTACACCTGTTCGGCTCGCTGCTGCTGACCGCGGCTGGCATCGGCAGTGTCGCGTTATGGACGACGCAGCGCGGTTGATGGCCACGCAGGCCGGTCGTCGTCAACATCACTCTGCATGCCGCCATGAACACGCCCAGGTCCAACCGCCCCAACATCATCTTTATCGTCGCCGACGATCTCGGTTACGCCGACCTGGGTTGTTACGGCGGCCGCGATGCATCTTTCGGCGCGGTGTCGCCCGAGCTCGACAAGCTCGCTGCTGCTGGGCTGCGTTTCACCGACGGCTACGCCAACTCGCCGGTCTGCTCGCCGACCCGTTTTGCATTGATGACCGCGCGTTACCAGTACCGCCTGCGTGGCGCAGCCGAGGAGCCGATCAGCAGCCGCAATGCCGGCAGCGACTCGCTGGGCCTGCCTCCACCACATCCGACCCTGCCTTCGCTGCTGCGCGACAGCGGTTACCGAACAGCACTCGTCGGCAAGTGGCATCTGGGTTTTCCGCCGCATTTCGGACCCTTGCGTTCGGGATATGACGAATTCTTCGGCCTGCTGGCCGGCGGCGCCGACTACTTCACACATTGCAATTCGACCGGCAAGCACGACCTGTATCTCGGCGATCAGGAGCACGAAGAAGCCGGCTACATGACCGACCTGATCAGCCGGCGCGCCGTCGATTTCGTAGAGCGCATGGCGGCGGGTGCGCAAGGCGGTACTCCGTTTTTCCTGAGCCTGCACCACACAGCACCGCACTGGCCTTGGGAGACGCGCGACGACGCCGGCGTGCCGGCACAGATCAGCAACAACCTGTTCCACCTGGACGGCGGCAATATCGACAGCTACCGGCGCATGATCCACCACATGGACGAAGGCATTGGGCAGTTGGTCGCAACGCTGCGCCGGAACGGCCTGTTTGAGAACACGCTGATCGTGTTCACCAGCGACAACGGCGGCGAACGTTTCTCCGACAACTGGCCGCTGGTG
>JBDTMH010000277.1:0-5692 GCA_039934375.1 Burkholderiaceae bacterium | reverse complement strand
CGGCAACCTGAATGTGCAGTTCTGATTCATGTACGAAGCTTTCTATGGGCTGAATAGCAAGCCTTTCCAACTCAATCCGGATCCCAGCTTCTATTTTGGAAGCAAGCAACACCGGCGTGCCAAGGCCTATCTCGAGTATGGGCTGTTGCGCAATGAGGGATTCATCGTCATCACCGGGGAAATAGGTGCGGGCAAGACCACCATCGTCCGGGGTCTGCTCGACAGCATGGACTCCGACACGGTGACGGCGGCCAATCTGGTCAGCACCCAACTGGACGCGGAAGACACCTTGCGGATGGTCGGCGCCGCGTTCGGTGTGCGGGTCAAAGACGTCTCCAAGGCCGATTTGCTGATGGCGATCGAGGCCTTTCTGGTGACCCAGATCAGTGAAGGCAAGCGCAGCCTGCTGATTGTCGACGAGGCACAGAACCTCACCCCGCGGGCGGTCGAGGAACTGCGCATGTTGTCGAACTTCCAGTTCGGCAAGCAGGCATTGCTGCAGACATTTCTTGTCGGTCAACCTGAGTTCCGGGACATCCTGCAGCATCCCAACATGCAGCAATTGCGGCAGCGGGTGACTGCGACATGCCACATCGGTCCTCTGGATGTGGAGGAGACGCAAGGCTACATCGAACATCGGCTCAAGTGCGCTGGAAGTACCGGCAAGCCGGAGTTTGGTCCGGGAACTTTCGAGGCCATATACAAGGCCACGGGTGGTATCCCGCGTCGAATCAACTCGGTGTGCGACCGGCTCCTGTTGCTGGGGTTTCTGGGCGACAAGGAGTCGCTGACCCTGGAAGATGTGCAGGAGGTCGTCAGCGAATTGCACGAGGAAGGTGGAAGTTCTGCAACTCGGCATTCATCGGCGCGAGCGCCGCTCGAGGCTTCGTCGCAGTTTGGCGCGCCAGACCCCATCGTGGATATTGACCTGGCCAAGCTACAGGGAATCGCGCCGTACAGCGAAGGCTTCTCTCAGCAATTGGCCAGCCTGGGTGCTGAGCAGTATGGTGACCGGCTGCAGCGACTGGAGCGCAGCATGCTGCGCCTGGAGCGGGTTAACCTCGAGATCCTGTCGATGCTGCAGAAGCTTGTTTCAGCGGTACGCAAGTAACGGGTCGAGGCAATGCGCAAGCCCATGGTCAATGCCTTGACGATCGATGTCGAGGACTACTTCCAGGTGTCGGCGTTTGCGCCCCATATCGCGCGGTCCAGCTGGGATGCGCGCGAGTGCCGGGTGGAGCGCAACATGGCACGCATTCTGGACATGCTGGCGGCCCAAGGCACAAAGGCCACCTTTTTCACATTGGGATGGATTGCCGAGCGTTACCCGCAAGTGGTGCGCCGCATCGTCAAAGATGGCCATGAACTGGCCAGTCATGGCTACGGACATGAGCGTGCGAGTGACCTGTCCGAAGCCGCATTCCTTGATGACATCACCCGATCGAAGGCGATATTGGAAGACTTGGGTGGTGTGCCAGTGCGCGGTTACCGGGCGCCAAGTTTCTCCATTGGCCAGGCTAACCTCTGGGCGTTCGACTGCCTCTTGAAAGCCGGTTACCGATATAGCTCCAGCATCTATCCTATTCGTCATGACCACTATGGCATGCCGGATGCGCCGCGGCATGCCCATGAGGTGCGGCCCGGTCTGCTCGAGATCCCCATCACGACCATCCGCCTGTTCAATCGGAATCTGCCGTCCAGCGGCGGTGGGTATTTCCGCCTGTTTCCCTATGCCTTGTCGCGCTGGATGTTGGGTCATGTGAATGAAGCGGATCGTCAATCCGGCATCTTCTATTTTCACCCGTGGGAGATCGATGCCGACCAGCCCCGTGTTGCCGGAATCAGCCGCAAGACGCGTTTCCGGCATTACGTGAATATTGGCAGGATGGAGCGGCGCCTGGCGCAGCTGCTGCAGGACTTTGAATGGGACCGTATGGATCGCATATTCCTTCCGTCCCCGAGTTCTGCCGAGATGCGCGTCGCGTCGGTGGCACTGGCATGAGTGTCACGTGCTGACCGTCGAGCGCCTGTTGTCGTCCGATGTTTCCAACGCAAAGCGTTGGGATGCTTTTGTCATGGCTTGCCCGCAAGCCAGCTTCTTTCATCGGTCAGCGTGGCAGTCTGTCATTTGGGACGTCTTTCGCCACGACACCTACTTTCTGTTTGCGCAGGACGCGGGAACAATACAGGGCGTATTGCCGCTGGCGCATGTCAACAGCCGCCTGTTTGGCAATGCCCTCGTGGGGTTGCCGTTCGCCGTTTACGGTGGCGTGGCAGCCAGTTCCCCCGAGGCTGCTGCGGCATTGGAACAAGAGGCCCAGGCCATTGCGAGGCGCCTGAAAGTGGACCATCTGGAACTGCGCAACGTCGATCTGCGCCATGACGATTGGCCCACGCAGGACCTGTACGTCACGTTTCGCAAGGAGATCCTTGGGCAGGAAGAGGCCAATATGCTGGCGATTCCGCGCAAGCAGCGTGCGATGGTGCGCAAGGGGATCAAGAACGGTTTGCTCAGTACCGTCGACGACGACGTCGATGCATTCTTCACGCTTTACGCCGACAATGTGCATCGGCACGGCACGCCAGCCATGCCCAAGCGCTATTTTCAGGCTTTGCGCACGGCGTTTGGAGCCGATTGCGATGTCTTGACAGTTCGTGCTCCAGACGGCCGGGCCCTGAGCAGCGTGCTGAGTTTCTATTTCCGTGACGAGGTGTTGCCCTACTATGCGGGCGACGACGAGTCGGCGCGTGATCTGGCCGCCAACGACTTCAAGTATTGGGAACTGATGCGGCGCTCTTGTGCCAAGGGCTTGAAGGTATTCGATTACGGCCGCAGCAAGCAAGGCACCGGTTCGTTTGCGTTCAAGAAGAACTGGGGCTTCGAGCCCAAGCCCTTGCACTACCAGTATTGCCTGTATCAACGCGACTCGATTCCCCAGAACAATCCGTCCAACGCCAAGTACAAGCTGCTGATCGCGACCTGGCGACGGATGCCGATCGGGCTGGCGAACTGGCTGGGACCGTTCATTGTGCGGAATCTGGGCTGAAGTATGACGGTGAGGCAATTGACTCCAGCAAGCCGTACGGCGGTCTCGTTACCTGTCGGCGGTCAACCGACCGAGCATCCATGAATCGCAATTCCAGGTCATCGCCAATACCCCCCGCCTGGCGTGTGCCATTGGTTGCGTTGGCCGTAGTGTTGGCAGGCATTTTGCTGCTCTACCGTCAAACGGCGATCGGCATGGTGACGATCTGGTACAAGTCTGAAACCTTTGCACACGGGTTTGTCGTTCTCCCGATCGTGTTGTGGCTGGTTTGGCGAAAACGGGAAGAACTGGCAGGCCTTGCGCCGCGACCCAGTCCCTGGTTGCTGGTAATTTTGGCCAGCCTGGGACTGATGTGGTTGCTCGGCGATTTGGTCGCGGTCAACTCGGTCACGCAATTGGCACTGGTCGCGATGCTGGTCGTTGCTGTTCCGACCGTACTCGGCATCCCCGTTGCAAGAACCATCGCATTTCCGCTCGCGTTCGCATTTTTTGCGGTGCCTATTGGCGAGTTTGTCATGCCTCAGTTGATGGACTGGACCGCAGACTTCACGATTCTCGCTTTGCGTGCCTCCGGGATTCCGGTCTTCCGTGAAGGCAACAATTTCGTCATTCCGTCAGGTAGCTGGTCGGTCGTTGAAGCTTGCAGCGGGGTGCGCTACTTGATCGCGTCGCTGACGGTGGGTACGCTTTTCGCGTACCTGACCTATCAATCGACCTGGCGTCGAGTGTCTTTCATGCTGGTGGCGATTCTCGTGCCGGTGGTTGCCAATTGGTTACGCGCTTACATGATCGTAATGCTGGGCCATCTTTCGGGAAACACGATTGCCGTCGGTGTGGATCATCTGATCTATGGCTGGATATTTTTCGGTATCGTGATATTGCTGATGTTTTTCATTGGCGCACGTTGGGCTGAGCCTGAACACATGGCGGTGGCGCCATCGCGGGGCAGCTTACCGGTGACGCCACTGCCTAAAGTGTCGGTACCGCAATGGGTAACCGTTCTGGGGCTGGCATTGATGGTCGGCTGGCCCATCGGCGTCAAACTTGCGTTGGAGCAAAACGTTGTGTCGGCCGTGCCGAAACTGACGGTGCGGGAGCCACTTTCGCCGACGTGGCAAGACGCTGATGTGGCGTCCATCGGGTATGCGCCGCATTATGAGTTGCCATCCGCAGAGCTCAACCGAGCCTATGTCCGCGGAGACGTCCGCGTCGGAATGTATCTGGCTTATTACCGCGATCAGGATTACACCCGCAAACTTGTCAGTTCCAGCAATGAACTGGTGATATCGAGAGATCCACAGTGGAACAAGGTCCAGCAGGGTTCAGGTAGCGCCGTACTGGGTGGGTCTGCGGTCGGCTTCCGACGCATCGACCTGCGCCGCTTGTCAGGTGCTGTTGCGGGTGCTCCTGATCGACTGAGGGTCTGGCAGATCTATTGGATCAATGGCAAATGGACCAGCAACGACTACCTGGCCAAAGCTTATAGTGCCGTTTACCAGTTGCTGGGGAGAGGTGACGACTCGGCCGCTTTGGTCATTTACGCGCCGCTGGACCGGACCGAAAGTGCAGACCGCGCATTCGAGTCGTTTCTCGGGGCCAATCAAGAGTCTATCGACGCGACTTTGCGCGCAGCCGCGGCGAGTCGGTAGCGCGGGCGAATCGCCAGCAATCGTTGAATTTCAGGAGAGTAGAAGATGCAAGTGGTAGCAGTGATCGGGTTGGGTTACGTCGGACTTCCGCTGGTTGTGGAGTTCGGCAAGCATGTGCGTACGATCGGGTTCGACATTGCTCAATCGAAGGTGCAGTCCTGTCTGCGCGGGGTTGATCCGTCGCGCGAGCTGTCAGACGACGACATGCGACTGGGCACACACGCGGTTTACACGGACGATCCGGCCATGTTGGCTGAAGCCGACATGATCATCGTGGCGGTGCCAACGCCAGTCGATGAAGCGCGCATCCCCGATTTTCGCCCACTCATTGGCGCCAGTACCAGTGTCGGTCGGCACATGAAGAAAGGCGTCACCGTCGTTTACGAATCCACGGTCTATCCTGGCGCGACCGAGGAGGTCTGCATCCCGGTACTGGAAAGAGAATCCGGCATGTTGTGGAAGAAGGACTTCTTCATCGGCTACTCGCCCGAACGCATCAACCCGGGGGACAAGGAGCACACACTCACCAAGATTCTCAAGATCGTCTCTGGCGATTCGCCCGAGACGTTGGAGAAGGTGGCGCAATTGTACGAACGCATCATCGTTCCTGGAGTGCACCGAGCGTCCAGCATCAAGGCTGCCGAGGCTGCCAAGGTGATCGAGAACACGCAGCGCGACCTGAACATCGCTTTGATGAACGAGCTGTCCATCATCTTCGACAAACTAGGCATCGACACGACCGAGGTGCTTGAGGCCGCAGGAACCAAGTGGAACTTCCTGAAGTTCAAGCCGGGACTCGTCGGAGGCCATTGCATTGGTGTCGACCCGTATTACCTGACGCACAAGGCCGAGATGCTGGGCTACACCCCGCAGGTGATCCTGGCAGGACGGCGCATCAACGACGGCATGGGCAAGTTCATCGCCGAGCAGACCATCAAACGCATGATTGCCGGTGGCAGCTACATCAAGGGCGCCAAAGTCAACGTGCTGGGCCTC
>JBDTMH010000276.1:0-5781 GCA_039934375.1 Burkholderiaceae bacterium | reverse complement strand
GGCGGCATCTACAACTTCGTCACCAAGCGCGGCCTGTGCGCGGGCAAGCGCTCGCGCATCGCCTGGACCCAGATCGAGACCGGCAGCGCCATCACCTGGAAGTACCCCAGCGTGGTGTTGCGCGGCGACGACTCGAGCGGCGAGTTCCATTCGATCGCGGTTGCCAACCACTATCAGCAGGCAGACACCGGCACCAAGATGATCCATCTGGGGCGCAACACCCGCAGCCGCATTGTCTCCAAGGGCATCAGCGCCGGCCGGGCACAAAACAGTTACCGCGGCCTGGTGCGCGTGGCCCCCACCGCCATCGGTGCGCGCAACCACACGCAGTGCGATTCGCTGTTGATCGGTCCGCACTGCGGCGCCCACACTTTCCCGTACCTGCAGGCCCAGCGCGCCGACGCCGTGCTCGAACACGAAGCCACCACCACGCGCATCTCCGAAGAGCGGCTGTTCTATTGCCGCGCGCGCGGCATCGACCCCGAAGAAGCCACGGCGCTCATCGTCGGTGGTTTCTGCCAGGAGGTGCTCGAAGAGCTGCCGATGGAATTCGCACTTGAAGCCAAAGCCTTGCTGGCGGTGTCGCTGGAAGGCGCCGTCGGTTGAAAATGATGAGGGACAAAACATGAACACCAAGGAAAGCTTGCTGGAGCTGCATGAACTGAGGGTCGATGTGGCCGATCACCATGTACTGAGATCGGTATCGTTGCAGGTGCGAGCCGGCGAACTGCTGGTGCTGATGGGCGCCAACGGCAGTGGCAAGAGCACGCTGGGCCTTGCGCTGGCGGGGCATCCGCGTTATCACGTGGTTGGCGGTCAGGCGCGCTTCGCGGGCCAGGATCTGCTGGCGATGGATGTGCAGCAGCGCGCCCGCGCCGGCTTGTTCCTGTCGTTTCAGTCGCCGCCGGATATTCCCGGTGTGAAGAACAACCTGTTCATTCGCACCGCACTCAATTCGATGCGCGAGGCGCGCGGTGAAACGCCGCTGGACGCGTTCGACTTCCTGGGCGACGCACGCGCGGCGGCGAGTCGGCTGGGCTTGCCCGACGCGATGCTCAGTCGCCCGGTGAACGACGGCTTTTCAGGCGGCGAACGCAAACGCAACGAACTGCTGCAGCTGGCACTTCTGAAGCCGCGGCTGGCACTGCTCGACGAGATCGATTCGGGCATGGACATCGACGGCGTGCGCGCGGTGGTCGAACTGGTACAGGATTTGCGCGCGCAGGGCACCGCCTTCATCGTGGTCTCGCACTACCTGCAATTGATCGAATCGCTGGTGCCCGACGCGGTGCTGCGCCTGGACCAGGGTTGCATCGCCGAAACCGGTGGTCTGTCATTGGCACGCGAGATCGCGCGCACCGGCTTCACACGCGCGGACCCGGTTGCGCCACAGGCGGTGCCAGCGTGAACGCCGCCCGCGCCGACGCGCTGTGGGCCCAGCGCCAGTTGGACGAGTTCGGCTGGATCGCCCGCAATGCCGAATCGTTCCGCCATCTGCCGCCGCCGTCGGCTGCAGTGTGGTTGGGTGACGCGTCGGCCCACGTAGCGGATTGCGACGCCACGCCGCTGGAGGGCGCCGGCTGGAACTTGCAGCCGATCGGCGCACTGCCGCAGGGCCGCGTCGATGCGCGCTGGCTCGACGCAGCCGACCCGTCGCAACGCGCCGAACTGTTCGCCGGGCTCGCGTTACCTGACGGTGACGAGGCCGCGCCATTTTCCTGGGCGCACCGGTCGTTGTGCCGGCGCGGATTGCGCTTGCGCCTGGAGGCTGGCGATGGCGCCACACCGACCGTGTGGCTGCAGTTGCGGCACGCCGCGCGCGACGTCGTCGATGCGCCGATGCTGGTCGTCGACGTGTTGCCGGGCGTTCGCTGCGTGCTGGTCGAGATCCATGAACGCGAGTCGAGCAGCTGCCACTGTGCACTGGTCCAGAACCTGCAGGTGCATCTGCGACTGGCGCACGGCTCCACCATGCAGCACCTGCGCATTGTCACGCCAGGAGCCGACGATCGGCTGGCCCATCATGTGCACGTGCGCATCGACGGCGATGCGCATTACCACCAGGCCCTGCTGGCATCGGGAAGCAGCTATCACCTGCAGCGCAACGTCTTCGAACTGCAAGGCACGCGCGCCGCAGCGCAGGCCGCCACGGTAATGCTGGCGGCCGGCAACACCACGCTGGAGCAGCAGGTACGCACCCACCACAAGGCCGCACAAACGCAAAGCAGCATCGATGTCTTGGCGCTGGCCGAGGGCAATGCCCAAGTGGTGGTGAATGCATATACCCACATCGCGCCAGGCGCCGACGATGCCGACGTACGCCAGCGTTTGAGCGGCATTGCGACCGGCGGCCAACCGAAGATCGTGCTGCGGCCACATCTGGAAATCCACCACGACCAAGTACAGGCGGCGCACGGCGCCACCTGCGGCGCGTTGGACGAAGAGGCGCTTTTCTATGCTGGTCAGCGCGGTCTGTCAGCGCCGCTGGCCCGCAGTTTGATGGTCCAGGGCATGGCGCACGCAGTCTTGTCGCGCGGCCTCGAAGCTGGCGAGTGGATGAATCATCTGGACATCGACCCACTGCTGGCGCGCCAGGTGCAGCGCCATCTGGGCAGCGCGGTGGAGGCCAGCCATGGGTAATGCCATGCTCATCGAAGGCCACGCCGCCGAGTTCCCGGTGCTGGCACAGCGCGTGTTTGGTCAACCACTGGCGTACCTGGACAACGCCGCAACCACACAGATGCCGCACTCGGTGTTTGAGGCGATGCGCCGTTTCGATTCGCACGATCGCGCCAACATCCACCGCGGCGTGCACACGCTGAGCCAACGCGCCACCGAGGCCTTCGACACGGCGCGCGCTACCTTGAAGCAATTCATCGGCGCCGGTGCCGAGCATGAACTGGTGTTCACCTCCGGCACGACCGAAGCGTTGAATCTGCTGGCCAACGGCCTGGCGTTGCAAAGCGGCGATCAGATCATCGTCAGCGGCCTGGAACACCACGCCAATCTGGTGCCGTGGCAAATTGCAGCGCGACGCAGCGGCGCGACGCTGCTGATCCTGCGTCCGGACGCCCAGGGCCGTCTGCACATCGACGACCTGGTGCCGCTGCTGGGCGACCGCACGCGCATCTTCGCGCTCACCGCATGCGCGAACGCCACCGGCGAACGCCCGCCGTACGAAGCAATGCTGTCACTGGCCAGCGCGGCCGGCGCGCTGACGGTGCTGGACGCCGCACAGGCTGTGGCCCATGCGGTGCCCGATCTGTCGACCCTGGACTGCGATTTCATGGCATTCTCCGGGCACAAGATGTTCGGCCCGATGGGCGTCGGGGCACTGGCCGGGCGGCGCGCCGCACTCGAGAATCTGCTCCCGCTGCGCTACGGGGGCGACATGGTCCAGTGGGTGGACTACGCGCAGGCATCGTTCGCCGAGCTGCCGGCGCGGCTCGAAGGCGGCACGCCCAATGTCGCAGGCGCGGTGGGCATGGCGGCGGCTGCGACATTCATCGACCAGACCGGGCGCGCCGCCATCGACGCGCATGTGCAGGCCCTGCGTGCACACGCGGTAGCGGGCCTGAGCGCCTTGCCGGGTGTCTCTGTGCTGTCGCCGTGCAACACGCATACCGCCATCGTGTCTTTTGTCGCTGACGACGTGCACCCGCACGACATCGGCACCGTGCTCGACGAAAAGGGCATCGCGGTGCGCACAGGCCACCACTGTGCGATGCCGCTGATCAAGCACCTGGGCCTGGGTCCGACCACACGCGCGTCGTTCGCGCTGTACAACAACCACGACGAAGTCGAACGGCTGATTGCCGGCGTGGCCAGTGCGCTGGAGTTGCTGCGATGAACGCGGGCACTCCCGAAGCAGGCCTGTACCAGGAATTGGTGCTCGAGCACAAGCGTGCGCCGCGTCACTTCGGCCATCTGCAGGCGCCGACACATCGCGCGCGCGGCACCAATCCACAATGCGGCGATGACCTGCAGG
Source organism: Burkholderiaceae bacterium (assembly GCA_039934375.1). GTDB lineage: Bacteria > Pseudomonadota > Gammaproteobacteria > Burkholderiales > Burkholderiaceae_C > CAISIP01. The sequence goes on along the minus strand of JBDTMH010000276.1, from coordinate 1,793 downwards.
TCGAACTGCGCGTCGAAGACGGCCAATTGCGCGACATCGCCTTCAGCGGACAGGGTTGCGCCATCTGCGTTGCGTCGGCCTCGATGATGAGCGAGGCGGTAATCGGTCGCGAAGTGGCCGTCGCCGTAGCACTGCAGCAGCGCTTTCGCGCGGTACTCACCGGTGAGGCCGAAGCCGAAGACGCGCACCTGGGCAAGCTGATCAGCCTGGCTGGCGTAAGCCGCTATCCCAGCCGCATCAAGTGCGCGTTGCTGGGCTGGCATGCGCTGATGCATGCGTTGACGGATGCCCCTGTAGCGGGACCCACGCCATGAAGCAACGACGCGAGTCAGTGGTCACCCGCCGTGCGGTGCGCGTCGAGCGCATCCCGGACGGAACGGCACTGGAACTTCCGGCGGGCACCGCCGCACAGCTGACCCAGGCACTGGGATCGAGCTTTACCCTGGTGGTCGGCGGGCAGCTGGTGCGGCTCAAGGGTATCGATGCCGATGCCATCGACCGTGAGGTGCCCATCGCCCCGCAGGTGCCGGACGATGTGAAGCCCGAAGAACTGCGCGGCCTTGTGTGGCAGACCTTGAAGACCTGCTACGACCCGGAGATTCCGGTGGACATCGTCGAACTGGGGCTGGTCTATGTCTGCGACGTGCTGCCAGAGGAGGACGGGCGCTTTCGCGTGTCGATCAAGATGACCTTGACCGCACCGGGCTGCGGCATGGGCGAGATACTGGCCAACGAGGTGGCCGACAAGGTCCTGGCGCTGCCGCATGTGGCGGATGTCGATGTGGACATGGTCTTCGACCCACCCTGGGATCGATCCTGCATGTCCGAGGCGGCGCAACTCGCGCTTGGCCTTTGACGGCACGCGGCAGGCACGCGACGACGCAGTGTTCGCGCAAGCGTTGCAAGCTCAGCCGGTGAGCGCGCGCTGCGGCTGATAGTTGCCCACGTCAGCCTGGAAGGCGACGGCCAGGCGATTCCAGCCGTTGATCGCGACGATCGCCAGTGTCAAGTCGACCAGTTCCTTGGCATCGAACTGCAATTGAGCCTGCTCGTATGCGTCGTCCGGAACACCCTTACCGGCGAGCAGCGTGACCGCCTCGGCCCAGGCCAGCGCGGCCCGTTCGCGTGGCGTGTAGGCAGTCGTTTCACGCCACGCGGACAGCAAATATAGGCGCTGTTCGGTCTCTCCCGCGGCGCGCGCATCCTTGGTATGCATGTCCAGGCAGTGCGCGCAGCCGTTGATCTGCGAGACCCGTGTCTTTACAAGTTCGAGCAACGTGTGTTCCAGCCGGCACTGGCGGACATGGCCCTCGAGCCCCAACATCGCCTGAAATGCACCGGGTGAGGCCATCTTGTAATCGATGCGTTGTGACATGCCGATTCCTTCTCGTTGAATGCGGCAGCTGCGTCGGACTCGCACGTCGAATCGCGCCTGCCAAACGAAGTGTCACCGATCGGCGAGGAAGTCGTCAACAGCGTTCGCAGCGGGTCAGCCAGACCTTGACCTCGACCAGTGCCCAAGCGAACGGCCGCTCTTCGTTGCCTCAGTGTCGAAGCTGACTATTTGGCGATGCCGTAGCCCAAGGCCTGGGGCAACCACAACACGGTTTGCGGCACCAGGGTCATCACCAGCAGTGCCACCAGCAGAACAGCGATGAACAGCCAGCCTTCGCGGATCATGCCTTTGAGTGGTACGCCGGCCAACGCATTGATCACGAACAGCAGCATGCCGAAGGGGGGCGTGATCAGGCCGATCATCATGTTCACCGCCAGCACGACGCCCAGGTGCACCA
>JBDTMH010000275.1:0-5797 GCA_039934375.1 Burkholderiaceae bacterium | reverse complement strand
TCAAGCTGATGTCGCTGGTCAACTCCACCGGCGACTTCACCGAGCAGCACCTGGTCACCAACGGTGCCAGCGAGCTGATTGGCCAGGTGTTCGGCGACAAGGGCACGCATGCCCGCAGTGCCTTCGGCGTGGCCCAGATTCCGCTGGGCGCCTGCGTCGAGATCGAAATGGTCGCGGAAGTGGAATGACGTCGGTCTGACCAGGACCTGAACGCAGCCGCGCGAGTACCGATGCGGCGCAGGTTTTCCCGGAGATTTGCTGCGACATGCTGGACCTGAAGTCGTTGAAGTGCTTTGTCGTGCTGGCCGAAGAACTGCACTTCGGCCGCGCCGCCGACAGGCTGCACATCTCGCAACCGCCGCTGTCCTTGAAGATTCGGACTCTAGAGGCCGAACTCGGTCTGCAGCTGTTCCAGCGGACGTCGCGTCGTGTCGAACTCACACATTCTGGCCAGATCCTGCTGCGCGAAGCCAAGCGTGTGTTGATGGATGCCGAACAGCTGGTCAAACTGGCCGTATCTCTCGAGCTTGGCGAGGCCGGCACACTGGCGATCGGATTCAACGCGTTGCTGGCGTACCGGCTGATGCCGCAACTGGTGTCGGCCTTTGCCGAACGCTATCCCAAAGTCAAGGTCACGCTGCACGAAATGGTGAGCTCCGAACAGGTCGTCGCGCTGTTGGAGCACCAGATCGACGTTGGCCTGCTGCGCCCGCCGTTGCCACCGGGGTTTCGGTCATTGTCACTGGGCAGTGAAGAAATGGTGCTATTTCTGCCCGCCAAGCACCCGCTGGCGAAACAGGAAGTCGTCTCCCTGGCGTCGTTGGCAGGCGAGCCCATGTTGATGTTCTCGCGTGGCGAGTCCTCCTACCTGCACAACCTCACCATGGAGATGTGCACCGACGCAGGGTTCGCGCCGGTGGTGCGCCAGGAAACGCGCCACATCCACGCCATCGTCGCACTGGTTGGCACAGGCATGGGAGTTGCATTGTTGCCGGCGTCGGCAGGATTCATCCACATGGATGGCATCGCCATTCGCCGGCTGAAGAATGCCGACGCGGGCGTCAATGCGCGCCGGGCCCACACCTTGATCGCTACCTTGGAGGCGAACGCAAATCCGACTGTGCAGCACTTTCTGGCATTCGTACAAGCCGCTGAGACCACAGTTGAAAACGCAGAACCGGATTTCGGCAAAAAGTAGCAACAAGCGCATCCTGATCCAGCCGAGCCGCCGCGCAAAAGTTCCAGAAGCGGGATCGCCGCTCATCGATCGACCCCGTATCGATAAGGGTTAACCCGCTACTTTTGTCCTAAATGCGGTGATCAATAACAATTTCCGGATCGATCGGGTCAAAACAAGTATTGGACCCTCACGGAGTCGATCAATACCATCTGCCCATTCGTTGAGATCAATCAAACCACGACATGCAACTGAATCTGGGCAATTACGCGAGCGTTCCCGAATTCATCTACGGCATCACCCGGGAAATCTGGGAGGACCGCGGAATCGGCGGCAAGCTCGACAAGTACTACGCCAAGGACATCCTGCTGCGCGCAGCCACCGGCTTTACCGACAGCAACGACGGCGTGACCGCACAGACGCTGCAGACGCTGCACCAGTTCCCCGACCGCAGGCTGATCGGCGAAGACGTGATCTGGACTCCTTGCCCCGACGGCAGCTTTCTATCCTCGCATCGGCTCACGTCGGTGATGCGCCACACTGGCGACGGAATTCTCGGCAAGGCAACCGGACGCGTCGTGCGCAGCCGGATCATTGCCGACTGCTGGGTCCGTGACCAGGTGGTGGTGGAAGAATGGTTGGTGCGTGACCAGGCCGCGTTTGCGCGTTGTCTGGGCATCGAACCGCGCGCACTGGCGCAGCAGATGACCGATCGTGACATCCGCAATGGTGTGCCGGTTTCGTTTTTCGTTCCGGCACACGACCAGCCGAGCCAGTTCAACCAAGTCATGCCAGACGACGCCGCCGTGGAAATGGTGCTCCAGGGCATGCACCGTTTGTGGCAGGACAAGGAAACAGCAGCGATCCGCGACCTGTATTTCCACGGTGCAGCCTTATACGCGCCCGGTGGCGAAGTGTTGTACGGCCATCACGACATCGATACGTTTGTGCTGGGATACCTGGCTTCATTTCCAGACGCGGTGCTCACGATAGAGAGCGCGCGCGTCAACCGAGAACCCGAGCAACCCGTGCGCGTCGCCGTGCGCTGGTCGCTGGCCGGCAGCCACAGCGGCCATGGACATTTCGGCGAGCCCACCGGTGCGCCGATCTACGTAATGGCGATGAGCCACTTCAACTTGACCCGCAACAAGGTGACTGCCGAGTACCTGGTGACCGACGAGGTGTCGATCTGGAAACAGATCCTCGCCCACGTCGCGATCCGGCATTCGGCGTGATCACCTCCAACTGAGAGACCTTCCATCATGCAAAGACGCACGGCAACCCACATCCTTGCTACGGCCGCAATATTGGCCGCCATTGGCGCACAGGCACAGGACAAGCTTCCCCAAGGCATGAAACCTGGAAAGCCCTATGACGGCACCAATATCCGGGTCCTCCTTGTCGGAACGCCGCAGTTCATCGGCTTCGAACAGCGCTCCGACGAGTTCACCAAACTGACCGGCATCAAGGTCACGTGGGATCAGACGACGTTCGGCGCGCTGCAGGAAAAAGTAGCGAGTGTCGGCGTGGCCGCTGACGGCGGCTACGACGTGGTCAACTACCTGGACTCCTGGGGCCCGCCCAACGCACGCTGGTTCGTGCCGCTGGATCCACTGCTCAAGCGCGACGGCATCAGCTTGGACCGTTATCCTTCCGCGTTCGTCAAATCAGTCACGCTCGACGGGAAAACGATCGGCCTGCCACTGCGCTCGCACGTACAGATCTTCTACTACCGCAAGGACATCTTCGAGAAACTGAAACTGTCTGCGCCGACGACCTGGCAAGACGTTGTCACCGTCGGTCAGGCGATCAAGAAAGCCATGCCCGAGATGGGGGCGCTCGGGTGTTATTACGGCGCCGACGGCAACCGCCAGAACCTGTATCTCTGGCTCGATTTCCTGCGTGGCGCCGGCGCGGACATCTTCGACGCCAAAGGCAACCCCGCCTGGGACACTCCGGCAGGCATCAAGGCCACCAAGGACTACATCGCGCTCAATACCGTGGACAAGATTTGCGCTCCCGGTTCGGTGTCAGCGCTGGAGCAGGATGCGCGCATCGTCTTCATGCAGGGCAAGGTCGCCATGTTGCCAATCTGGTCCTGGGCCTATTCGCCGTTGATCAGCCCTGAAAGCTCGAAGCTCACTGCCGCACAAGTCGCTTTTACTGGAATGCCGTCGTACAAAGGCGCGCCGCCAGTGTCGCTGACCAATTCGATGCCGTTTTCGATTTCCAAGTATTCGAAGAACCAGGAAGCCTCATGGGAATTCCTGAAATGGCTGTCGAATCCGGAACTCGAAAAGAGAAACGGAATGGAGAAGTCGGTCAATGGCAAGAACACTGCCAGCACCGTGTTCAACCTGAAAGCCAGCTTCAAGGACGGCGATCTGAATGGGGTCCACGCCGGCGTTCCGGTAGCCGAGGGGATCGCACTGGCGGCCAATGCAGCGCCGTTGCCGATGGTGGTGGAATGGCCAGAAATCGGTGACCTGTTGTCTGTCGCCATCAACAAGGCGGCGTCCGGCGACGGAGACGTCGAGCAATTGATGAAGAACGCTGCCAAGGATGCAACCCGCGTGTTGCGTCGCACCCGGCGCTGAAAGGCTAGCCCATGAACGACGCCGATCGTCCGTCTGCGCTGGCAACCGGCGCGGCGTCGCCCATCCCGCGGCGCCGCAGCAAGGGTCTGCAAGACAAGCACTTGAAGTACCTGTTGCTCCTTCCCGCCATCGTATTGGTCGGCGCCACGTCGATCGGCCCACTGTTCAGTGGGCTCTACCTGGCCTTTCGCGACTGGAATCTGGCCAAGTCCGCGGAATCCAGACCTTTGTGGACGCTGGCGGACGACGGGTTTTCGAACATCGGTTATCTGTTTGACAACTTCACCCGCGCGTTGTCGGATTCCGCTCTGCACAATGCCCTTTGGGTCACCGTCGTGTTCACGGTATTGTCGGTAGTGATCACCATCGGTCTGGCATTGGGCATTGCCCTGTTGCTCGGCCGGGGCACGCCCACGCGCATCCTGGTGCGTACCCTCTTGATACTGCCGTTTTCGATGAGTCCCGCACTGGTCGGCATTTCATGGCGCTTCATGGTCAGCGCGCAGTTCGGCATCTTCCAGGCCGTTTTCAAGGACACCTGGCCGGCATTGGCCCGCATCGAATGGCTGGCCGACCCGGTGCTGGCGTTCGCCGTGCTGATCGCCAGCGACGTGTGGCATTGGACGCCCTACATGGCCATGCTGCTGCTCGGCGGCCTCGCGTCGGTGCCCAAGGAAACGCAGGAGGCCGCCGAGATCGATGGTGCGACCTCCTGGCAGGTGTTTCGTGATGTCACCTTGCCCGCGCTGATGCCGATGCTGGTCGTGGCCTCCATCCTGAAGGCGATCTTCTCGCTGAAAATGTTCGACCAGGTCTTCATGATCACCAACGGCGGCCCTGGGCGGGCAACGCAGACCTTGGCCCACTTCATCTATGTGCAGGGTTTCAAGTACCACGACATGTCGTATGCGGCAGCCGTCTCGTACTTCCTCGTCATTCCGATGCTGGTGCTGGCCTTCATCTACATCCGGCTCATTTTCAAACGCGCCTAGGAGTTTCAGCATGGCCGTTCATCACCAAAGCCGCTTTTCCCGTGTTGTCCAGGGTCTGCTGATCCTCGTCACCGCACTGGCAATCCTGACGCCAATCTACTGGATGATCGCCGCTGCGTTCAAGCCTTATTCCGAGGTCTTCCAGCCGCGCCTGTTCTTCACGCCGACGCTGAAAAACTTCAGCGCCATCATGCAGCCGCCCTACGAAATCCACAAGAAATTCTTCAATTCGACCGTGGTCGCGCTGATTACGGTGTTCATCGCCGTGCCGGTGGCGACGATGGCGGCCTACAGCTTTTCGCGTTTTCGCATCCGCGGTGAAAAGACCATCTTCATGGCGATCATCTCGACGCAGTTCATACCGTCGGTCATCATCCTGTTGCCCTTCTTCATCCTGTTTCGCGACCTGCACCTGCTCGATACCCGCACAGCGCTGATCCTGGTGAATCTGTCGTTCGTCATCCCATACGCGGTTTGGATGATCAAGGGCTTCATCGACGCGATTCCGCTGGACACCGAGGAAGCTGCGCTGGTCGACGGCTCAACCCGGCTGCAGGTGATACGCAACGTGGTCATCCCGATGGCCGCGCCCGGCCTCATCACCTCCGGCATCTTCTGCTTCATCGTGTCCTGGAACGAGTTCCTGCTCGCGCTCATCGTAACCAGCCGGGACGCTGTCACGCTGCCGGTGGGTCTGGCGCTGTTCAATACCGAACAGGGTGACTTGTGGCAATTGATTTCCGCCACTGGCCTGCTGATCATGTTGCCGATGTTCGTGCTGGGCTTCGTGATCCAGAAACACTTCATTCAAGGGAGCACCAGCGGCGCGGTGCGCTGAGGCTCCTCCAAACGGAAAAACCTATGTCCGCCATTTCGATCCACAACGTCAGCAAGGGCTGGAACAACGCATTCGCGATCAAGAATCTGTCGCTCGACATTCACGACCGCGAGTTCCTCGTTTTGCTCGGCCCCAGCGGCTGCGGCAAGACCACCACGATGCGCATGATTGCCGGCCTGGAGGAACCCACCAG
>JBDTMH010000274.1:0-5805 GCA_039934375.1 Burkholderiaceae bacterium | reverse complement strand
TGGACGAGCATCTTTTGGGCTGCGAGCGCCAGTTGCGGCTCGGCGGTGACCCGGCACCGGCGGTGGACCTGGCGTTGGCGTTGCGTGCGTTGCCAGCTGCCGGCCCCGGCGCTGACCTTCGTGCCGCGCCAAAGGTGGCGACGCTCAAGCCCGTGATAGAGGGTAGAGGCAAGGCCAAGGCCAAGGCCAAGGTCAAAACCACGGTCAAGGCGATGCGGCGCTAGTTTTCATTTTTTTTCAACCCCTGTGTAATCAAGGTAAAGGAGACAGTTCGATGAAGAAACGTTTAATGGCGCTGGGCATGGCAATGTCCATGGCGCTGGGTTCGGTGGCGGTACAGGCAAAGACTTTTACCTGGACCTCGTCGGCCGACGCCCTTTCGATGGACCCGTATTCAGCGAACAACACGTTCACGAATGCGTTCATGGTCAACATCTACGAAGGATTGGTGCGTTTCAATGAGAAGGTTGAAATAGAACCGGCTCTCGCCGAGTCTTGGCAGAACACCAGCCCAACGGTCTGGCGCTTCAAGCTGCGTCAGAAGGTCAAGTTCCACAATGGCGATCCGTTCACCGCCGACGATGTCGTGTTCAGCTGGCAGCGCATGCAGACGCCAGGTGCGCTGCTCAGGCTCAACATGGGCCACGTCAAGGACGTGCGCAAGGTTGACCCGTTCACGGTCGACATTGAGACCAAGGAACCATTCCCGCTGTTGCCCAACGAGCTGTTGAGCTTCATGATCATGGACAAGTCCTGGGCCGAGGCCAACAACGCCAAGGATGCCAGCGACCTGCAGCAGAAGAAGGAAAACTTTGCCAACCGCAATACCAATGGCACCGGGCCGTTCATTCTCAAGTCGCGCGATGTCGACGTCAAATCAGTGCTGGTCGTCAACCCAAGTTGGTGGGACAAGCCCAAGCACAACCTGACCGAAGTCGACTTCATGCCAATTCAGTCCGACGCGACCCGTACGTCGTCGCTTTTGTCTGGCGCACTGGACGCGACCGTGACGTTGCCGCTGCAGGATGTGCAGCGCGTCAACAGCTCGGGTGCATTCACCGTGGTGCAGGGGCCGGAATTGCGCACCATCTTTCTGGGCATGGACCAGTTCCGCGACGAGTTGCTGTATTCCGATGTCAAGGGCAAGAACCCGTTCAAGGACATCCGCGTGCGCAAGGCGCTGTACCAGGCGATCGATATCGAGGCGATCAAGCGTTCGGTCATGCGTGGTGTGTCCTGGCCCGCGGGCATGGTGGTCTCGCCCCTGCTCAACGGCGCTCCGAAGAATCTCAATACCCGGCTGCTGCCCTATGACCCGGACGCCTCGAAGAAGCTGCTGGCCGAGGCCGGTTATCCGAACGGCTTCACGGTCGGTATGCAATGTCCGAACAACCGCTACGTCTATGACGAACAGATCTGCCTGGCAATCATCTCGATGCTCGGGCGTGTCGGTGTCAAGATCACGCCGCAGATCGAGCCAGTGGCCAAGTGGAGCGTTCGGCTCAACACCCAGGACGTCAGCTTGTACATGATCGGCCACGCGGGCCTGCCGATGGGCGACGCATTCGCTCTGATTGCCGACGTGGCCGGAACGCGCGGCCCGACCCAGGGCGGGTTGAATGCCGGGCGTTATTCCAATCCTGCCTTTGACGCCGTCCTGCCCAAGATCGCCACCGAACTCGATCCGACCAAGCGCAACGCATTGATGGCTGAAGCGGTCAGCATCATCCGCAATGACGTCGCATATATCCCGCTGCACCAGCAGCCCATCACCTGGGCGGCACGCAAAGGCATCGAACTGCGGCAGGCCCCGGACAACCAACTGCGCCTGTGGCTGGTGACCATGCCCTGAGCGTACAGCGCAACCGGCTTCTTCAACACGGACACGCGTCGGCCTGATTCGCTGACGGCCACGCGTTTCTCCCAATTCGTACGACACCATGCTTCGATTCTTGTCGACTCGCTTGTGGAACGGCCTGCTGGTGATGCTGGGTGTGTCATTCATCTCGTTCCTGCTGTTCAGTTACGTTGGTGACCCGGTTGGCAATCTGGTGGGCGAGACCGCCACCGTCGCGCAGAGGGAGGAAATGCGCGTGGCAATGGGCCTGGACCGACCGCTGCTGCTGCGGTTCGCGAAATATGTCGGACTCGCCGCGCAGGGCGAATTTGGCATCTCATACCGCAACCTCGAGCCGGTCGGAACCCTGTTGCTGGCACGGCTGCCGGCGACGCTTGAATTGAGTCTGTGTGCTGCCGTGCTGGCGCTCGGGTTGGGTATACCGATGGGCGTGTATGCCGGCATCAAGCGCAACTCGTGGCTGGCCCAGACGATGCAGGTGGTGTCGCTGATTGGTGTGTCGATTCCGTCGTTCCTGACCGGCATCATCCTGATCCTGATATTTTCGGTCGAGCTCAATTGGTTGCCGGCGTTTGGCCGCGGGGAAGTGGTGCAACTGGGCGGCTGGAGCACCGGACTGCTCACCGCTACGGGCCTCAAGTCGCTGATCATGCCGGCGATCACGCTGGCACTGTTCCAGCTCACCTTGTTCATGCGCCTGGTGCGCTCGGAGATGATGGAGGTGCTGCGCACCGACTACATCAAGTTTGCGCGGGCACGTGGCATTGTCGCGCGCTCGATCCATTTCCACCATGCGCTGAAGAACACGCTGATCCCGGTCATCACCGTTGCCGGCATGCAGCTTGGTTCGCTGGTCGCGTTCTCGATCATCACCGAAACCGTGTTTCAGTGGCCCGGACTCGGTCTGCTGATTATCCAGGCCATCACCTTCGGTGACATTCCCGTGATCTCCGCCTACCTGATGTTCATCGCGCTGCTGTTCGTGAGCATCAATGCGTTGGTCGATCTGTTGTATTTCTGGGTTGATCCCCGTGTGAGGCTGGCATGAACAACTCCACCGCTTCGGCGCTGACCGAGGCCGCGCCACCCGAATCGGGCTGGCAGCGATTTCTGGACAGCGATTTCGTCTACAGCTTTCGGCGCACGCCGGCGGCGGTCGGCTCGGCCATCGTATTGCTGTTGTTCGTGCTGATCGCGCTGTTCGCACCATGGATCGCGCCGCAGAATCCATTCGATCCGGCAGCGCTCGATCTGATCAATTCGCGCATTCCGCCAGCCTGGCTCGAAGGCGGGCAGTGGCGCTTCCCGCTTGGCACCGACGGTCAGGGCCGTGACCTGTTGTCGGTGCTGATGCACGGCCTGCGCATTTCGCTGCTGGTGAGTTTCTGCGCCACGTTGTTCGCGCTGGTGGTAGGCGTGACGCTGGGTCTGGTCAGTGGTTATGCCGGCGGCTGGATCGACAACCTGATCATGCGCGCGGCCGACATGCAGCTCAGCTTCCCGACGATCCTCGTGGCGCTGCTGATTGACGGCCTGTCACGCTCCTTGTTGCCGCGTTCGGTGCACGAAGAACTCGCGTTGTTCGTCGTGATCTTTGCGATCGGTATCTCCACCTGGGTGCAATACGCACGCACCGTGCGCGGCGCGACGCTGGTGGAAAAGTCGAAGGACTATGTACACGCCGCGCGGCTCATCGGCATGGGCCCGTTGCGTATCCTTTTCAAGCATGTATTGCCCAACGTGTTGGGTCCGGTGTTGGTCATCGCGACCTTGTCGCTGGGCCTTGCCATCCTGACCGAAGCGACGCTCAGCTTCCTCGGTCTGGGCGTGCCACCGACCTCGCCATCGCTGGGCACCTTGATCCGGATCGGCAATGAGGTTTTGTTCTCGGGTGAATGGTGGGTGACGGTGATGCCGGGCGTCTGCCTGGTGATCCTGGTGCTGGCCATCAACCTGCTGGGCGACTGGTTGCGCGATGTATTCAACCCCAAACTGAAGTGACACCGCGATGAACAACCCACCATTGCTCCGTGTGCAGGGGCTGAAGGTCGAGATTCCAACACGCCATGGCTTGCTGCTGGCGCTGGACGACATTTCGTTCGAAATTGCCCCCGGCGAAATCCTGGGGTTCGTCGGCGAATCGGGTGCCGGTAAATCCCTGACCGGTATGGCCATTCTCGGTTTGCTGGACCCGCCGGCGCATACCTCGGCCGGGCAGATCTGGCTTGGCGACAAACGCATCGACAATCTTTCGCAGCGCGAGATGCGGCGCATCCGCGGCAAGGAAATCGGCGCCGTGTTCCAGGACCCATTGATGAGCCTGAACCCGGTGCTGCAGATCGGCGACCAGTTGATCGAGACGATCCGAACGCATCTGCCAGTGAGCCGCGAGCAGGCGACCCAACGTGCGCTGGCGCTGATGCGCGCCGTTGGCATACCGGCGCCGGAGGATCGTTTCACTGCATTCCCGCACCAGTTCTCCGGCGGCATGCGCCAGCGCATTGTCATCGCGCTGGCACTGTGTGCCGAACCCCGGCTGGTGGTGGCCGACGAGCCCACGACAGCGCTGGATGTATCGATCCAGGCCCAGGTGCTGCAATTGCTCAAGGAACTGTGCCGGGACAAGGGAACTGCCATGCTGCTGGTCACCCACGACATGGGCGTGATCGCCGAGACGGCCGACCGGGTTGCCGTCATGTACGCGGGGCGCATTGTCGAACTGGGCACGGTTGAAGACGTGGTCAACCGGCCGGTGCACCCCTACACACAGGGATTGATGGGCGCGATCCCGACGCTCAAACGCATCACCGGGCCGCTGGCTCAGATCGACGGTTCGATGCCGAGGCTCAACGCACGCCCCGGCGGTTGTGCCTTCCATCCGCGTTGCCCGCATGCCGTAGCGCAGTGCCGCGAGCAGGAGCCGGCCGTGGAAGAGCACGACGGCCGGCAGGTTGCCTGCTGGATGCCGCACCTGGTCAAGGAGGCTGCATGAGCGCCGCGCCGGGCCGCTCCCCAGCAAGCTCGCAGCGCAGCCCGAAGGGCGCAGGTACTCCAGTGAACGCTGTACTGAAGCAGGTGAGCAACGAGGAGGGCGACATCGCGCTCGACGTGCGCAACGTGCGGCGCCACTTCCCGGTCGGAAAGGGATTGCTGCCGGGCAAGCTGGGCGGTGCGCCGCGCTCTGTCAAGGCAATCGACGGGGTCGGATTCCGCATTCGCCGCGGTGAGACCTTCAGTCTGGTCGGTGAATCGGGCTGCGGCAAATCCACGCTGGCCCGGATCGTTGCCGGGCTGGACCAACCGAGCGAAGGAGATGTCCGTTTTGCCGATGCGGCACTCTCCGGCCACCGGATCCAGATGATCTTCCAGGACCCGTATGCGTCCCTGAACCCACGCTATCGCGTCGGCACGGCGATCGCCGAACCGATCCGGTTCCTGAAGTTGTTGCCCGAGTCCCAGGTGATGCCGCGGGTGCACGAACTGTTGACGCAGGTCGGGCTGTCGCCGGCCGACGCCGACAAGTTTCCGCACCAGTTCTCCGGTGGTCAGCGCCAACGGGTGTCGATCGCGCGTGCATTGGCGGGCAATCCGAGCTTCCTGGTCTGCGACGAACCCACGTCGGCGCTCGATGTATCGGTGCAGGCACAGATCCTTAACCTGCTGCGAAGACTGCAGGAACAACTGGGATTGACCTGCCTGTTCATCAGCCACAACCTGGCCGTCATCAACTACGTGTCGCACGATGTCGGCGTGATGTACCTTGGACGGCTGGTCGAGGTCGCCCCGACGCGGGTGTTGTTCGAAGCGCCGAAACATCCGTATACCCAATTGCTGCTGGCAGCGTTGCCGCAGCTCGACACCCGGGGACGTGACAAACCGGCGATCCTGGGCGAAATCCCCAGCCCGCTGGACCCACCGACCGGTTGTGCGTTCCACCCGCGTTGCCC
>JBDTMH010000273.1:0-5807 GCA_039934375.1 Burkholderiaceae bacterium | reverse complement strand
TCCATGCCGGTGGCCACCACCAGGCCAAGACCGCGACCATGGGTGGCGGTCGTGCCCTTGAACGCCATGTTCAACCGGTCGCCCAGCGCATGCACCAGACCGCTCAGTGTTTCTGCGTGTTTGTCGACCGTGACCGACTCGCCGGTCAAGGTCGACTCGTCGACCCTGAGCTGGGCCACCTCGAGCAGGCGCAGGTCACCCGGGACCTTGTTGCCCGCCTCAAGCATGACAATGTCACCCGGCACCAGCGCACTGGCGGCGACTTTCTGCACCTGACCATCGCGCAGCACCGTCGCATGCGAAGCCGACAACCGCTGTAGCGCCGCCAGCGCCTGGTCGGCGCGCCAGGCCTGGACCAGTCCGATCACGCCGTTGAGCACGACGATGACCAGGATCACCAGCGTGTCGACCAGATCGCCGACCAGGCCTGACACGATGGCGGCGGCAATCAGCACCAGGATCATGAAATCGCTGAACTGCTCGAGCACCAGCGTCCACAGGCTACGCCGGCTGCTGCCGGGCAATATATTGGCACCTTGGCGCTCGGCCCGGCGCACCACCTGGTCGGTGCGCAAACCATGGGCCGGGTCGACATCGTGCGCGGCCACCAGTTCCTGCGCGTCGCGCAGATGCCAGTCCCGCTCACGAGCGACGGGTTGGTCTTCAGTCGCCATGCAGGTTGCCGATCGCCATGTCAATGGCATCGATACGCAGGGCCAGGCCGATCAGCGCAGCGCAGACGGCAAACTGCAGCCAGATCAGGATCGGGCCGGCCATGGGTTGTGTTGCACTGCGCTGGCGATGGCACGCCAGCACTCAGGCCGCGCGCTTGCGTCGGAGCAGCCGGGCCATCAGTTGTGCCATTGCGCGATGGCCGCTGACCAGCGCAATGCCGGCAAGTACCAGAATGGCGCCGAGCACGAAGATGTCCATGGAGCTCTTTCGATGAATGCAGCATTGCAGGATGGGGATTGTCGGCCAAGCCACCCATGGCCGGCGCGCGTACCAAACCAGCAGTCCCGCAAGGCGCGTGCGGGATCAGGCGGGTATGGCGACGCTGCCCATGGCCTCACCCCGACGAATGCCGCGCTCGGGCGTCCACGCGGGGTTGAACACGAAGCGGCCTTTGGGAAACAGTGCCACCACCGTGGAGCCGAGCAGGAAGCGTCCCATCTCGTCGCCACGCTGGAAGTCGATCGCCTGACCGGTGTAATCCCAGCGGCGCGGTTTGCGGCTGCGCGGCGGATTGACGACGCCATGCCAGGTGGTGGCCATGCTGCCAACAATGGTGGCGCCCACCAGCACCAGCACAAACGGGCCCTTGACCGACTCGAACACGCACACGACGCGTTCGTTGCGTGCGAACAGGCCCGGCACGCCGCGTGCCGTGATCGGGTTGACCGAGAACAAATCACCCGGCACGTAGACCATACGCACCAACCGGCCGGCACAGGGCATGTGGATGCGATGGTAGTCCTTGGGGCTCAGGTACAAGGTGGCGAACAAGCCGTCCTCGAACTGCTGTGCCAGCTCCGCGTCGCCGGCGAGCAGCGCTGTGGTGGAGTAGTGGTGGCCCTTGGCCTGGAAGATCTGGTTGTGCGCAATGCTGCCGCACTGGCTGATCGCTCCGTCTACCGGACTGACCACCTCTGCACGGGCCAGCGGCCGCGCATTGCCCTTGAGCGCGCGGGTGAAGAAATCGTTGAAGCTGGCGTAATTGCGGATGTCCGGATCGGCCGCCTCATGCATGTTGACGCCGTATTTGCCGACAAACCAGCGGATGATGGCCGTCGTGATCGTGCCGGCTTGCATGGACGCGATGAGTCCACCGAACTGGGTCATCAGCCGCTTGGGCATCAGATACTGGGACAGGACTTTGGAGCGGGCAGACAAGGGGCAGGCAACGGCAAAACCGCGGGGATACAAAAGGTGGGCGATTATATCGATCGCACTCCTTTAGCCCCGGGCCGGCCAAGGCGCCAGGCATGACAATGCGACCATGTCGAACGCACGCATTCCCCCGATCCAGTGCCTGCTGACCTTCGAGGCGCTGGCGCGCCTGCGCAGCGTCACGCAAACGGCCGACGAACTGTACGTGACACCCAGCGCCGTCAGCCACCGGGTCAAGCAGCTCGAGCAGATTATTGGTACCAAGCTGTTCGGGCGCGCCGACTTCTCGCTCACCACCGACGGCAGCGAATACCTGGCCCATGTGCGCGAAGGCCTGGCCACGCTGCAAAAGTTTCCGGGTCGCAGCGGTGCCAGCAGCAAACGCAAGCTGCGCCTGGCGGTCACGCCCACCTTCGCACGCTCGATCCTGATACCGCGGCTGCGCCAGTTCACCGAGGCGTACCCGGAGATCGACGTGACGCTGCAAGTGTCGATCCCGCTGCTCGACGTGGTAGCCGAAGACGGCGACCTCACCGTGCGCTTTGGCACCGGCCGATACGCCGACGTCGAGCATCTGTGCCTGCTCAAGGACGAGGTCACACCATTGGCCTCGCCTGCCTTCGTGCGTGAACACGGCCCGTTCGACACGCCACAAGATCTTGAAAGTGTGCCGCTGCTGCGCAGCCCGTTGGAGCCCTGGCGTACCTGGTTCACGGCCCACCAATGCAACTGGCCCGAGCCGGCCGAGGGTTCGCAGTTCAATGACATCGGCCTGATGTGCGACGCCGCCGCCGCCGGCATGGGCGTGGGCCTGGTCCGGCTCAAGCTCGGCGCGCCGTGGCTGGAAAACGGCACGCTGGTGCGTCTGTACGACCACGACGTGCCCAGCCCGCACGCGCACTACCTGTGCTGGCGCGCCGGCACGATGGAGCGCTGGGAATGTTCGGCGTTCGCGCAGTGGTTGCAAAAGAGCATAGGCACGGTGGGGTGAGCGGCGCGGCATGCCATTGCAGTTCGTGTCTTCATCTTCGTAGCTGTGCGATGAAATCGTCACGGCTGGTCAGGTATTGTTGGCAATCGCACACGAAACGTTTGGGCAGGGCAGGCGGCCGACGACGACGACTTTTGGAACGGAAAAGCTGCAAGAATGTCGAAATCCAGACAACAAGTCAGGCCGCATGTGAGCCGTCCGCTGCATTTGTCAAAGTCTCGAGATACGCTGGGCTTGCTCGCCTGGCTGTTGGTGGCGTTCGCTGCAGCCGGGGTCGGCGGGTTCGCTTCCGCCAGTGCTGGCGACTTCTACCGTGAGCTTGTGCGTCCGTCTTGGGCGCCGCCTGGCTGGCTCTTCGGTCCAGTCTGGTCGGTTCTTTATGCGCTCATGGGTGTCTCGGCCTGGTGGGTCTGGCGTGCGCGAGGTTTTGCTGGCGCGCGAGCCGCTCTTGGGCTGTTTGTCGTTCAGTTGGCGGTCAATGCCTTGTGGACATGGCTCTTCTTCGTGTGGCGCCTTGGGGCTGTAGCGTTTGTCGAGATCTTGCTGTTGTGGCTTCTCATCGGCGTCAACATCGTCTTGTTCTCGCGGTTCAGCAGATTCGCCGCCTTGCTGCTCGCGCCCTACCTCGCGTGGGTTACGTTTGCGTGCGCACTCACACTTGCAGCGTGGCGGCTCAATCCAGGGCTGCTGGGGTAGGGTCGAGAAGGCGGCCATGTCCACCTCCGCTCGATTCGACGGCGCCATCAAGACCTGGAACGATGAGCGTGGGTTCGGCTTCATCGAACTCGCGCAGGGTGGACAGGAAGTCTTCGTTCACATCAAGGCATTTGACACGCGCGGTTCGCGGCCACAGGTCGGTCAACTCGTCTCGTTTGAGGTCGAGCCAGGCCCGCAGGGCAAGAAACGTGCAAAGCGCGTTCAGCCTGTCCAGGTGAGACGTGTTCGGGTAAGCGCAAGACGCCAATCATCAGCGCAATCGGGAACTGCGAAGCTGTTTGCCATCCCGGCGTTTCTTGTCTTGTTCCTTGTCGTCCATCTGCTTTGGCGGCCACCCCTTCTTCTTGGAGGAACCTACGTCGGGTTGAGCCTTGTCGCATTCATCATGTATGCGCTTGACAAGTCGGCAGCCAGACGCGGGGCATGGCGCACGCCGGAGAAGACGCTCCACATGCTTTCCCTGCTCGGGGGCTGGCCCGGGGCGCTGCTGGCGCAGCAGTTCCTGCGCCACAAGTCCACGAAAGCGGAATTCCGGGCTGTGTTCTGGGGTACGGTTGTGCTCAACGTCGCAGGGTTTGTCGCGTTGTGCTCCCCGATGGGGCGCACCTTATGGGCCCATTGAGGCGCCATGAAACAGCTGGAAGTCATGGCCGCCCGAGTCGTTGCCGTTCATGCCAAAGGCACTCATCTGTTCTCCAAGGACAGTGTGTCCGGCATCCACTTGCTGGCAGGTCTCGGCGTCGAGGGCGATGCGCACAGCGGGGTCACTGTCAAGCACCGCTCACGCGTGGCGCAAGCGGGAATATGATCACCTTTCAATCAAAACGAGTGGCAAGTGCTCTTCATGGTCATTGAGAAGTTCAGCAACCACGGCATGATTCCTGTCTACGGAGAACATCGTCCGTCGCGCAAACACCGAACCCAAGGGTCGGATCGCTAGCGGTACGGCGAATCGGCGCGCATCACACGCGCGCACCGTTGTCGGCCCTGCCGCAATCGGCAACCAGTGGGTCAGGCGCTGGCAGATACCGTCCAGACACAACTCGTAGTCCGGCACGAACTCAGACCTGGCCAACACGATCTCGCGCCGCCACGGATCGGCAAGCCGGTAATTCCAGACCCCATGAACCAACGTGGCGCCATCAGGCGGCTCCATGCCGGCACCGGAGCCGCGGATACGCGCCTGCGACAAGTGCAGCCAGGCTCCAGCGACCTCGTAGTCTTCGGCCCATTCGATCTTCTCGATCGAATGCTGCCAGCGCAAGGTGAATTGCGTCTGCGGCAGGCTCACCTGCAAACTGCCGGCGAAAAGGCACAACGCGGCCAGCGCCGCCATACGTCAAGCGGGCGCTGTGCGGGCCGCAGCGCGGTAACGCACGCCGTGCCACACCATCAGCGCCACGGTCATCGCAAAGCCGATCTCGTCGCTGATCGGCAAGGCCGCGACCAGGAAACCGGCCGCCACGAAGGCCCATAGCCGTTCGAACCAGTTCAGTGGCGCGAGCCAGAAGCCGATCGCCGTGCCACCCCACAGGGTGATCGCGATCAGCGCCTTGAAAATGATGTATGACGTGTCCCACCAGGTACCGCCCTGCAGCATCAGCGCTGGTGCGTATACCGCCATGAACGGAACGATGAAGCCGGCGATGGCGATTCGCATCGCCTGCATGCCGATCTTCATGCCGCTTTCCTTGGCGATTGGCGCTGCGGCAAACGCCGCCAGCGCCACCGGGGGTGTCAGGTCGGCCATGATGCCGAAATAGAACACGAACATGTGCGACACGATCAGCGGCACTCCCAGTTCGAGCAAGGCCGGCGCCGCCAGCGAACTGGTGATGATGTAGTTCGGAATCGTCGGAATGCCCATGCCCAGCAGCAGGCAAACCAGCATGGTCAGCACCAGGCTCAGAAACAGGCTGTTGTGACCAATCTGGATGATGTAGCCGGCGAACAGCGTCGCGGCGCCGGTCAGTGTCAGGATGCCGATGATCACGCCCACCAGCGCGCAGGCAACTCCCACCGGCAGCGCATGGCGCGCGCCGTCGGCCAACGCGCCCAGCGCGACCTTGAGCGTCTCGCGTCCACCCTTGGCGAACCACAGCGCCAGCGCCATCACCAGCGCCAGACCGATGATGGCCTGGATGCCGTATTTGAAGAAACTCGACGCGGCCAGGCCGATCAGCACCCAGAACACGATCTGCAGGGGTCG
>JBDTMH010000272.1:0-5822 GCA_039934375.1 Burkholderiaceae bacterium | reverse complement strand
GGCCGTGCCGACGACCAGCCCGGCGGCGGGCCGCTGCGCGTGGGCGTGGCGCTGACCGACCTGTTCACGGGTGTTTACGCCACGTCGGCCATTCTGGCTGCGCTGGAAGTTCGCCACCGCACGGGCACCGGGCAACATATCGACATGGCGCTGCTCGATGTCGGCATGGCCATTTTGGCCAACCAGGCCAGTGGATACCTTAATACCGGCAAGGTGCCGCAGCGCCAGGGCAACAGCCATCCCAGTCTGGCGCCGTATCAGGATTTCCCGACCCGGGATGGATCGATGTTGCTGGCGATCGGCAATGACGGTCAGTTCGGCCGCTTCTGCAAGGCTGCCGGCAAGCCCGAATGGAGTGCCGATCCGCGCTTTACCGGCATGGCCGGGCGGGTAAAGAACCGTGCAGAGCTGATTCCGCTGATGGAGACCGTCACGCGCACGCGCGACACCGCTGACTGGATCGCACTTCTCGAGGACAAGGCCGTGCCGTGCGGCCCAATCAACGACCTGGCCCACGCTTTTGCCGATCCGCAGGTGGCGGCACGCGCGCTGGTCGTGCAGCAGCCGCGCGCGCCGGCGCTGGTGGCAGCGGACGGCATTGCCGCGATCCGCACGGTGGCCAGCCCGTTGCGGCTGCAACGCAACCCGCCGGTATTGCACCGACCGCCGCCGGCCCTGGGCGAGCATACCGACGAGGTGCTGGCCGAGTTGGGTTTCGATGCGCAGCGCCGCGCCGCCCTACGCGCATCCGGCATCGTCTGACCCGTTCGGCATGACGTTGGCGCCGTGGTTCGCCTGTGTCTGCCGACCTGGCTTGGTGTTGGCGGCAACGCCTCGCCCCGGTGGATACTCGCCGCATGGTGCACCAGCGGATCGCTTTTTGACATGACACCACTCCCACGCTCACGGCATTCACTGCCTCCCATAGGGGCTGTCAGTACCTTCGGAGCGGCCGGGCGGCACTGACATGCGTGCCGACGCGCAGCGCGATCTGGTCCTCGGCCTGTCGCTGGCCCAGCTGATCAGCTGGGGCAGCATTTTCTACACCTTTGCCCTGCTGATCGGTCCGATCGAGCACGAGCTCGGCATCGGCCGGGCCCAGAGTTCGGTCGCATTCAGTCTGGCGCTGCTGATGGAGGGCTTGTGTGCCTATGCCATCGGTCGCTGGATCGACCGTGGCCATGAGCGTCTGGTGATGACGCTGGGCTCGGCGCTGGCTGCGTTGTGCCTGGGATTGCATGCTTTTGTCGACAGCCTGGCGACTTTCTACGGGGTCTGGGCCGGACTCGGCGTGGCGATGTCCGCGATCCTGTACACGCCGGTATTCGCGGTCGTGACGCGGCGCTTCCCGGACGACTTCCGGCGTGCCATCATCACCATGACCTTTCTGGGGGGGCTGGCCAGCACGGTGTTCATCCCGCTCACGGCCTGGCTGATCGGTCAGTGGGGCTGGCGCGGCGCGCTGGCTGTGCTGGCTGGATTGCAGTTGCTGGTTTGTCTGCCGATCCACGCCTGGTTCCTGCGCGGTGCCCCGCGCAGCATTCGTCCTGCAAGCACGAGCAGCGCCCCTGCGCCACCGGCCTTGCGCCGGCTGATGGTCAGTGCACCGTTTTTGCTGGTGGGTTGTTTCATCGTGTTGTTCATGGCGGTGACCGCGGCCTTGCCGGCGCATCTGGTCAGCCTGCTGCGCGAACGCGGCTTGGGCGAGTCATGGGCCATCGCGGTGCCGGCCAGCATCGGCGTGTTGCAGGTCTGTGGCCGGCTGCTGCTGTATTTTTTCGAGAGTCGGTTCGATATGCATATGGCCAACCGACTGATTCCTGCGCTCATACCGCTGGGCCTGGTGGCGCTGTTGCTGGCACCGCTGTTGGGCACTGGTGCAGCGGCGCTGGGCCTGGTGCTGTTGTTTGTGTTGCTGTTCGGTGCCGGTAACGGCATGCTGACCATCGTCAAGGGAACGGCGATCGCCCAATATGTAAGCCGCGAGCACGTGGCCAGCCTCAATGGCGCGCTCGGTGTCCCATTGGCCCTGGCCCGGGCCGCGGCACCACTGCTGCTGGGGCTGATGTGGCAGCCGCAGGTCGGCTATCGCTATGGTCTGGTCTTGATGCTGGTGCTGTGCGTATTGGCCATGGCGGCGTTGTGGCAGGCGCAGCGCCAGGTGTTGTCGGCGTCCGCCCGCTGAGCGGGCGAGCCGCTGCTTCGCGGCCATGGCGGACGCTCAGTTGCCTTCGGTGCTGTAGACCTTGGCCTGCGGCACGGGCTCGGTCGGCGCGGCGCCACTGTTGTGCGCGGGCGGGCTACCGTCGGCCGGTCGCATGGATGCACCTTCGACGATGACGGCGGCTCCGACGACCGGCGCGCTGGCTTGCTCCACCGAGCGCAGGCTGCCGTCCTCCATTCGCACCTGTACCTGGTAGACGGTTGTTTTCGAGACGTTCTTCTCGATCGCATTGCCGGCCACACCGCCGCCCACGGCGCCCACGATCGTGGCCAGTGCGCGGCCATTGCCTTTGCCGATCTGATTGCCGACAACGGCGCCGAGCACGCCACCGGCCACCGCACCGACGCCGTTGGCATCTCCCTTGCGTTCGATCGGTGTCACCGACTCGACGCGCCCGCAACTGGCGCAGATGGCACGAGGGGTCGGCGCGATTGGCCGGCTAGCCATCAGCCCCGCATCGGTCAGCACCATCGGTGCATCCGGGACTGTGCCAATGACCACCGCTGGCGGGACCGCAGGCGCGGCAACCGTTGCGCTGGGACTTGGCAGCGTGGCAGTTTGCGCCTTCGCTACGCTAGGCGCTGCAGATTTGGCTTTCTGCACGGTCGCCGGTTTGCCTGCTACCGCCGCAGGCGATGCGGGTGCCGGCGCCAGTACGGTCTCGCCCGGCGCGACGGTCGAGACCGCGAGCGGGTCCGCCGTAGCGCCACCGGTCGGAGCTTCGAGTTCGTCCATCGCCATTGAGTCGAGCGCCGCGACGGTGTGTCCGTCGACCGGCCGGGTCTGGACATAAATCAGGCTGGCACCCAGAGCGACCACCGCGATGCCCAGCACGGTGACGGCGGCCCACAGCTGCCGGCTGTTGAAGCCGCCCCTGGGGCTGGCCGGTATGGCGGTATTCATCGGAATCTCCCTTCATGTCGGACTTGCAGGTGCCTGCTGCAGCTTCGACGCTCTTCAAATGTGCAATCCCCAGACAAGGTAACCCATCAATATTGCGCGCCGTGTTCCGCTGTGTAAGCTTGGGTAAAGAGCCGGGCGCACCGGACCGATTGTTCAACCCGTTACGATCAGGCCGCCGTCTTGATCGGCAGCTTCCAGTTTTCGCGCGGGTAGTGACAGGTATACCCGTTTGGATACCTTTCAAGATAATCCTGGTGTTCGGGCTCGGCCTCCCAGAACGCACCGGCCGGCGCGACCTCGGTGACGACCTTGCCGGGCCACAAACCACTGGCATTGACGTCGGCAACGGTGCGACCGGCTACTTCCTTCTGCGCATCCGTCACGTAATAGATGGCGGAGCGGTAGGACAGGCCCTTGTCATTTCCCTGTCGATTCATCGAGCTCGGGTCGTGGATCTGAAAGAAGAACTCGAGCAACTGGCGATAACTGATGACCGACGGATCGAACAGGATCTCTATTCCTTCGGCATGGGTGCCATGGTTGCGGTAGGTGGCGTTGGGTACGTCGCCACCGGTGTAGCCGACGCGGGTCGCCTTGACGCCCGGCATTTTTCGGATCAGATCCTGCATGCCCCAGAAACAACCCCCCGCGAGAACCGCCTTTTCCTGTGTCGCCATGTCAGACCTCCTCAACCTGGTTCAGAAACTCGCCATAACCCTGGGCGAGCATGTCGTCGCGGTGCACGAAACGCAGTGACGCGGAGTTGATGCAATACCGCAGGCCGCCGCGATCACGCGGACCGTCTGGAAACACATGGCCCAGATGGCTGTCGCCATGTTTCGAGCGCACTTCGGTGCGTTGCATGCCGTTCGAAGTGTCGCGCAATTCACTCACGTACGCCGGCACGATGGGTTTGGTGAAACTCGGCCAGCCGCAACCCGACTCGAACTTGTCGCCGGACGCGAACAGCGGCTCGCCCGACACGATGTCGACATAGATGCCGGCTTCATGGTTATCCAGGTATTCGCCGGTGCCGGGGCGCTCAGTGCCACTTTGCTGGGTGACGCGGTGCTGTTCGGGAGTCAGCTGTGCCAGCGCCTGGGGGGACTTGGTATAGGTTTTCATGGTCTCGTCTCTTTGCTGCGGTTGCAAATCGGTTCACGTTGCCACCGATATTGCCAGGGTTGCGGATCACTTGCACGCGGTAGGGCCGCGCGCGGTTCGTCAAGCCCGACCGGCGCCGTCAACTGCCCCTGGACCGCTACAGGTTGGCGCCCACCAGCCGCTTCAATTCCGCCGCCTCCATGCCACGCCGCTGCACCATGTCGGCCAGTTGGTCATCGCCGATCTTGCCGACGTTGAAGTAGCTGCTCTCGGGGTGCGAGAAGTAAAAGCCGCTGACGCTGGCCGCCGGCGTCATGGCCAGACTTGTCGTCAGGTCCATGCCGATCTCGTCACAGGCCAGCAGCCGGAACATGTCGCGCTTGGCGCTGTGGTCGGGGCAGGCCGGGTAACCCGGTGCCGGGCGGATGCCGCGGTATTTCTCGGCGATCAGCGCGGTTTTGTCGAGATTTTCGTCCGCCGCGTAGCCCCACAGATCGGTACGTACCCGGTGGTGCAGGCATTCGGCAAACGCCTCGGCGAGCCGGTCGGCCAGGGCCTTGAGCGTGATTGCCGAGTAGTCATCCAGGTCGTCGAGGAAATACTTTTCCTTCTTGTCGACGCCGATGCCCGCTGTGACCGCAAACACGCCGATGTAGTCTGCGATGCCGCTGTCCCTGGGCGCGATGAAATCGGCCAGGCAGCGGTTCGGCCGCATCACGCCGTCGATGACTTGTTTCTCCGCCTGCTGGCGCATGCCGTACCAGGTCATGGCGACCTCGCTGCGGCTGTCGTCGGTGTAAATTTCGATGTCGTCGGCGTTGACGGTATTTGCCGGATACAGGCCTATCACGCCGTTGGCGGTGAGCCAGCGCCCTTCGATCAGGCGCTTGAGCATGCGCTGACCGTCGGCATATACGCGTACCGCCTCGGTGCCTACAACCTCGTCCTTCAGGATGTCGGGGAAACGCCCGGCCAGGTCCCAGGTCTGGAAAAACGGGCCCCAGTCGATGAATTTCGCCAACTCGGCGAGGTCGTAATTGCGGAACAAACGCCGGCCGGTGACCTTGGGCACTGTTGGCACGTAGTTCGACCAGTCGATCACGGTCTTGTTGGCACGGGCCTTGGCCAGTGGCCAGATCGGAGTCTGCTTCTTGTTCGCATGCTGATGACGCACGCGTTCGTAGTCGCTCGCCAGCTCGGCCAGGTAGTCGCTGGGGTTGTCGGACAGCAGGTTTTGCACCACACCCACGCTGCGCGAGGCGTCCGGCACGTAGACCACAGCGCCGTCGTAATGCGGCGCCACCCTGACCGCCGTGTGTACCCGCGACGTGGTCGCACCGCCGATCAGCAGCGGAATCTTGTGCATGCGGCAGTATTCGTCCTTCTGCATTTCGCCGGCGACGTATTGCATCTCTTCCAGGCTGGGCGTGATCAGCCCCGACAGCCCGATGATGTCGGCGCCTTCGACCTTGGCCTTGGCCAGGATCTCGTGGCAAGGCACCATCACGCCCATGTTGACGACGTCGAAATTGTTGCACTGCAGGACCACGGTGACGATGTTCTTGCCGATGTCGTGCACGTCGCCCTTGAC
>JBDTMH010000271.1:0-5836 GCA_039934375.1 Burkholderiaceae bacterium | reverse complement strand
TTCATGATGGTGTGACAGCGATAGAGCTTGAATGGATCGTCCAGTTCATCCAGCCGTTCGCCGGTCGCCTCGTCGCGTGAATCAACGATCCAGCGGTTCGCCTGCAGCAAAATCGCGGGGCCGAGGAAGCGATCCGGGTTCCACCAGTAGCTCGGACAAGCGGTGGAGCAGCAGGCACACAGGATGCATTCGTACAGGCCATCGAGTTTCTTGCGGTCCTGCGGCGATTGCAGGCGTTCGCGCGGACCGGGCACGCTCTGGGTCTGCAACCACGGCTTGATCGATGTGTATTGCGCGTAGAAATGCGTCAGATCGGCAACCAGATCCTTGACCACCGGCATGTGTGGCAATGGGTAGATGCTGACCGCGCCGTGCGGAAGTTCGTCCAGCCCCTTGGTGCAGGCCAGCGTGTTTTCACCATCGATATTCATCGCGCACGAACCGCACACACCTTCGCGACAGGAGCGGCGCAGCGTGAGCGTGGGGTCGATCTCGTTCTTGATCTTGAGCAAGATGTCCAGCACCATCACGGACCCGGCCACATCCACCTCGTAGGTGTCGAGCCGCGGATTTTCTCCCACATCGGGGTCCCAGCGATACACGTGGAAGCTGCGCGCCTTCTTGGCGCCCGGTTGGACGGCGTGGTGCTTGCCCTTTTGTACCCTGGACATTTTCGGGAGCGTGAATTCAGCCATATTGCTTCCTGATGTTCGACAATCCGTGGTCGTTGCGCGTGGTCAAAACGTGCGCGAAAGTCGATCAATACACGCGGTTGGCGGGAGGCACGGTCTTGACTTCGTCGGTCAAGGTGTTCGAGTGCACCGGCCGGTAGTCGAACGAACAGGCACCCTTGTCATCCACGCTGACCAGCGTGTGTTTCATCCAGTTGGCGTCATCGCGTTCGGGGAAGTCCTCACGCGCGTGCCCGCCGCGGGATTCCGTACGCTGCGCGGCCGAGTGCATGGTGCCGACCGCCTGCCCCAGCAAGTTGGCCAGCTCGAACGTCTCGACCAGGTCGGAGTTCCAGATCAGCGAACGGTCGCTGACACGGACATCGGCGAATTGCGCGTTGATCGCATCGATCTTGCGGCAACCTTCCTCGAGCGTCTGGGCGGTTCGGAACACTGCTGCGTCTGCCTGCATGGCTTTTTGCATCTGCAGGCGCAGCTGCGCGGTGGGCGTCCCGCCGCTGGCGTGGCGCAACTGATCGAGCCGGGTCAGCGCTGGCTCCAGCGCATCGTCTGTCAGTTCGCGGTGCGGCGTATGCGGTTTGATGATTTCGGCGCAACGGTTGGCGACCGAACGTCCGAACACCACGATGTCGAGCAACGAATTGGTGCCCAGACGATTGGCGCCATGTACCGACACGCATGCAGCCTCACCGACCGCGAACAGGCCCGGCACCACCGTATCGGGATCAGTGCCGACCTTCTGCACCACCTCGCCGTGGTAGTTGGTCGGAATGCCGCCCATGTTGTAGTGCACGGTCGGCAGCACCGGAATTGGCTCTTTCGTCACATCAACGCCGGCAAAGATGCGCGCCGTCTCGGAGATGCCAGGCAAGCGCTCCTCCAGCACGTCGGCGCCGAGGTGTGCAAGGTTCAGGTGCACATGGTCTGCGTGTTCGCCAGCGCCGCGGCCTTCGCGGATTTCCATGGTCATCGCGCGGCTGACCACGTCACGCGACGCCAGGTCCTTGGTGTTTGGCGCGTAGCGCTCCATGAAACGCTCGCCCTTGGCGTTGGTGAGGAAACCGCCTTCACCGCGCACGCCTTCGGTGATCAGGCAACCGGACCCGTAGATGCCGGTCGGGTGGAACTGCACGAACTCCAGGTCCTGCAACGCCAGCCCGGCGCGCAACGCGAGGCCCCCACCGTCACCGGTGCAGGTGTGCGCCGAGGTGCACGAAAAGTACGCGCGCCCATAACCGCCGGTGGCCAGCACGATCGCGTGACCACGGAAAAAATGCACGCTGCCTTCGTTCAGGTCAATCGCCAGCACGCCCACGATACGGCCGTCGGCAGGGTTCTTCACCAGGTCGGTCACGAAATATTCGACGAAGAACTTGGCGTCGTGCTTGAGCGCCTGGGTGTACAGCGTATGCAAGATGGCGTGGCCGGTGCGGTCGGCCGCGGCACAACTGCGTTGTGCAATACCTTCGCCGTAGCGGATCGTCATGCCGCCGAACGGGCGCTGGTAAATCTTGCCATCGTCGGTGCGCGAGAACGGCACGCCGAAATGTTCGAGTTCGACAACCGCTGGAATGGCCTCGCGGCACATGTACTCGATCGCGTCCTGGTCGCCCAGCCAGTCACCGCCCTTGACGGTGTCGTAGAAGTGGTAGCGCCAGTGGTCCTCGCCCATATTGCCCAGTGCTGCCGCGATGCCACCTTGCGCGGCGACGGTGTGCGAGCGCGTGGGGAACACCTTGGTCACGCATGCCGCAGACAAGCCCTTGGCAGCCAGCCCCATCGTGGCGCGCAGTCCCGCGCCACCAGCGCCGACCACTACTACGTCATAAAGATGCGTCTGGACTTTGTAGCTTTGCGCAGGCATGGAGGCACTTTTCATGTGTTCGGTCGCTCATGCAAATGTCGCTTCGCCACTTTGCTTGACCTCCGGGGACGGAATGACACAGCCATTTCCTGGGGGTGTTCAGTAGGGCGCTGCAGCGCGCAACCAGATAGCGAGTACCGCCAACACGCAGGCCAGCGCGCCCAGGATGGCGCCAAAGCGCAGCGCGATCTGCAGCGTGAGCTCCAGCCAACGCGTGTGCACATAGTCTTCGATGATGACTTGCAGGCCCAGCGCGCCGTGCCAGAACAGGCATGCGCCCAGCACCATCAGCAACACCGCATGTACCGGTTGTGCGATCGCGCCCAGCACCATCGGGTAGCTGGCGTGCACCAGATCACCCATGAGGAACAGAAACCAGATCGATAGCGGAATCAGCGCGATGGCGGTGACCCGTTGCAACCACCAGTGATGTACGCCGGATTTGGAGGAGCCCAGCCTGCGTGCGATCTTCAACGGCGTGCGCAGCGAATCCTGACCCGGATATGCGCTCATGGAACCAAACCTCCGTCCTTCGGACTTCGGTGCGAGCGCCTTGGGAGCGGCCCGGCGGCGCTCATGTAACCAATCCTCCACCCATGCGCAAGATCAAAAGGACCCACACCAGCACAGTCAACGCCACGCTCACCCCCAGCACGATCCAGCCGGTGGTCCAGTAGGCGGGGTTGTTCGCGCGCTCGCGCGTTGGTGGGCCGAAGTTCATCCCGATATCGCGCACCAAGTGCTGGATGCCGTTGCACAAGTGGAACAACAGCGACCACGTCCACAAGACCAGCAGCAATATGCCAAACCAGCTGCGGCAGAAAGCCGCAAACACGAGCCACGCGTCCTCGCCGGTCGCTGCGGCGATCAGCCCCCACGCCAGCAGCAGCGTGCCCAGGCATAGGAACAGGCCGGTCAACCGGTGCAGTGTCGACTGCAGCATGTTGACGCGCCAGCGGTAGATCCCTATATGCGGGGACAGCGGCCGGGTAGGGGGCATGTCGAGTTCCGGATCATTGCGCGCCAAATACGGCCGGCAGGTGCAGCCGATATCTGTCACTGTGCCGCGTTGCAACACGCATCGCGCCCATCGGCCGACGCAAAGCAACAGTGCCACGCCTGCAAGCGCTGTCAAAAGTCGATGCAGCGACCATTTTTTTCCCAGTCGCCATAACGCGTTGGATCCAGACCATCACCTTGCGGCGTCGCGCGTTCGCGTTTTCCCGTGCCCGGCCGCGCCTCAGGGGCCGGCCTGGACTTGGGCACTGGCTCAGGCCCGGACGCGGGAATATCAGTCAATTTTTCGTCCATGGAATTAAACGGGTCGGCGAAACGATGTTGTACCAAATGAGCGTAGCCCATGCGCTGATCATCGTCAATCAAGCGCTCATGGAGTGCGCATGAGGAAACGCCGGGCCGCTCCCAAGTTTCCTCGCACCCCCTCGGGGGGCCTGGCGAAGCCAGGGTTGGGGGCGACTATCCCCAGCATTTTTCAAAGCCCCCACGACCATCAGTGCTGGCCCGGCGCTGCGCGATCATCGACGTGGTCTGCGATATGCTGGCGGAAGCTGGCGATTTCATCCGCGAACCTCGCGTATGAAAGTCAGGCGTCCTGCACGCGGCCCGTCATCGGTCCGTCGCATGTGTGACGGTCTGGTGCGCCAGTAGAGGAACCGTCTATGACGAGCGACAGCTTTGACACGCAAGACACCCTTGTGGTGGATCAAACGACCTATCACGTTCATCGGCTCGATCGCGTCAAGACCGCGCACCGACTGCCGTACAGCCTCAAGGTTTTGCTCGAGAACCTGCTGCGCAACGAGGACGGCCATCTGGTTACCGCCGAGCAGATCCAGTCGTTGGCGAACTGGCAGCCGCAGGCCACACAGCAACGCGAAATCCAGTTCACGCCAGCACGTGTGCTGATGCAGGACTTCACCGGCGTGCCGTGCGTGGTGGATCTGGTGGCGATGCGCGACGCGATCATCGGCTTGGGCGGCGACCCACGGCGTATCAATCCTCTGATTCCCGGTGAACTGGTCATCGATCATTCGGTGATTGTCGACGTATTCGGACAGGCGAATGCGTTTGCCAGCAACGCGGCGCTTGAATTCCAGCGCAACGTCGAGCGCTACCAGGTGTTGCGCTGGGCACAGCACGCGTTCGCCAACTTCAAGGTGGTGCCCCCGGACACGGGTATCTGCCACCAGGTCAACCTGGAGTACCTGGCGCGCGTGGTGTTCACGCGCGAGGGGCCGCACGGCATGTTGGCTTATCCCGATACGCTGGTGGGTACCGACTCGCACACGCCGATGGTCAACGGGCTGGGTGTGCTGGGTTGGGGCGTCGGCGGCATCGAGGCCGAAGCAGCCATGCTCGGACAGCCGATGAGCATGTTGATCCCGCAGGTGGTTGGCATCAAGCTCACCGGCGCGTTCCCGCCCGGCACCACTGCCACCGACCTGGTGCTCACCGTGGCCGAGCTGCTGCGACGCACCGGCGTGGTGGGCAAGTTTGTCGACTTCTACGGGCCCGGTGTGGCCCACATACCGCTGGCCAACCGCGCCACGCTGGGCAACATGAGCCCGGAATACGGCGCCACCTGCGCGATCTTCCCGATCGACGACGAAACCCTTGCCTACCTGCGCCTGACCGGCCGTCCCGAGCATCAGGTGCGTCTGGTCGAGGCTTATGCCAAGGAGCAAGGCCTGTGGCATGACCCGGCGCACGAGGCCGCGTATTCACAGACCATCGAGCTGGACCTGGGCACGCTGGAGCCGTCCATTGCCGGACCCAAGCGCCCGCAGGACCGCATCCCGGTTCGGATTGCGCCCGCTGCTGTCGGCGCGTTGCTCGCGGGTCAACCCTAACGAGAAGACGATCCTGGGCGGCCTGGACGAGGCCATTGACGAATCGTTTCCCGCCAGTGACCCGGTATCGATTGCGAAGGACAGTGCCGACGATGCGCCCCATGTGCCCGGCCACTGCGACATCCGGCACGACTGGCCGCACGCGCCAGTGGAGGTGACTATGGCCGACTTGTTCGCCAAGGGGTGTGCCGACGTGTTCGCCGGCGACGACAACTGGCGCAGCCTGCAGGTGCCGCAGGGCGATGCGTTCCCATGGAATGCCGATTCCACTTATGTACGTCAGCCACCGTATTTCGACGGTGTCGGGCGCGAACCGGCCCCGCTGACCGACATCAACGGCGCACCTGTGCTGGCTCGGTTTCACGCGCGACTTTACCCATGATGGTGGGCCGGTAGCCACCATCTACGAT
>JBDTMH010000270.1:0-5878 GCA_039934375.1 Burkholderiaceae bacterium | reverse complement strand
TCGGGCTACAACGTCGGTGCGCCCGAGGTCGAGGATGCCTTGCTCAAGCATGAAGCCGTCGCCGAATGTGCCGTGATTGGCCTGCCGGATGAGCAGCGTGGCATGCGCATCAAGGCCTTCTGTGTGCTGAAGCCCGGCTTTGCGACGGACGACGCCATGGCCAGACAATTGCAGGACCATGTCAAGGCCAGCATTGCGCCGTACAAATATCCGCGTGAGGTCGCATTCGTGGCCTCGCTGCCGCGCACCGAGACCGGCAAACTCCAACGTTTCAGACTGAAGACACCATGAAATTCCTGCAACCGCCCGGATGGGCACCCGCCAAGGGTTATTCCAATGGTGTGGCCGCCCGTGGCACCCAGATCTTCGTCGGTGGCCAGATCGGCTGGAATGTCAGCCAGCAATTCGAGAGCGACGACTTCATCGCCCAGACCGGCCAGGCATTGCGCAACATCGTCGCCATACTGCGCGAAGCAGGCGCCGACCCGTCGCATATGGTGCGCATGACCTGGTACATCGTCGACCGCATCGAGTACAACGCCCGGCTCAAGGAACTCGGCGCCGTCTACCGCGACGTCATGGGCCGGAACTTCCCGGCCATGACCTGCGTGCAAGTCGCCGCCCTGATCGAGGCGCGGGCCAAGGTCGAGATCGAGGTCACGGCGGTGCTGTCGGACTGAGCGCGTGTCTACGGCGGAGGCATCAGTGCCTGGCAGTTCCAGCATTGCTCAAATCCACCCTCGACCAGTTCGCCGCACTGACAGATCCAGCGCCGCTGCGGAATGTGTTGCAGATCGTGCAGCAGTGTGCGGGCACGGACTTCCTGTTCGCCGTTCCTGATCCAGACTTCCGGCAGGCACTGGTCTGGTGGCAACTCGCCAGCCACCCCGCCCAGGAACTGGCGTTGTACGTTCGCGTCGATGCCTTCGTGGCACAAGGCATCGGCCCACAAAGTGGCGATGGCGAGGTTGGGGGCTTGGGTCAGGCGATGCATCTGTCGCCAGCATAAGCCTTTACAGCGACGCTGGCGAATGCCGGACGCCCGGTGGCGTTCCGGCGCAGTTCGGGGCCCGGCTTGCCGCACAATTGCGCCATGGCGATCACGACGACGGGATGGCCCGGTTTCCGGGTGGCGAAGGAGCAGGCCTGGCGCCGGCTATGGCGCTCTGTGCTCGGTGCCCTAGCGCTGGTGCTGCTGGTCGGTTGTGCCGACACGGGCTATTACTGGCAATCGGTCAGTGGCCATCTGCAGTTGATGCAGGCGGCGCGGCCGGTCGAGCAATGGCTGGTTGACCCGCAGACGACGCCGGTTTTGCGCCAGCGGCTGGAACTCTCCCAGCGCATGCGCGCGTTCGCAGTGACCACGCTGGATCTGCCCGACAACCCGAGTTATCACCGCTATGCTGATCTGCACCGCAACGCGGTGGTGTGGAACGTGGTTGCCGCGCCGCCACTGTCGCTCAAGCTCAAGACCTGGTGTTTCCCGGTGCTCGGCTGCGTATCGTACCGGGGATATTTCGACGAGTCAGAGGCCCGTCGCGAGGCGGCGGCGTTGCAGGCCCAGGGCCTGGAGGTGAGTGTCTATGGCGTGCCGGCGTATTCGACGCTGGGCTGGATGAACTGGGCCGGTGGCGACCCGTTGCTCAATACCTTCATCGGGTACCCCGAGGGTGAACTGGCGCGGCTGCTGTTTCACGAACTGGCACACCAGGTTCTGTATGCGCGCGACGACACCACGTTCAACGAGTCCTTTGCCACGACCGTGGAAAGACTGGGCGGGGCGATGTGGCTGCAACGCCACGGGTCAACCGAGGCACGGACGCAATACGTGACGCTGGACATGCGCCGGCGCGAATTTCGGGCACTGGCCTTGTCGACCCGTACCCGCTTGCAGCAGGTCTACGCGCAGCGAGGCCAGGTGGCCGACGACGTCCTTCGGACGCAGAAACAGGCGGTGATGCAGGACTTTCGCGACCAGTACGCCCGGCTCAAGCAGCAATGGGGTGGTTATGCAGGCTACGACCCGTGGGTCGCCGAGGCCAACAATGCCAGTCTGGGTGCCCAGGCGGCTTACGACAGCCTGGTGCCGCAGTTCGAGGCCTTGTTCGTGCGCGAGGGACGCGACTGGAAGGCGTTTTATCATGCGGTCAAGCGCATCGCCAAGCTTCCGGTGGATGCGCGCAAGCAGGCGCTGCTGGCGCTGGGCCCCGAATCGGAACCGGAGAAATGAACCGTGGCAGATCTGCATATCGAGCGCAAACATACGTTGGGCCTGAAGGAGGCGCGCAAGATCGCGTTCAACTGGGCCGAACAGGTCGAGAGCGACCTGGGCATGCAATGCACCTACGAGGAAGGGCGCAGCCTTGACCGGGTCAGCTTCAGCCGCTCCGGCGTCAAGGGCGAGTTGCAGGTGTCCAAGGACAAGTTCGAACTCGATGCCAAGCTCGGTTTTCTGATTGGCGCCTTCAAGGACCGGATCGAGGCCGAGATCGGCGACATGCTCAGCAAGTTGTTGCCGAGCGAGGAGACCGTTTCCCCCAAGGCGGCCGGTACCGGGAAGACGGCGAAGAAGAAATGACCCCGACCAGCGGTCCCCTGGCCGGCTTGCGGGTGCTGGAACTGGGCCAGCTGATTGCCGGTCCGTTCGCGGCCAAGACGCTGGCCGATTTCGGCGCCGATGTCATCAAGATCGAGGCCCCGCCAGACCCCGGCGACAAGACCCGCGGCGGTGGCGACCCGCTGCGCAAATGGCGCCTGCTCAAGGATGGCACCTCGGTGTGGTGGCAGGTTCAGTCGCGCAACAAGCGCTCGGTGGCACTGGACCTGCGCCAACCCGATGCGCAGGACATCGTGCGCAGCCTCGCGGCGCAGGCCGACGTGTTGATCGAGAACTTCCGCCCTGGTGCCATGGAAGCCTGGGGCCTGGGGCCTGACGTGTTGCAGGCGGCCAATCCGGCACTGATTTTGCTGCGCATCAGTGGTTACGGACAGACCGGACCGTACCGCGACCGCCCGGGTTTCGGTGTGGTGGCCGAGGCCATGGGTGGCTTGCGCCACCTGACCGGAGAGCCGGGTCGGGTGCCGGTGCGTGTGGGAGTGAGTATTGGCGACACGCTGGCATCGCTGCACGGTGTGATCGGCGTTCTGATGGCCTTGCAGCATCGCCACAACACGGTCACCGTGCAGGCACCCAAGGGCGTGGGGCAAGTGGTCGACGTCGCCCTGTACGAGGCGGTATTCAACTGCATGGAAAGCTTGCTGCCCGAATACAGTGTCTTTGGTGCGGTGCGTGGCCCCTCGGGCAGCGCCTTGCCCGGTATCGCGCCGACCAATGCCTACCAGTGCGCCGACGGGTCCTGGGCCATCATTGCCGGCAATGGCGACAGCATCTTCAAGCGTCTGATGCGGGCGGTCGGTCGCGACGACCTGGGGCAGGATCCAGCACTGTCCGACAACGCCGGACGCGTTGCGCGGGTGTTGGAGATCGACGCGGCGATTGGCGCCTGGGCCGCCACGTTGCCGGCAGAACAGGTGCTGCTGGCGCTGGAGCAGGCGGCAGTGCCGGCCGGTCGGATCTATACCATTGCCGACATCGCGGCCGACCCGCACTACGCGGCGCGCGGCATGTTGTCGCAGATCCGACTCGCTGATGGAACGCTGGTGGCGGTGCCGGGTTTCGTGCCCAAGCTGTCGCTGACGCCCGGCGCGCACCGGCGCAATGCCCCCGCGCTGGGACAGGACACCGAGGCGGTGCTGCGCGAGCTCGGGCTGACGCAGGCGCAGATCGACGCGCTGCGCGCGCGTGGCGTGATCAGCCCAGCGACTGGATAAGGTCGATGTACTGCTGCATCGCGTCGGCTTGGGACGTGCTCTTGAGCCCGTTCCAGGCGTCCCATTTGGCGCGGCCCACCATGTCCGAGAAGCCGGGCTTCTTGTCGGTGTTGTCACCGATGCTGCCTTGCTTGTACAGCGCGTAGATCTTGAGCAGCGTCGCGTTGTCCGGGCGCTCGCTCAGGTTTTTCGATTCTGCGGCGGCGGCTTCGAATTGTTTCTTCAGGTCGGCCATGGGTTGCTCCATTGTGGGGTTGCATCGGTGCGCAAGAGCGCTGGCCTGAATGACCAGGTTCTGCCGACCGTTTAGCCGGTATCTTAAGGCCGTGTTTGTCGACACAATAGACTCAGATCACGAACCGACGCTGTTCATGGCGGAACCATGAGCGCGGCGATCAAGGAGACACAACGCATGGTAACCCGAATCACGAACGGCCAGACGCGCCTGACTGCCACCGGCGCAGTGGCGCCGGCAGTGCGGCGCACGCGCAAGCTCGCCGGCAAGGCCGTGCGCGGTGTGCGCGACAACGTGAGCAGTGCCGTTGGTGGAACCCTGGGCCTGCGCGGCGAACGCATGAGCCGGGTCGATACCGCCTGGTTGCGCATGGACAACGCGGCCAATCTGATGCTGATCGTGGGCGTCTGGGTGCTCAAGCCGGGCATTCGCCGGGCCGACCTGTGCCAGCGCATCACTGAGCGGCTGCTGCAATACCCGCGCTTTCGCCAGCGAGTCGAGCAGGACGCCGCAGGCGCGACCTGGGTATACGACGACGCGTTCGACATCGACCACCATGTCGTGACCGAGAAACTGGCGCGCAAGCCGCGTGGCCGAGAACAGGAGGCCTTGCAGGAGCGCCTGGGGGCGTTGGCAATGACGCCGCTGGACAAGGCGCATCCGCTGTGGCAGTTCCATCTGGTCGAAGACTACCAGGGTGGTTCGGCAATGATGGTGCGCATCCACCATTGCATTGCCGACGGCATTGCACTGATCTCGGTCACGCAGTCGCTGGTCGACGGTGGTGCCGCACCGCCGCAGCGCAAGCGTACGTCGGCACAGCGCCATGGTCTGGATGGTGCCCAGGACTGGATCGCCGACACGCTGCTCAAACCTTTCACCGATGTCGCAGTCAAGGCGCTGGGCAGTGCCGGTGCCGGCGTGGCCAATGCCTTCGATCTGCTGGCCGAGCCGCAAAAGGGTGTTGAAAAAGGCCTGGCGGGTGGTGCTGGCATGGCGCGGCTCGCGATGCAGTTGCTGCGTGATGCCGGTGCATTGGCGTTGATGCCGGACGACTCGCCGACCCGACTCAAGGGAACGCCTGCCAATCGCAAGCGGGTGGCCTGGTGCGCACCAATACCGCTGGAAGAGGTCCGGGCGGTCAGCAAGGCCCTGAACTGTTCGATCAACGACGTGCTGCTCAGCTGTGTGGCCGGAGCCATAGGCGCCTATTTGCGCGGCAAGGGCGACAACGTGGCGGGCAAGGAGATCCGCGCCATGGTGCCGGTCAACCTGCGTCCGCTGGAAGATGCCTACAAGCTGGGCAACCGCTTTGGACTGGCACCGGTGGTGTTGCCGATCGGGTTGGAGAATCCGGTCGAGCGGGTCTACGAGGTGCGCCGGCGCATGGCGCTGCTCAAGGGCAGCATGCAGCCGCTGCTGGCGTTCGGGCTGCTTGCCGTGGCCGGGTTGCTGATCAAGCCGGCGCAGGATGCCATGCTGGGCCTGTTCGCGCGCAAGACCACCGCGGTGATGACCAATGTGCCGGGGCCGCGCGAGAAGCTGAAGTTTCTGGGGTCGACGCTGGAGCAAAGCCTTTTCTGGGTGCCACAAAGTGGCAATGTCGGGCTGGGCGTGTCGATCCTGAGTTATGGCGGTGGCGTGCAGTTCGGCGTCATCACCGACGTCGGGCTGTGCCCGGACCCGCAAAAGATCATTGACGGTTTCGAGCCGCAATTCGCCAGCTTGTCGCTGCTGACTCTGATGTTGCCCTGGGGCGAATGAGCGCCGCGCCGGGCCGTTCCCAAGCAAGCTCGCACCGCAGCCCGCAGG
>JBDTMH010000269.1:0-5884 GCA_039934375.1 Burkholderiaceae bacterium | reverse complement strand
GAAGGACCATTCCGGCCAGGTGGTCGAGCAGCTGGTGCGCCCGACCGGACTGGTCGATCCGCAAGTGGAGGTGCGTCCGGCCACCCATCAGGTCGACGACGTGCTGCAGGAGATCCGGATCCGGGCCGAGAAGTCCGAACGGGTGCTGATCACGACACTGACCAAACGCATGGCCGAGCAACTGACCGACTACCTGAGCGACAACGGGGTCAAGGTGCGCTACCTGCACAGCGACGTGGACACGGTGGAGCGGGTGGAGATCCTGCGCGACCTGCGCCTGGGCGCATTCGACGTGCTGGTGGGCATCAACCTGCTGCGCGAAGGACTGGACATTCCCGAGGTGTCGCTGGTGGCGATCCTGGACGCCGACAAGGAGGGATTTCTGCGCTCCGAACGCAGCCTGATCCAGACCATCGGCCGGGCCGCGCGCCACGTGCAGGGTCGTGCCATCCTGTATGCGGATCGGATCACCGACTCGATGGAGCGGGCGATCGGCGAGACCAATCGCCGCCGCGAACGCCAGATCGCGCACAACCTGGCGCTGGGCATCACGCCGCGCAGCATCGTCAAGCACGTGCGCGACCTGATCGACGGCGTATACAGCGAGAAGACCGGGCGCGAGATGGAGCGGCTGGAGCAGGACGCGATGCAGCGCGCGCTGGTCGAGGACATGAGCGAGAAGGACATGGCGCGCGAGATCAAGCGGCTTGAGAAGAAGATGCTCGAACATGCGCGCAACCTGGAGTTCGAACAGGCCGCCAAGACACGCGACCAGCTGGCGCTACTCAAGAAGCGGGTATTTGGCGCAACTGGCACGGATCCGGTCGGCCACGCAGCGTAGGCCTGCGCCGTCGGCGCCCTTACGGAGCCCCGGTCCGACCTTGACCATGTAAGGGTTATCACGGAGGACGGGGAATGCTTGACAAAAACATGTCACTATTCATAACAGTGAGTATCAATGGTGACTGAACAGTCTGTTAATCCGACTAAATTGATCGGTGAGTGGTATAGTTGAACTAATTAGTCAACAACTATTCCTAGTCATCAGAAGGCGGCGAAGCAGCCAGTTTTCCGGAGGACTTGGCCCGGGACGTCCACGAGGTTTCCCGGCGGGTTTTGAACAATACAACCGAACTGAAGGAGTTTGCGATGCGTCTCACAACCAAAGGCCGTTTTGCGGTCACTGCGATGATTGACCTCGGGCTGCGCCAGAGCAATGGACCGGTGACCCTGGCTGCGATCAGCCAGCGCCAACAGATTTCGCTGTCGTACCTTGAGCAGTTGTTCGGCAAGTTGCGCCGCCATGAGCTCGTCGAGTCGACCCGTGGCCCCGGCGGCGGCTATACGCTGGCGCGCAAGGCGTCCGACATCACGGTGGCAGATATCATCGTGTCGGTCGACGAGCCGATCGACGCCACCCAGTGCGGCGGAAAGGAAAACTGCCTGGGCGATGGTGCGCGTTGCATGACCCACGACCTGTGGGCCTCGCTGAACGTGCGCATGGTCGAGTTTCTCGACTCGGTGACGCTGCAAAAGCTGGTGGACGAACAACTCGCCAAAGGCCTGCAGATCGAGGACAAGCCTCACGTCAAACGGGCCATTTCCGCGATGCCGGTCAGCAAGCCGATCCGCATCAATGCGCCAAACTCGGTGTTCGCACTGGGCAGCGCGATGGCCAAGTCCTGAGATCTGCTGCGGTGGCCCTGCCATGCGGCGGGCCCACGCCATTGATCTTGCGCCATTGACAAACACAGCCAGCCAACCGATAGAGCCAGCCATGGATACCACTCCCCATTTCCCCATCTATATGGACTACAGCGCCACCAATCCCTGTGACGAGCGGGTGGTGGATGCGATGGTGCCCTGGTTGCGCCAGCATTTCGGCAATCCGGCGTCGCGTAGCCACGCCTGGGGCTGGGAAGCCGAGGCGGCGGTGGAAGCCGCGCGCGGACAGGTGGCGGCCCTGGTCGGTGCCGATCCGCGCGAGATCGTCTGGACCTCTGGCGCCACCGAGTCGAATAACCTGGCGCTCAAGGGCGCAGCCGGGTTCTACAAGACCAAGGGCAAGCACATCATCACGGTCAAGACCGAGCACAAGGCGGTGCTAGATACCTGCCGCGAGCTGGAGCGCCAGGGCTTCGAGGTGAGCTACCTCGACGTGCAGAGCGATGGCCTGCTCGATCTGGAAGTGTTCAAGGCGGCGATCCGTCCGGACACGATCCTGGCCAGCGTGATGTTCGTGAACAACGAAATCGGCGTGATCCAGGACATCGCCGCGATCGGCGCGATCTGCCGTTCCAAGGGCGTTATTTTCCACGTCGATGCGGCGCAGGCGACCGGCCGGGTGGAATTCAATCTGGCCGAGTTGCCGGTGGACCTGATGAGCCTGACTGCGCACAAGACGTACGGGCCCAAGGGCGTCGGCGCGCTGTTCGTGCGACGCAAGCCACGGGTGCGGATCGAGGCGCAGATGCA
Source organism: Burkholderiaceae bacterium (assembly GCA_039934375.1). Classification (GTDB taxonomy): domain Bacteria; phylum Pseudomonadota; class Gammaproteobacteria; order Burkholderiales; family Burkholderiaceae_C; genus CAISIP01. The sequence continues at coordinate 3,409 of JBDTMH010000269.1, read as the reverse complement.
TGGCGGCGGTCACGAACGCGGCATGCGCTCGGGCACCTTGCCGACGCATCAGATCGTCGGCATGGGCGAGGCTTATCGCATCGCCAAGGCCGAGATGGCGCAGGAGAACTTACGCATCAAGGCATTGCACGACCGCATGGTGGCAGGGCTGCAGGGCATCGAGCAGATCTTCATCAACGGGCATCCCGACAAACGCGTTCCGCATAACCTGAACATCAGCTTCAACTACGTCGAAGGTGAATCGCTGATCATGGGCATCAAGGGCCTTGCCGTGTCTAGCGGCTCGGCCTGCACGTCGGCCAGCCTGGAACCCAGCTATGTGCTGCGTGCACTGGGCCGCAGCGACGAACTGGCGCACAGCAGCCTGCGCATGACGATAGGGCGCTACACCACGGAAGAGGAAATCGACTATGCAGTCGAAACGATCAAGCTCAACGTCGCCAAGCTGCGCGACCTGAGTCCGCTGTGGGAGATGTTCCAGGACGGAATCGACATCAGCAGCATCCAGTGGGCCGCCCATTAAGCGTCCCACGAATTCGAGAGAGGTAACACCATGGCATATTCTGAAAAAGTCGTAGACCACTATGAAAACCCGCGCAACGTCGGCTCCTTCGACAAGGGCGACGAAGCGGTCGGAACCGGCATGGTCGGTGCACCGGCCTGCGGCGACGTGATGAAACTGCAGATCAAGGTCAATCCGCAAACCGGGGTGATCGAGGACGCGCGCTTCAAGACCTATGGCTGCGGCTCGGCCATTGCGTCGTCATCGCTGGTGACCGAATGGGTCAAGGGCAAGACGCTGGATCAGGCCGCTGCACTCAAGAACAGCCAGATCGCCGAAGAGCTGGCCCTGCCGCCAGTGAAGATCCATTGCTCCATCCTGGCCGAAGACGCGATCAAGGCGGCGGTCGATGACTACAAGAAGAAGCACAGCCACTGAGATGAAACAGCCCCCACGCTCACTTCGTTCGCTGCCCCCCGAGGGGGCATTCAGTCCCTTCGGAACGGCCGGGCGGTCCTGACATGCCAATATCGCTTTCAGAAGCCGCGGCGCGGCATGTCAACCGCTACCTGACCAAACGTGGCAAGGGGTTCGGCGTGCGCCTGGGCGTCAAGACCACCGGCTGCTCCGGGCTGGCGTATACGCTGGAATATGTCGACGATGCAGCGCCGGAAGACCTGGTGTTCGAGGAACACGGTGTCAAGGTGCTGGTCGATCCCAAGAGCATGGCCTACATCGAAGGCACCCAGCTCGACTATGTGCGTGAAGGCCTCAACGAAGGGTTCAGGTTCAACAATCCGAACGAACGCGACAAGTGCGGTTGCGGCGAATCGTTCCGGGTGTGAACGGGCGCACTGGGTTTGACAGGCACCGATGCCATGGGTGACAAGCCGCTGACGCTGGCATCGAACGATTTCGAACTTTTTGCGGTGCCGGTGCGATTTTCGCAGGATGTCGCGGCGCTGGATGCACGCTGGAAGGAACTGCAGCGCGAGGCGCACCCGGACCGCTTTGCCGCGCAAGGTGCTGCGGCACAGCGCGAGGCCATGCAGTGGTCGGTGCGTATCAACGAGGCCTACCAGCGGCTCAAGCATCCACTGAAAAGAGCAGCCTACCTGTGCGAGCTTGCCGGCGCGCCAGTGAATGCCGAAAACAATACCGCGATGCCGGCCGGCTTCCTGGTTGAGCAGATGCAGTGGCGCGAAGCCCTCGACGATGCGACCAGCGAACACGACATCGAGCAATTGCTGCAACAGGTGGCGCAGGTGCGGCAATCGGCATTGCAACGCTGCGAGGAACTGCTGGACGTGTTGCACGACGCAGTGCAGGCCGTTGGCCAGGTCCGCTCGCTGATGTTCATCGAGCGCTTCAGCAGCGATGTCGAGGACAAGCTCGACCAATGGCAGTCAGCACCTGCCGCGGCCAGTGTCAATGGCCCGGCGACCTGACAGCCAGCGCGACAGACAGATTGACAGACGAACTTCATGGCCTTACTACAGATTTCCGAGCCGGGGCAGACGCCCAAGCCACATGAACGCCGCCTGGCGGTCGGCATTGACCTGGGTACGACCCACTCGCTGGTAGCTGCCGTGCGCAGTGGCGTCGCCGAGTGCCTGCCAGACGAACAGGGCCGCGTGATTCTTCCCTCCGTCGTGCGTTACCTGGAGGGCGGCCGACGTCAAATCGGTCACGAGGCTGTCCAGGCGATGGAGCAGGACCCGCAGAACACTATCGCCTCGGTCAAGCGCTTCATGGGACGCAGTCTGGCCGACGTGGCCGACAGCCGCCGCCTGCCATACCGCTTTGTCGACAAACCGGGCATGCTGGCCGTTCAGACGGCCGACGGAGAGAAGTCCCCGGTGGAAATCAGTGCCGAGATTCTCGCCACCTTGCGCTACCGTGCCGAGGACACGTTGGGTGACGATCTGGTGGGCGCCGTCATCACGGTGCCGGCATATTTCGACGACGCCCAGCGCCAGGCGACCAAGGACGCGGCCAAACTGGCCGGTCTGCATGTGCTGCGGCTGATCAACGAACCCACCGCAGCAGCCATCGCCTACGGGCTGGACAACGCGAGCGAGGGAGTTTACGCAATTTACGACCTCGGCGGGGGCACCTTCGACATCTCGATCCTGCGCCTGAGCCAGGGCGTGTTCGAGGTGATCGCCACCGGCGGCGACTCGGCACTGGGCGGTGACGACTATGACCGCGCGTTGGCGCAACTGGTGACCGAGCGTGTTGGCATGACGCTGGAATCGGCTGCGGGCAAGTCTGCGTTCAGTGTCGCCGCGCGCGCCTGCAAGGAAGCCTTGTCGGCACACGATGCTGCGACCTTCACGGCCCGCCTGGGCGAGCAAATAATCAGTCAAGTGGTGACCCGTGCGCAGTTCGAAGCGGCGACGGCCGCGCTGACAGCTCGCACCATCGCGGCAGCGCGCAAGGCCTTGCGCGATGCGAAGCTCGCGGCCGCCGACGTCCAGGGGGTCGTGATGGTTGGCGGCTCCACCCGCATGCCGCAAGCGCAGGCCGCGGTGGCGGCGTTTTTCAAGTGCGAGCCGCTGAACAATCTCAATCCGGACGAGGTGGTCGCGCTGGGTGCCGCGGTACAGGCGAACCAGCTTGCTGGCAACAACCCGAACGGTGACCTGTTGCTGCTTGACGTGATCCCGCTCTCGCTAGGCCTGGAGACCATGGGCGGATTGGTCGAGCGCATCGTGCCGCGCAATCAGACCATTCCCACAGCTATGGCGCAGGACTTCACCACTTACAAGGATGGCCAGACCGCGCTGGCGCTGCATGTGGTGCAGGGCGAACGCGACATGGTGGTCGATTGCCGCAGCCTGGCGCGTTTTGAGCTGCGCGGCATTCCGCCCATGGTGGCCGGTGCGGCGCGGATCCGGGTGACCT
>JBDTMH010000268.1:0-5885 GCA_039934375.1 Burkholderiaceae bacterium | reverse complement strand
GGTTTGCGCTTGAGAAGGAAGGAGAGCGGACCGCCGGGCTTAGGTAAGTGCGGCGATCCGCTGCAGACCGGCCACACCCTTGGCGCGCGTCGCGCACCCGGCATCGATCGCGACCAAAATGGTCACGTCGTTGTTGCTACCGGTGGAGTGGGCGGAAATTCGCATGCCTGAAGTGTATGCAGGCTTGTCGAATCAAGCACTTCAGGCAAACGATAACCCCACAAGTCTTGCCGATATCAGCGGCGTCATCGCAGCACGGCATCAGACGATGCCTTGCGCCAACATGGCATCGGCCACGCGCACAAAGCCAGCCACATTCGCGCCGTCAACATAGCTGATGCTGCCGTCGGGTCGCTTGCCGTGATCGAAGCAGGTCTGGTGGATGCTGCGCATGATGCCGTGTAGCCGGTCTTCGACCTCCCGACTGTCCCAGACCAGGCGCATCGCGTTCTGGCTCATCTCCAGGCCCGAGGTGGCGACACCACCGGCGTTGCTGGCCTTGCCCGGAGCATACGGAACAGCGCTTTCCTCGAACACCTTGATCGCCTCCAAGGTGGAAGGCATATTGGCGCCTTCGGCTACACACTGCACGCCATTGGCCACCAGCGTACGCGCATCTTCCTCATTCAATTCGTTTTGCGTTGCACAGGGCAAGGCCACGTCCATCGGCACGTTCCAGGGCCGCTGGTCCGGATAGAACTCGGCCTTGACCCGATGCGCAAAGTCACTGACCCTGCCGTAGAGGTGGTTCTTCACCTCCATCAACTCTGCCAGTTTTTCCGGCGTGAAGCCGTCCTGGTCGACCACCGAGCCGCTCGAATCAGACACTGTAACCACCTTGGCGCCGAGTTGCATTGCTTTTTCGATCACGTATTGCGCCACATTGCCCGAACCAGACACGCCGACCCGCAGACCCTCCAGGCTCAACCCCCTGCGCTTGAGCATCTCCTCGCTGAAGAAAACCGTGCCGTAACCAGTGGCTTCGGGTCGCATCAACGAGCCGCCAATGCTCGGGGCCTTGCCGGTGAACATGCAGTCCGACCGGTTGGTGATTTTCTTGACCATGCCCGTCATGAACCCAACTTCACGCTGACCCACACCGATGTCTCCGGCCGGCACATCGGTGTCGGCCCCCAGATGACGGTACAACTCAAGTACAAAGGCCTGGCAAAACCGCATCACTTCACCCGGGCTCTTGCCTTTGGGGTCGAAGTCGCAGCCACCCTTGCCACCGCCCATGGGCAACGTGGTCAAGGCATTCTTGAGTGTCTGCTCGAATGCGAGGAACTTGAGGATGGACAGATTGACCGACGGATGGAATCGCAGGCCGCCCTTGTACGGGCCCAGCGCCAGGCTATGCTGGACGCGGTAACCGCGATTGACCTGCACATGGCCCTGATCGTTGACCCATGAAACCCGAAAGATGATGACCCGTTCGGGCTCGATCAAACGTTCGAGCAGTCCCTGTTCCGCATACTTCGGTTCACGGCTGATGAATGGCCACAGGCTGTCGATGACCTCGGAGACAGCCTGCAGGTACTCCGGCTGCTCCGGGTTGCGTCGTGCGACATAGGCGAGAAAGTCGTGACTCGATGCGTATTTCATGGATTGCAGTCAGTGATATCGGGTTCGGGTCGAAACCGCCCATTCTGCACGAGCGAACCGGACCCTCTGCAACCCTGCGCCGCCGGCGGCATCATCCGTTTGCGGATGGTTTGACGATGGCTCGGTGGTGATCAGGCGCGACGGCAACAGGTGCCACCTCGCTGTCGTTCTCCGTGGGTCACAGTCGGGCCAACCAATTGAACTGGCTGTCGTTGCGCAAGGATGCGCCAGCACCGGCGGGCAAGCCCCGCGGCGCCGAGCGACTACCAGGGTCGCGGACGGTCATGGTCAAGGCCGTCGGTTCCACTGTCACATGCGATGGCGCTTCTGCGTCCGCCAGACGTGGGAGCAACAGCACGTCACATGAAGAGGATTTCAGCAGGCGGTTGCTGACATTTGCCGGCAGGAATTCACTGAGCGACCAGCGGCCGGCCCTGGTGATCACCATCAGTTCGGCATCTTGTTGCCGAGCGTGCCGCGCAGTAGCCAGTGTGGTGCGGCCGCGGCCGACGGCAAACTGCATCGCCCGGTGATCCAGGCCCAGGCGTGTCACATGACGCCGCATCCGTGCAAGTGTGCCCGCAGCTTCGCGGGCCCGAACCTCGCGCACAATCCAGGCAGGCACTTCGGCCTCGCGCGTGATGGTTTTATTGGCGGGATCAATGGCATGGAAAAGCCCCAGCGTCATTTCCGGTGCCAATCGCCGGGCCGTACGCAACGCGGCGTCGGAACAGGCGCTGAAATCGACCGGCACCAGGACCTTGGTATAGGGGCCCTTGACCGGATTGCGGGCAACGAGCACCGGCCGCCGACTGGCGCGCAGGATCCGGTCGGCCGTGCGAACCGTCAACAGATCCCGCAACTTGCGTCTGCACGGCCGTCCTATCACCAGCAAATCGGCCGTTGCCGCGGCACGCGCCACTTTCTGACCGACGTCGCCCTCCTGCACGACGATCGACGGCGTCAGCCCGTGGCAATGCGTCACGTCGATCGCCAACTGGCGCACCTGTGCCAGCGCGCGCGCCTCCATCATGTCCAGTTGATAGGACGGCAACATCCAGTCACGCAAGGGTTGGTAACCCGCTGGGTCGACAATATGGACAATGCCCATGCGGGCACCCAACTGCTGGGACATGGCAGCGGCACGCCAAACGGCATTGTTGCCTTCGGGTGAAAAATCAGTGGCGGCAAGAATGAAGTGAAATGGGGCCATGGTGGTTGCTCCTGATGACCGGTGGGGAGTGGACTGGTCAACGCGGCAGCAGGGCATGGCGCAATGCACAACCCGATAAGGCGTTGACTGTGGGCCGCGCCTGACGGGCGCGGTGGTGCCGACAAAGGCGTTGTTACGCCGTCAGAACTGCGCTGGTCGCTGGGCGCGGCAGGCGCGCGTCGCGCAAGCGTCTGGCCCGGCGATCTGCATTTGGCGCAAGAGAGGGAAGGGGGATCGCCGGGCTCAGGGATGTGCGGCCGCAAGACGGGGCCAAGGCCCCATCCAGGCGCGCCATGCGGCTGAATATATAACGATCATGCTCATGTGCCCGATGTTATTCGAAGCCAGCGCAGAGCGCCGGGCGGGCAATAATGTCGCACTGCGCAGCAGGCTTATAAGCCATTCGGGTCGACCGCACTTCGCGCTGCGCAGGCGCGACTCCCGCCAGCTGTCAACGGCATCAACCCCGAACAAAGAAAATGGCCGCCATCACCAGCCCGATGCCGACAATGCCGGCGCGCAACACAGGAGGCGGCAGTCGCCGTGCCACCCTGGCACCGAAATACCCACCGGCCGTGGCCGCCATCATCATCTCCAGCGCTTGTGGCCAAGCCACCAGGCCACCCGCGGCATAGACCAGCACGGCGATTGCGGTCAGCAGTGCCGAGACGACGTTCTTGCTGCCATTGGCCGCATGCAGATTGGTCTGCCCGAGCAGGCCGAACAAGGCCAGCAGCAAGATGCCCAGCCCCCCGTTGAAATAACCGCCATACACCGCCACCAGCACCACACCAAAACTGGCGCGCCCGCGCGATGGTTTACCGCCCTCGCGCATCCGGGTGCGCCGCACGATCGTCGGCCCGACGGCAAACAACACGGTGGCAGCAAGCAACAGCCAGGGAATGAGAACGCGAAATGTGCGGTCATCTGTGAACAACAGCAAGACGGCGCCTGCGGCGCCGCCAATCAGGCTGAGCGTGGCCATGCGTGCCATCGTCAAACCCGCAGGCGCCTGCAAGTCTTCGCGAAAACCCCAGGCGCCGGACACGTACCCGGGCAGCAGCGCCACAGTTCCGGTGGCATTGGCCACGACCGGCGGCAAACCGACAAACACCAGCGCTGGCAAGGTGAGAAAGCTGCCCCCGCCAGCTACCGCATTGAGTGTGCCGGCGCCGAATGCAGCCAACAGCAGCAAAGTCAGATTGAAAGGGTCAAACATCGTCAAATGGCAAACGTTCAGTCATCGATGCGCGCAAGCGCACCGCTTGCGCGCCGAATCGACGGTCAAGTCGTGGCCAGTGCCTGGCCGTCTCGCTCGATTGTCCATGATGGCAGCGGCGTCCGTATTTTCGCCAGCTTGCAGCGCCAGGAAGTTGCTTACATTGACATCCAGCCGGCCAGCAGATCCGCCAGCTCGGCAGGCCGCTCCATGGGCAGTAGATGACCAGCGCCTTGCACCACATGCGTCTGGACGTTCGGAATCATGGCGGCATATCGGGTCACGGTGTCCGGTGGAATCACCGTGTCGTGCGAGGCGCTGACCACCAGCGTCGGCTTGCCGCCATCGAGCAAGCGGGACCGATCGGGCCGGGCCATCGTGGCGCGTACGTGCGCAGCGTATCGCTCGGGGCCGTACGCGCGCACCATGGCGCTGCGCGCCTGCATCAGCGCCGTGTTGCCCAGACTGTCCGGATGGAATGCGTTGGCCGCCTGCCGGTCGATCAGCTCGAAATACCTTCCCTGCGCCGCCGCATCGAGCGCCGCAAGTCGTTTGGCATGGGCGGCGACCGGATCGGCGAAGGGCCCGGTGCACAACATCGCGATGCCCTGCACCCGCTTCGGCGCAGCCTCCAGCAGGGCCAACGCGACGTATCCGCCAAACGAAAATCCGGCCAACCAGAAGCGCTCGGGCAACTGCGGGAGCAGCGCCTGGGCAATCGCCTCCACAGTGTCCAGTGGCGGGTTGTCCAGCGCCAGCGCTTGCACGTCGCGCGGCAATGCGCGCACCACACCATCGAACACCGCATGGGTGTTGTTCAGGCCCGGCACGAGGACCAGACACCGCGTCATCGATGCAGCTTCGCGCGCATTCATGCCGGTATGTAACGCGCGTCGCGGTTCTCGCCCAGCATGCGGTCGTGTTCGACCCAGGCCGAGTGGGTCCCAGCGGAGATGCGGTGCGGCAAGATGATCCGTGCCAACGGGCCCTTGGCAATATCCTGCGCCGGAATGACCCAGCACTCGGAACGGTTCTCGGTCATGTTGTTGACAAAGGTCAGCACGTAGCCGTCGTCCTCGCCAGTGGCGCCGATGCGTCGCGCCATCTGCGGCTCACTGCCGAAGCAGCCCTTGCCGTACTCGAGCCGCTGCGTGTTGCGTGTCAACATGTCGTAGCGCTTGAGGCCACGGAACAACCACTCCCCTTTTTCGTACAAGACGTTGAAGCTGTAGCGGTACGGCAGACCCACATAGTCGTTGCTGACCATCGGAAACTCGGTGATCTCGTCGTCGATCAGTTCCTCGTGCGTCTGCCCGGTCTTGAGGTTGAAGCGCCAGCGGTACATGCGCGTCGGGTTGTTGTGCTTGTCCAGATGGGCACGCATCTTGTCGTACGCCGCCTGGCGGCCCTCGGCAGCTGATTGACCGACGTTGGGTTTGTGCGGGTCGGGCATGATGCAGCCGTCCATCACCACCTCGTCGCCGTCTTCATAACAATTGGCCAGGTGCAGGATGTGGCAGGGCGTGGCGTCGAACCAGCGCACCGAGGCCGAGTCACCATGGCGCGGCAGGATGCCGAAGCGCGCCGGTTTGTCGCGGTAGAACACCATCTTGCGTTCGCCCTTGGCCAGCAGTTCGGTGTCAAAGTGAAACGGCAGGTCGTGCAGGATGGTGTAGTTCTTGGTGATGCCCAGGTCATGCGGCCAACGCGCGCCAGGCAACTCGATCGGCACGTAGTGGACCAGACGATTATTCCGATCGATCACGCCGTAGTTCATGTACGGCGGCTTCTCGGGATAGTTGAAGAACATCATCTCGCCGGTGGCGTTGTCGATCTTGTAGTGCGAGG
>JBDTMH010000267.1:0-5892 GCA_039934375.1 Burkholderiaceae bacterium | reverse complement strand
CATTGCGTCGATGTCGGGAATCGCAAAATGCCGCCGCCCCTTGTCGTCGAAGGCAATCAGTCCGATCTCGGCCAGACGGCTGAACGAGCGGCTCACCGTCTCCAGTGTCATGCCCAGGTAGTTGCCAATCTCCGCGCGGGTCAGGAGCAGCCTGATGTTGTCGGTACGCAGGTCGCGCAGCGCCAGCGCCTGGACCCAGGAGCACAGGAAATTGGCCAGTCGCGCGTCGACCGGCAGCGTAACCTTCGCGATGCGCCATTTGTGATGGTGCGCCAATTGGCTGCCCAAGGCGATGTGCAGCACATGCGCCAGTTCGGGCACGCGCTCGGCTGTCTGGAGCAGCACGGCGTAGCATACGGTCCAGACTTCGCTGGTGTCCATCGCGTAGCCGTCACAGGCGCTGTAGCCGGTGGCGATGCCGTCGAAGCCGACCCAGTCGCCCATGAGGTGCAGACCGGTGACCTGCTGGCAGCCACAAGCGGTCACGACCATTGTCTTGATGGCACCAAAGTGCACCAGGTGCAGGTAGCCGAAAGCGTCGCCGGCCGTTTGCACCGTATCGCCGGCATGCACAGCGCGCCGCTTGAACGACACGTGGCGCTCGATCAAGCCCAGCGACTCGCGCCAGGGTCTCATCGGCGCCTCGACCGGACGTCGCCGCCGCCACTTCCGGCACCCGCAACGCAGGACATGCGGCCAGCGTGCGCCGTCGCACAGACGCCACGGCACGACGCGCGCATCATACGAACGGCACTTCGGGCAACCCGCCCGGCAACACCCAGGGAGAAACCAAGTTGACTGATTCACGCAAGATCCTCGGCATCGCAGGTAGTCTGCGCAAAAACTCCTACAACCGCCTCGCGCTGCTCGCGGCCCGCACGCTGTTGCCCGCCGGTGCGGAACTCGAAATCGTTGGACTGGACGCTCTGGCGCCCTTCAACCAGGACACAGAGTCCTCGCCCGCGCCGGAGCTGGTGGCGTTCAAGACAGCGATCCGCGCCGCCGACGCAATCCTGTTCGCGACTCCGGAGTACAACTACGGCGTGCCCGGTGTGCTCAAGAACGCGATCGACTGCGCATCACGTCCTTATGGCGACAGCGCCTGGGTCGGCAAACCGGTGGCAGTGATCGGCGCCTCGACGGGTCAGTTCGGCACGGTGCGCGCGCAATTGCAGCTGCGCCAGAGTTTCGTGTTCCTGAACATGCACCCGGTCAACCAGCCCGAGGTGATGATCGGCAATGCCGCCAAGGCCTTCGATTCGCAGGGCAAGCTGGTGGATGAAACCAGCCTCAAACTGCTGCGCCAGTTGCTGCTGAATTTGGTGAGTGCTGTCGCCCCGTCCAGGTCGCGGTCCGTCGCGCGTTGACGAGAGCGCCATGACATTCCTTCAAGATATCGCCGCTATCCAGGCTGGCATGGCCCGGCGCGGCGCCACCAGCGATGCAGCTGGCGCACACGTCCAGCCGACAATCGGCTCGCGTGAAGACCGGCGGATCCTCGACGCCCTGGCCACGCAGTTCAATACTTACATCGGTCCGTCCGTGATCTGCCTACCGATGGGGGATGCGCCCCGCGACGAGGCGCATGGGAGCGGCGGCTGACGCGGCAGAGGGGCCACGTGCACGCTGGACGCAGGGTGTTTGCTCGTTGTGAGTCAGGTATTGGCCCGATGTCGAAGCCGGCCAGCAACTTCATCTGCTGGTTCACGCTGCTGACGCCACGCGGGTCGGCGGCAATGCGGGCGTAGTCGGCACTGCTGAGGATCGCGTGCCCTGCACCGGCCGCGGTGGCTGGAGCTGGTACACCGGCTCCGCAGCGGTGGCTTGCTTGTCGCCTGCATCAGGGCGGTCGTCACCCGGTAGGGCAGCAGCTGGTCGCTGCGCTGCTTCCAGACGTCCTCGGGTTGGCCCATCGACACCCACAGGTACGTGTAGAGAAAATCGGCCGCTTTCACTGCTTTCAGGGGGTCGGCCTCGATCGTGATCCGGGCCCCCGTGCGCTCGGCCAGCGCGCGCATCCGCGCCACCAGTAGTGCCGGCGGCTGCAGGCATCTCGTTCACGCCCAACGGGGTCAGACCGCAATCCACTTTTCAGCCTTGGCACGGTCTTTGAGAGCAAAGACCTTGACGGTGCAGGGCATAACGAACTTGAAAATGTTCGTCGCGTTGGCAACCCAGCCGACATCCGTGACAACGGCGACGCGTTCCCACGCACTGAGATGGGCCATTCCCAGCTTCATGTCGTCCCATACGGCACCCGCAGCGAAGCCGGTGAAGTCGCTGCCAAGTTCGTAAATAAGCCTCAGCTTCTTGTGTTTCTTGAGTGCGGCTTCGACCGCAGGAACAAGAACCTCCTCGTAATCACCGCCGGTTACCCGCCCGGAGGCAGCAAGACCGACGGTGTTGTCAGGGAGATTCGGCAGTAGGGTGATCATGTTGAGACTCCTGGTTTGAGGCTGAGTCGCCGCGCGGATCGCCTGGTTTGCGGGCCAACGGGTTGAGCAAAGGATGGTGGGGAAAGTTCACGAGGATTGCATGCCGAACTCCTGCCAGTGCGGCGGCAGCAGCGGGCCCGTGGACAGCCGGTAGCCGCGGCGCTGCATGCCAGGCAGCGACTCGCCGATGAACTGCGCCATCCAGCCGGCCGACCCGGTGTGCCAGGTCCAGCCGCCGCGCCACTGGTCAGCGCCGTGTGCGCCGAGTCGGTTGCTGGCGGACAAAGCACGATTTCGCCATAGTTTGTTGCGCCAAGGGACAGACGTCTGGTGCAAAGATTTGTAAAGGCGACGCGGCGCAGCTCCACCGCGTCGTCGACCGAGACTGCCAGCGCGCTGCGCATCTCGAGGTCTTCATCCCGCCACCAGACGATGGCCCGCCCGTCGCGAAAGTCATGTCCGCGGGACCTGCTCGGCAGCAGGACGCTCTGCCCTGCGGTCGACCCACGTTCGGGCGCCGCTTGCGCTTGGATATCACAGCGCGTACCGCCACTATTTTGCGTCGCGTCCTCGCACCAGCGCGTGACCGCAAGACCCTCCCAGCAACGGGCTCCATGGCCCGACGCCATGACCTGCAGGTGATAGGTGCCGTTGGACAGGCGTTGAAGTTCAGACATGGCTGGCGCGACGGTGGATGAACGGAGCATAGTTTGGGCGCGACCCTCGCGACCGTCCGTACGCTGACGAACAGACGATGGCTATTGAGGGGCGGACAGTTGTGTCGAGCAAGAACGCTACGGCATCGTGTCGTGCCTTGCCCGACCCGCATCGATTCACGTCACGTGGAGAAGGTCATGAAGCTGAAATCCCAGCCCAAGAAACTGCTGCGCCACGTGCTCGCCGTCTCGATGACGGCGGCCTTGTCGCTCACCGCTGCCGCACCCCTGCACGCTGCCACGTCGGAGCATGCAAAGGCCCCTGTCGCGAAGGCCACCGGCACAAATGCACCTGCCACCAAGCCAGCGCAGCGATGCCCGACGGAGCTGGGCGCATTCCAAGGCCAGATGCAGAAGGATGGTTATTGGCGTGGCGTCACAGGCTACGGCTATGGCTACCCGATGCAAGGCTATGGCTACGACGAAACCATGCCCTTGCCCGCTACGGCCGGCGCCAGCGCGCCCGTTGCCAACACGCCGGGTGGCGCAGCGTACTGGAGCGCGCGGCCCGGCTACGAGGTTCGCACGCTGCTCGCTGCGACGCAGATCCTGGCACAGGACGGCCAGCAGGTCGATGCCTACTGGTCGGCACACCTTGCCAAATGAAATCCCGATCGCTGCACAAGCAGCGATCGGACTGGCCTTCAGCTCGAACAGGTGTCGCGTCGCGACACCGACTTACAGAGTAGAGAACGTCAATGGCCCACATACATCAACCGTGGCACATCGTGCGCACCGACAACAAGCACCGGGCGCGATTGAATCCGATGCGCGACATCGTCTTCGAATTCACGCCCGAATGTTTGGGCGACCATAGGCTCGTGCGATGAACGCGCCGTCGCCGAAATCGGCGCAGCTTCCCAAGCCGGCGCCGGACGACGCCAAAGACGACCTGAAGACACTGCCGATCGCCGAACTCGAAAAGAAGCTTGGCTTCTCGCCCGAGGGGCTGAGCGCTGCCGAAGCGAAGAAGCGGCTGGCCCAGTACGGTGCGAACGAGATCGAGGAGAAGAAGACCAACGCCATCCTCAAGTTCCTGGGCTACTTCTGGGGTCCGATCCCGTGGATGATCGAGATCGCCGTGATCCTGTCAGGCGTGGTCGGGCATTGGCCCGATTTCTTCATCATCGGCCTGCTGCTCGTCACCAACGCGGTGGTCGGCTATTGGGAAGAGCACTCTGCCGGCAATGCCATCGCCGCGCTCAAGGCCAGGCTCGCCACCAAGACCCGTGTCAAACGCGACGGCCAGTGGCTGACGCCGCCGGCGCGTGAGCTGGTGCCGGGCGACGTGATCCAGCTGCGCCTGGGCGACATTGTTCCGGCCGATGCGCGATTGCTCGACGGCGACCCGATGTCGGTTGACCAATCGGCGCTGACCGGCGAATCGCTGCCAGCGTCGCGCAAGACCGGCGACGTGGTGTATTCGGGCTCCATCGTGCGCCGCGGCCAGAGCAGCGCGCTGGTCTACGGCACCGGCAGCAACACCTACTTCGGCAAAACCGCCAAGCTGGTACAGGAGGTGAAGACGGCCAGCCACTTCCAGAAGGCGGTGCTGAAGATCGGCAACTATCTGATCATCCTCGCGCTAGCCCTGGTCACGGTGATCATCGGCGTGGCCATCTTTCGCGGCGACCCGATCCTGACGACGCTGCAGTTCGCGCTGGTGCTCACGGTGGCCGCGATTCCGGTGGCGATGCCCACGGTGCTCTCGGTGACCATGGCCGTGGGGGCCAGGCTGCTGTCGGGCAAGCAGGCGATCGTGAGTCGGCTGGTGGCGATCGAGGAGCTGGCCGGCGTCGACATGTTGTGCGCCGACAAGACTGGCACGCTGACGCAAAACAAGCTGTCCCTGGGTGAGCCCTATTGCGTCGACGGCGTCGACGCCGCGACGGTGGTCCTCGGCGGCGCCCTCGCATCGCGCGCCGACAACGACGATACGATCGACCTCGCGGTACTCGCCGGCTTGAAAGACGGCGCGGCGCTGAAGGACTACCAGGTCAGCCACTTCACACCTTTCGACCCGGTACACAAGCGCACCGAGGCCAGCGTCAAGGGCAAGGACGGCAACACCTTCAAGGTCTCCAAGGGCGCACCGCAGGTCATGCTCGACCTGGCGAGCGACGCCGACGACGTGAAGGCGGCCGCGAAGAAGGCCGTCGACGCCTTCGCCGAACGGGGCTTTCGCGCGCTTGGCGTCGCCCGCGCTGACGGCGATGGGCCGTGGCGGCTGGTCGGCGTGTTGCCGCTGTTCGATCCGCCGCGCGACGACGCCAAGGCGACGATCGCAACTGCGCTGTCGATGGGTGTGAAAATCAAGATGGTCACTGGCGACGCGCTGGCGATCGCCAAGGAAACCGCCAAAAAGCTCGGGCTGGGCGCGAACATCCTGGATGCCTCCAGCCTGGGAGACTCCCAAAAGGAAGAAAGTGACGCGGTCGCCGCGTCCATCGAGAAGGCCGACGGCTTTGCCCAGGTCTTCCCGGAACACAAGTTCCACATCGTCGACGTGCTGCAGAAGCACGGCCACATCGTCGGCATGACCGGCGACGGCGTCAACGATGCGCCGGCGCTGAAGAAGGCGGACTGCGGCATCGCCGTGTCGGGCGCGACCGACGCGGCGCGCGCGGCGGCATCGATCGTGCTGACCACGCCAGGCCTGTCGGTCATCATCGAGGCGATCCAGGAAAGCCGGCGCATCTTCCAGCGCATGAACAGCTATGCGATCTACCGCATCGCCGAGA
>JBDTMH010000266.1:0-5911 GCA_039934375.1 Burkholderiaceae bacterium | reverse complement strand
CCGAACTCGCCGACCAAGCCAAGGCCGGCGCCGAAAAAATCATCACCAAGAACGGTGAAAGCTACGTTGCGCTGATCGACGCCGACCGGCTCGACTACGACCACCGCCTGGATCGCGAGCGCATCCACCTGCTGCTGCTCGACGACGCCAGGCGTGGCCTGGCCGACATCGAGGCTGGCCGCACCTACGGGGCGGATGCCGCCCTCGCCAGGCTCCAGCAGCGCCGCGCTGGCGCGACGACCGGCAAAACCGCCAAGAAGCGTGGCTGAGGATGTCTACCGGGTCGAGCTGACCGCGAGCTGCCTGGAGCGCCTGAACGTCATCGAGGCGTTCTTGAACGAAGCGGACGCGGCCGTTGCCTTCGACGACCTGCTGGTCGAACTGCGTGCCACGGTGATCCCCAACCTGGCGCGGTTCTCGCGCATTGGCCGACGGTACCTGGACAACCCTCCGCAATCGGCCGAAGCACTGGCCTCATTTAGCAGCGCTGCCGGCCGGCGCTGCGAGCGCACTGCGCGAGTACCTGCACGGTGACGACCTCATGCTGTACGCGGCCATGGATACCAGTGCCACTGTGTACACGTTGTCCATTCGGCATCACCGCCAGCTTTCGTTTGACTTCGCGCGGCTGTGGCAGGCGTCGACTTGACTGCAACTCAGGCGCAGCTTGGCGACACGAACTTCCAACGAGGCAACAACACGCGCGCAATTTGTTGGCCAACATTTGGTACACGCTTGTTGGACCAAGTCTCGGCGCAGCAGAATCGAATAACTGGACGTACCGGGTAAAGAGCCTGGCGCCCCTGCGCGAGGCCGGCTTCTCGCGGGCGGCGAGGCAGCCCAACCCCTTGGCGTCCACCACAACCGCAACGCCGGCACTGACCACGGCATACGCTTGCTGCAAACCGGGCCCCAGCCAAGCGCGCGGCGACCAATCGTCCAGCGATCCACATCAACGCTGGTCGCGTGGATGCATCTGGCGCATTCCTCGTCTCATGCGTGCGCTGCAAGCTCCTGCACTCGCAGCAACGGAACGAGGACTCCGCTTTCTGCCGACTGCGAAGCCTGCGCGGCCTGCAAGACAGCGGCGAAGTCGCTTGTCAGGCAGTCGACAGGCCGGTCGCCCTGCAGTCGCGCATTGGGCATGGCAAACCACATGGCCACCGTCCAGCCCGACCAGATTTCGGGCAGTTGTGCCCTGACGACCCGCGGAGCTGCCGCAATCGCCAGATCTACCGCGTTGAACTGGAACATCGGTATCCACAGGCTTGCGCACCATTCGAAGCCGAACACCTGGCCGGAATGGACGAGCTTGGCGAGGCTGACCGCATCGCCGGCATGGTGATCCGCCAGCAGGCCGCCGACGATGTCATCCGGCGCCGTTCCGCCGCTGGTGCGGAAGGCTTCCAGCAGGGTGACGAATCCGCGTGTGCTGGGGGTGTCGTTTGTCATGGGTGTGTCCGCGTGTCGGGCGAAGAGCGGCTGGGACGTCGATCAACGCGTTGACCGCGTACTCGGCAGTTCACGCTATCCGCATGAAGCGCCCCGGACTGTGCGGCAACGAACACTGGCCGGCCAGACTGAGAGCCGCCGCGCCGCGGCCAGGCTTGACCGATCAGCGGGTCTGCGCCAGATGTAGCCAGATCTCGTTGCGACGCATGAACCAGGGCGTGAACGGCGCGTTGTAGCGCGCATACACGGGCTCGCCCATCCACGCCAGGTCGGCTGCGCGCAACGCCACCTGCAACCTGGCCAGATGTTCGTCGTAGTTCGACTGCGACCAGAAGCCCGAGTAACGGATGACGGCCACTTGCGCCGGCACCACCTCGCGCAGATGAACGCGCGCATCCAGGGGTTCGGGCGCATTGGCCACCGTCACGCCCCTGGGCAGCACGAACTGCACGACGAAGCCGCCGGACGCAGCGCTCTGCGTGACCGGCGCCGTCATCTCCAGCTTCACCGGGGCCGCCGCCTGCGTCACCGGCGCGGTCATCGCGAACTTCCGCTCGCCCTTGTTCCTGCCGAAGATGTAGCCCGCCAGGATCGGGAACGCCTGGCTGCCCGCTTTGTCCGCCGGGCCGGCCACCACGACCTCGGCGACGGTATAGGCGGCGTATTGGCGCACCTCGATCTCCGCTAGCTCGCGAACGACCTGGTACTCGGGCTCTTCCGTGGCGTGACCGGGCATGGCGAAAGTGGTCAATGCGAATATCAAGAGAACGGCAATAGCGACCGTCAGGTGAAGACGGCGATGCTTGGTCGACAGACGGAGTTTCATCGGGTCACGATTTCATCGGCGACGCATCCTCAATATCGCATCGCGCCGGCCCCGCCTCGTGCAGCTCCATGCCGGACAGTCTGGCGGCAGCCTCGAAAACCCATGGACGCCAGTTCACGACTGGCCTGCCATCATGGCTTCCATGTTTTCGAGCGAGCCTATCACCGCGCGCCGGCCCGTGGCGAGCGAGCTGGCCAGCAGCCGCCTGAACGCCATGCATGTCCCGAGCACGATCTCCAACGATCACGCCCTGCCCTGGCCGCTCTGTTTCTCGTTCGCCCGCGCCATCCAGCGACCAGGTCATGTCATGCCCTCCTTGCGCATCGCCAGCGGACTGACGGCAACAACGAGTTTCGCCTGCAGCGCCGGTACTGAAGCGCATCGGATCACGCACAACGACGTTCTGCGCGCAAACCACACTGCCGGGCGTAGGCCGGCGTCTCGAGTTGCAAGGTCGCATGGCGGATTTCGAAGTGCTCGTGCAGTTCATGCTCCGCTCCGCGCAACACGGCAGCAAGGTCGGCGCCTTCGTCGGTGAGAACGAGGTGCGCCGTCAGTGCGTTCTGCGAAGTGCCCATGGCCCAGACATGCAGATCGTGTACCTCGCTCACACCGGGCAGGCCAAGCAGTAGCTGGCGCACGGCTGCAAGATCGATGCTCTCCGGCACGCCGTCGAAAAGCAGGTGCAGGGACTGCCTGAACAGGTTCCAGGTACCGACCACGATCACCGCCGCGATGAGCAGGCTCATCGCCGGGTCGATCCATGGATAGCCCTTCCAGAGATACAGCGCGCCGCCGATCACCACGCCTAGCGACACCAGCGCGTCGGCCGCCATGTGCAGGTAGGCGCCGCGGATGTTGAGGTCGCTGTCACGCCCGCGCATGAACAGCAGGGCCGTGGCGGTATTGATGACGATGCCAACGCCGGCCACCGCGATGATCGTCCAGCCCTCGGTGACTTCGGGCGACTGCAGGCGGTGCGCCGCCTCCCAGGCCAGCGAACCCATTGCCACCAGCAGCAACAGTGCATTCGCAAATGCCGCCAGGATCGACCCGCGTTTCCAGCCATAGGTATGCCGCGCGTCGGACCGCAGCCTGCCGGCCAGTGCGCCGCCCCAGGCCAACACCAGACCAGCGACGTCGCTCAGGTTGTGGCCGGCGTCGGCCAGCAATGCCAGTGAGTTGATCTTCCAGCCGTAGAAGGCCTCCACCAGGACGAACACGATGTTCAGGCTGATCCCGATGGCGAAGGCGGCATTGACGTTGGCGGGGGCGTGGTCGTGCCCATGATCGTGTCCTGCACTCACTGCGTGGACTCCCGATCGTCGGGGTTCAGCCGGCGCGGCACGCCGCTCAGGTCGGTCCCGGGCGCCACCGTGTTGAACGCGGTACCGAACTTCTTCACGTTGTCGTGCAGCAGTGCAAGCCGCCGCTCGTCCTCGTCGGTATCGACGATGATCTCGTAGCCGATCGATTCCAGCTTCGGCGTTGCGTCCTGACGCACGCCGTGCACCTGCACCGTCACGCTGCGCAGCTGGAACTTCAGCAACGGCGTGACGCGCTCGATGCCCTTGACGATGCATGTCGAAACGGCCGCCAGCAGCAACTCGGCCTGATTGAAGCTGTCACGCCGACCGGCCAGATCGGTGTCGAGCACGATCTGCGCGTCCGTGCAGTGGGCCATGGTCCCATGGTCTTGCGGATGCATGAATGGCCGCCTTCCGTGTTTTCTTCAGGCGGTGCCCAGCCATTGCTCGATCTTGTCGCGGCCGGGCACGCCGCCGGCATGGACCACCTTTCCGTCGATCACCACCCCGGGCATGCTCATCACGCCGTAGCCCATGATCTCGCGCAGCTCTTCCACCTTGATCAGGTTGACGTTCAAGCCCTTGGCCTCGGCGACCTGTTCGATGAGTGCGATGGTGCTCCTGCATTTGGCGCAGCCGGTGCCGAGTACTTTGATTTCCATGGTGGAGTTCTCCTTGAGCGGGGTCACGCGCGGTCGAGTTCGAGGCCGGAGCGGCGGGCGTTGCCGGGCATCGGCTCGGCGGCGCCGAGCAGCCGCATGAAGGTTTGAGCGTTGCAGTTCTTGACGGCGGCGCGCCCGTCCACACCGTCGTCGACGGCCTTCTTCATGTGCGTGCAGCGCCAGCGGTCCATCGGGAACAGAATTGCGCCGACGAAGGCGGTGAACCCCAGCCAACTCGGCCTGGACAAGTCGATCCGGCCGGTGAAGTGCGCCGGCGCAAGGCCGAGCATGATCATGAAGCCGGGGAAGATGGTGACGGCGCGGTTGACGGTCATGGGAGTCTTCTGTTGAAAAGTCCTGGGTCTTGAAGTTCAGTGCTCACAGCACCGCGTTGAACACGTAACCCACGAGCAGGATGCCCGCGCCGACCACGCCGGCAAAGGTGGCGATCAGCCGCAGCTTCAGCACCTTGCGCAGGATGATCATCTCGGGCAGTGACAGCGCGATCACGCTCATCATGAATGCCAGCACGGTGCCCAGTGCAGCGCCCTTGGTCAGCAGCGCCTGCACGATGGGGATGACGCCGGCTGCGTTGGTGTACATCGGGATGCCCAGCAGCACCGCCAGCGGCACCGACCACCACGCCTCCCTGCCCATGAAGCTGGCCATGAAATCCTGTGGCACGTAACCGTGGATCAGCGCGCCCACGGCGATGCCGCCCAGGATGTACGGCCATACCTTGCCCACGATATCGCGCACGCTGGCAAACCCCGCCGTGATGCGCTCCGCGAGCGGCATGCCGGCGTTTGCGGCGTTCGCCTGGGCCTTGGGCATCTCGCGGACCCAGTCCTCCAGGTACGACTCCATCTTCAGCCGGCCGATGATCCAGCCGGCGACGATGGCCACACTCAATCCCAGGCCCAGGTACAGCATCGCGATCTTCCAGCCGAATAGGGCAAGCAGCAGCGTCAGCGCCACCTCGTTGACCATGGGCGCGGAAATCAGGAACGAGAAGGTGACACCGAGCGGCACGCCGGCCTTGACGAAACCGATGAACAGAGGCACTGCCGAGCAACTGCAGAATGGCGTGACGATGCCCAGGCCGGCAGCCATCACATTGGCCACGCCCTCGGTGCGCCCGGCCAGCAGAGCGCGGGTGCGTTCGGCGGTGAAGTAGGAGTTGACCATCCCCATCACGAACACGATGCCGGTCAGCAGGAGCAGCACCTTGGGCGTGTCGTAGCAGAAAAACTCCAGCGCACCGCCGAGATGGCTGGCTGGATCGACCGGCAACGCGTGCACCAGCGCCTGCGCGGCAGGCTGCAAGCCCAGGTACAGCAACAGCCAGCCGATTGCAGCCAGCATCAGAAAGGCGCGCGGATTGCGGCGCGGCAGGGTCAGGGCGAGTTCGGACATTTCCACGGCCTCCATCGTTTAGACCTATACGCTCGCAGGAAGGCTTCGGTCGGTGCGGCAGCGCTCAATGCAAGCGTGCAGGGCCTCCTTTCGCTCGAGCCGGTGACGCCGGTCCGGTCCGGTGCGCCACGGCCAGCCACTCGCGTCCGTCTGGCGCCGCACAGACCGGACGATCCGGCAACCGGATACTTGCGCCATGAGCCTATTTCACGCCGTCGCCTTCGTCGACCATCAATCCGCACAGGTGC
>JBDTMH010000265.1:0-5929 GCA_039934375.1 Burkholderiaceae bacterium | reverse complement strand
CCATCGAGCGGCTGTGGCGCGTCGCCCGAGCGCACGACATCCTGCAGATTGATGCGGCCATTCTCATGCACGATCACCCGGGCGAAGAAATCGCTCAGGGTTGTCTCACGCACCGCCACGCGGAGCGGTTTTCCTGGCGCCAGCGCCAGATCCAGCCCGCGCACCCCCAACGCCTTCCAGGTCAGCAGCTCCTGCGCCAGTTGCGCCTCACCAGCGCGCGCGGCGATGCTGTTGGCACGAAAGTCTTCCAGTACCACGTCACCGCGCACCGTAGCCAGCGGCCCCTGGCCGTTGTCGGCGAAGTCCACATCGCCCTTGAAGCCCGCATCGGCCCGTGCAACTTCGATGTTCAGACTGGAACCAAAATAAGGTTCAAACACATGCAGCGGAATCTGCTTCGCCTCGACACGGCCCTTGGCCTGCAACGGAAAAACCCGCACCGTGCCACGATAGTCAAGGCTGCCGGCCTCGCCCTTGCGCGCGGCCACGCGGGCAGACAAGTGGGTTGGCATTGCCTGCTTGCCATCGAGTTGCAGATTCTTGAGCTCCAGTTCCAGCGCCGACACGTCCAAGGCCACCGGACTGGCCGCAGCCTTGTCGTCGAACCGCAAGGCACCATCGTGCACCTGCAACAGGTCAATCCGCCCCTGCCACGGCGCGGGCTGCGGACCCGACGGCGCATCCGCCGGAACTGCCAGCCCGGCCACCTTGGCTGGTGCTGTGGCGACCGGCCCGCCGGCGCCCGCTGGCGCCACACGCAACCATTGCTCAAACATCCAGCGCGCGTCGGCGCCGCGCGATACGGCGGCCTGCGGCTGGGTGACTTCGAACTTGCCCACCGACACGGTGCGCCGGCTCAGGTCGAGCGCCGCGTCCGTCACCGCCAGCTTGCGCACCGACACCAGGTCGGCACGCGCGGCCGGGCCCGGTGTGACCAGCGCCAGGCGATCCACGTTCAGCGAAGCAATCGCCAGTTGCAGATCCGGTGCCTTCCAGCCCAGCGTCATGTCGGCCTGCAGCGTGCCTTGCAGTTCCGGCACGACATACTGCGCCAGGTACGGCGCCACCAGAGCCAGACTGGCGTCTCTCAACGCCAGCTTCGCCGTGGCCTGCTGATCGGTGGCACTGCCCCCAAAGGCCAGTCGCGCCGGCCCCGGCGGCAACACGCCCGAGTCTGGCCTGGATGTCCCCTTCGTCGACGCTGTCGTCGTGGTCGCAGTCGTTGCGCCCGATCCAGCCAAAGTGATCGAACCGTTGAAAGTCAGCGGGTGCGCCATCGGCCACACGACATCGCGCACGTCCAGGGTCAGGCCACTGAGCGTCAAATCGGCTGCCGGCGCCAGGCTCGCGTCGTGCCAGCGGGCCGAGCCATCGTGCACTGACAGTTCGGCAATCGACACCTGCCAGGCCGGCGCCGGCGTCGGGGTTGCAGACCCGGCGGCCACCGGCTGCGACGCAGCCACAACGGGCGCTATCGCGGATTCCTTTGCGGATCCCGCGCCGCCGAGCTGCGCCAGGTTGATATGGCCCGACGCGTCCCGCCGGGCTTGCAGCTGAGGCCCCTGCAACACGACCGACGCCAGGCTGACACGCTGCTCCAGCGGCCGAATTTCATTGAATACCAGTTTCAGGCTATCCAACGCCAGCAGATCCGCGCCGCCGCCATCCGCCAGCGTGACTCCGCTCAGATCCAGCTGGCCACTGAGAACAACCTGCGCACCGCCTTCCTCCACGAATTTCAGCTGCAGGTCTGCGTCCAGCACAGCCCGTTGCAACTGCACCGGCAAGCTGCGCGGTATATAGGGCAGATAAGGCGCCAGGTCCATGGCCTGAATCCGAAGCTGGGCGTCGGTCTTGCGTGACTGCGCAAACGGCGTGGTCGACGCACGCGAGTCGAACTTGCTGTCGTTGAGCGTGAACGCCAGTTGCGGCGTCACCGTGATCTCGCGGCGCGCCGGCAGGTTGCTCAGGAATGGCAACGTCAGTGACAGGCCGCGCAGCTGGTGCTGGCGCGCCGCTGGCTGATCGTCAAATTCGAACGAACCGTCCGTGATCGCCAGATTGAACAGCGCAAAGCGCAACGGACTACTGCCTTGTGCGTCCGGGCTTTTCGGCCGGGCCGCAAGGCGCGCGATGATGTCGTCGACGTCGTAGGCCCCGGAGGCCAGTCGACGCAGCTTCAGTCGCGGCCCTTCAATTGTCAGGGTGCTGACGACCGGCGCCAGGCGCAACAGCGACTCCAGCTCGGCGTTGACATATATTTTGCGAATCGCCAGTTGCGGGCTGCTGCCGTCCTGGCCGTCGACGACCAGATCGCGCACCGTCAACTCCAGTGTCCAGGGCTTGAAATCAATGTCTCCGATCTGCAGCTTGCGTCCCAGCTGCGTGCTGGCCGCCTTGATCAGCTCGTTCTTGAGCAAGGGCGGGACCACCAGCCAGGCCAGCGCCCACAGCAACAGCACCGAAAACACTGTCCAGAAAATACGCCGCACCCAGCGGTTGCGGGCAACGGTTTGCATTGCGGATGAATCGGTCATGGACATCGGACAGACAAAGGCAGTTGCCGCCAATATAACAAGTGACCGCGATGACTGAAATCAAAACAAGAAAGCCCGGCGAACCGGCGAAAAACCGACCCGTCGGGCTCGACGGCGGACGCAAGGCCCCTGCCGTCTTGGCTAGCATCGCAAGAGATTGACGTCTTGCGATGCATGGAGGCAAAAGATTGCCTCCAGTAATTGCCGGGGCCGCTTTATCAACACCACCCTGGGATGGGGACTGGCTACTGCCGGCAGAACGTCTGATCACTCAGACGCTCTCAGTCTAGGCCGCAGCAGCCTCGCTGGCAAGCACTTGTTGCCGATTTGGCTGATTTGGAATAACAACCCTATTCTTTATTGTTGACTGGGTATATTGAGCCCCTCTAAAATCGCGCCAGCCTTGTTCTCAGGGTTAACCCGAATCGCTGCCGACCTCGGCTAACTCAATATCTGCTCCATCAATGGCCCCCGCAGCATGTTGAATGCGTTACTACCCCAATCATGCGCACCGCGCTTGCCACGTCCCACAGGAACCGTGGCCTGCAGGCGGGAGAGCGCACATAAAGGAAGTGCCATGACATCGTTTCAATCGATGCTGAGTGGATTGCGAACCTTCGGCTCCGATGTAGCCAACGGACTGTTTGAAATTTCGCACAGTGGATTTGCCATGCTGGGCCTTGCCGTCGTTTTTGCGGCGCTGACGCTGACGGTACAGCCGCAAATCCGCGAGACAGGCGAACAGCAGCTGATGGAATGGTTGCGCTCG
The DNA here is from genome assembly GCA_039934375.1 of Burkholderiaceae bacterium. Classification (GTDB taxonomy): domain Bacteria; phylum Pseudomonadota; class Gammaproteobacteria; order Burkholderiales; family Burkholderiaceae_C; genus CAISIP01. The sequence goes on along the minus strand of JBDTMH010000265.1, from coordinate 2,623 downwards.
CGCCAACCGGCCGAGAGCCCGGATGACTTGCACGCCGCTCCGGTCGACCGCGCCACCGCCGCCGACCCGAACGAACTGCCCAAACAACAGGCCAAGGTCGCCTACTGGCTAAGCAAGAAATACCGGGTCGCGCCGGAGCCGATCAGCGCGCTGGTCGCGGAAGCCTACAACGTCGGCATGCATAGCAAGCTCGATCCGACCCTGATCCTGGCCGTGATGGCCATCGAATCGGGGTTCAATCCTTTCGCGCAAAGTCCTGTCGGCGCCCAGGGACTGATGCAGGTGATGACCAAGATCCATGTCGACAAATATGAGAACGCCGGAGGCAACCTCGCCGCCTTCGACCCGCTCACCAACTTGCGGGTTGGCGTCAAGGTTTTGCAGGAATGCATTTCGCGCGCCGGCTCCATCGAGGGCGGCCTGCGCTTTTACGTTGGCGCCGCGAACACCGACAATGACGGCGGATACGCGCAAAAAGTGTTGGCCGAACATGCCCGCATCCTGTCGGTGGCCACCGGACAGAAGATCCTGGCAACGCCGCCGGCACGCATCATTCCCGTGTCTGCGCCTGAAAATGAAGCAAACAGCTTCGACAAGGTCACAGCATTCTTCAAGTCCTGAATCCGCGCGCGACTGGCAGAGTCGAAGGCTCGTCGTGAAATGCCCTTTTTGCAGCCACTCGGAAACCCAGGTGGTGGAGACCCGTGTGGCAGAAGACGGCGAGTTCATTCGCCGGCGCCGCCAATGCGGCGCGTGTGACAAGCGCTTTACCACCTATGAGCGGCCGGAAGTTAATTTTCCGACCATCGTCAAGAAGGACGGCCGGCGCATCGAATTCGAGCGCGGCAAATTGCGGGCTTCGATGAACCTGGCGCTGCGCAAGCGCCCGGTCAGCACCGAACAGGTGGATGCGGCAATCGAACGCATCGAGGAAAAGCTGTTGACCTTGGGCGTGCGTGAGATTCCGTCCAGCCGCATCGGCGAATTGGTGATGCGCGAACTCAAGAAGCTCGACAAGGTCGCCTACGTGCGATTCGCCAGTGTTTATCGCAGCTTTGCCGACATAGACGATTTCAAGACGCTGGTCGACGAAGTCCGGCGCTGAGGGCAATTGGCGTTCGGGCCAATGGGAACTTGAAGGTATGGGCCCGCCATTTCTGTTCCGCCCTTCCGATCGCTTTATAGACAATCTTGATTTCTACGTTCAGTCGGCGTATAAACACCTATCAACTTAAACACGAGTTTTTCATGAATTCAGTCCGCTGGAACATCGCGGTGTCAGCCAACACCGATCAGTCCGTTCGCATGTACCTCGCTGGCCAAGGCGGGGGGCGCAAAGGCGACTTGTCGCGCTTCATCGAGGAAGCGGTGCGCTCGCACATTTTGGAGCTGTCGGCAGAGCAGACCAAGGCCGCCAACATCAACGTGAGCGAAGCTGACTTGACGGCCATCGTTGCCGAGTCGCTTCAATGGGCGCGAGCGCATTGATGCGCGTTGTTCTGGATACCAATGTTCTACTCAGCGCACTCATCTCCCCGCATGGCTCACCAGATGTGATCTACCGCGCCTGGCGCGCGGCGCGCTTCGAGCTGGTGACCTCCGTGAACCAACTGGACGAACTGCGCCGCGCCAGTCGGTATCCGAAGTTTCAGGCAGTACTGCAGCCACACCGCGTGGGCACGATGGTGAACAATTTGCAACGTGCCATCGTGCTGGAACACTTGCCCAGTGGCATTGAGGCCGACGACCCCAACGATGCCTTTCTACTTGAAATGGCACAGGCCGGTGAAGCGCAATACCTCGTGACCGGTGATCACCGTGCCGGGATCTTGCGACTCGGCCATTTTGGTAGCACACGCATTCTGACACCGTCGGCCTTTTGCACCGAGGCGCTTTAGGCCCTCGGACGCTATGGGACTGACCCCAATCACGCCCCCCGGGTCTTCGCCGCTTCAAATGCAGGCAGTTGCAACTGCCTTTTGCACTCGGGCTCGGCCCGCACTGTTGATGATGATCTGGCGCGCCTCGCTGGTCCCGCCCATTACCGGGCACAGCGTGAAGGTGCCGGCCTGAAAAGCGCCCGAGACCAGTTTCGAATATCCGGTGGACCCATACGACACATAGTTGCTCACCGGGCCGTTGCCGGTCAGCCCCCAGCCGGGCGACAACGCCTGCTGTCGCTCGATCACCGTCTCGCCCGGGTCCAGCGCGGCGTTGTTATTGCTGTCCTGAAACACGATCCAGCCCTGCTGCCAACCACCGACGGTGCTGCAGCCGCTGCCGTCCAGGGACTTGCACATGACGACGCGGTCATTGCGCGTGATGGCCGCGATACGGGTCAGCTGAAGGCTGGCGAACAAACCGGATGCCAGCGCAGACCCCCGCTGCGCATTCACCAGCGCGCTGAACGACGGCGCAGCCAAGCCCACCAGCAATGCTCCGATCAGCACAACCATCAGCAGTTCGACCATCGACAGGCCCTGCTGGATTGTCCGCGTCGCCGTGAGGCCAAAAACGTGTGTGCGCAACATGGCCACAAGCATGCGACGCTGCGGCTACAAGATCAAAGGTTGAGCCGGTCATACATCCTCCAATTCGCGGACGGACCGAGCCAGGGCGGCAA
>JBDTMH010000264.1:0-5970 GCA_039934375.1 Burkholderiaceae bacterium | reverse complement strand
ACCGGCGGCTGCTGTCGCTGCTGCGCGGCCACCGCACCAAGGCGCTGCTGCGGCAGGCGCTGGACGAGGCCTGCTTCCTGTCGGACTTCGGCGTGCGATCGCTGTCCAAGGCGCTCGAGCGCGACCCGTTCCACTTTGACATCGACGGCACGCACTACGAAGTGGCGTACTGGCCAGCCGAATCACGCAGCGACGAGTTTGGCGGAAACTCCAACTGGCGCGGGCCGGTGTGGATGCCGCTGAACTTCCTGCTGATCGAGTCGCTGCAGAAGTTCCACCACTACTACGGCGACGACTTTACCGTCGAGTGCCCCACCGGGTCGGGCCATCGTGCCACACTGCGCGAAGTCGCCGATGAACTCGGGCGTCGGCTCACGCGGCTGTTCCTCAATGGCGCCGACGGCCAGCGCCCGGTGCTGAAGGTGCACCCGAAGATGGCTACCGACCCGCACTTTCGCGACCACGTGCTGTTCCACGAATATTTCCATGGCGACACCGGCCGTGGTGTCGGCGCCTCGCACCAGACCGGCTGGACCGGTGCGGTTGCCAAGCTGCTGCAGCCGCGCGACACCAGCGCCGATCAAGCATCGCCCAGCAGCGCCCGGACACCATGAGCGGCAAGGAATTGCCAGCGTAGTCGCTTTCCTGGCCGGCGACGGTGCCAGCTACATGACCGCGACCACGGTATTTGCCGACGGCGGCATCATGCATGGAAGTCCCGGCCAGTAGGCCGCGGACGATTCGGCATCGACTTGTGAGCCCCCAGCCCTGGCTTTGCCAGGCCCCCCGAGGGGGTGCGAGGAAACTTGGGAGCGGCCCGGCGTTTCCTCATGAGACCCGAGAGGATTGCTCCAATTTGGCGACTCCTGACGGTCGCGCAGACGACTTGAAGTGGCCTCGCGCATATGTGATGCGATGGCGTGAAAGGCGTGCGGCACGGCGCTCAATGTCCCTTTGCCGCTGCGGTCATTGCTGGCAGTTTGATTGCCATTCTTTTAAGATACATCGGGATTGCATCTTAAAACCGGATTCCGAAATCGCACCGCGAAGCCGGGCCGTGCCAGGGTGCAGGCCGATCTCTTCAACCTCAATCGAAACCAACCATGGCACAACCTCATCAGCACCTCTCGCCCGACGCGATCTACCCGTTTGACGCCCGTGGTGTCGCCAAGCGATTCCGCCACGCCGCAATTTTCGGCGCGCTGGACGCGCTGCGACCCGGCGAGACCATGCGTTTTGTCAACGACCACGATCCCTTGCCCTTGCTGGACCAGTTGCAGACACGTTATGGTGCCAAGGTCGACATCACCTATCGCCAGCGCGAACCCGGTGCCATCGTGATCGACTTCGTCGTCGCCTCCCAGGACTAGCGGACCCACGCGTCGACGAGGGCGCGACAGCCCGTGCCATTTCCGTTCTGGCCACTCGCGGTTGAATCCACATGCCATCACCGGCGCACGCGCCGTCTCCGGTCGCACAAGGCCTTCTACTCCAGGTGCTGGCACCGGCACGGTGATGCGCGGAACCACGGCCGTACGCAATCAGGCGACAAACAGCAGCACGGTCAGGAAATGGCATAAGCTGCCGGCCAACACGAACAGGTGCCAGATGCCGTGCCCGTGGCGCCACTTTTCGTCATTGACATAGAAAAGAACACCTCCGGTGTAGCAGGCTCCGCCAGCGACCAGACCGGCGAATCCAACGGGTCCCAGGGCCTGCCACAGCGGGGACACCGCCAGCACCGCAAGCCAGCCCATCAGCAGATAGATCACCAGCGAGGTGATGCGCGCGCCGCGCGCCAACCAGATTTCCTGCACTATGCCCACCAGCCCCAGGGCCCAGACCACGCCGAACAGCGACCAGCCCCAGGCGCCGCGCAGGCTCACGAGCATGAACGGCGTGTAGCTGCCGGCGATCAGCAGGTAGATCGAACAATGGTCGAACTTGCGCAGCACGTCCTTGGCGCGGCCCCGCAGGCTGTGGTACAGCGTGGAGAACAGATACAGCAGCACCAGCGAGCTGCCATAGATGCTGAACGACACGATGCGCCAGGGGTCGCCGCGTTGCGCCGCCAGCACCACCAGCCAGGTCGCGCCGACCAGGGCCAGCGAAGCACCCACCAGATGACTGATGCCGTTGAAACGTTCACCGCGCACCATAGGCCACCTCCTGCACAAGTGTCGTTGGCGCGGCGACCTGATGCCGGCCGAGATGACCATGCAAGTAGCCGCTGCAGGGTTGCTCTTGCACAGACGGTTGCAGTCGCGCCTGCACCGGACTGACAGCGGAACAGCCCAGCAACGCGTCGATCTCCTGGTCCTTGAATTCCCAGATCGCCTCCAGCCACCGATGGAAGGCGCGTCGGAATGCGCGGTCCTGCGTATAGTCGCCACGGCTGAAGTCGGGTGGGATCGGCAACGGGCGCACGCGTACGACGATGCGCGGCACGCGGCCACACAGAAACGACCAGAAATCCGGCGCACCGGCCGGATATACGATGGTCACATCCAGCATGCAATGGAACTGCCCACCCATGGCGCCGAGCGTCAGCGCCAGTGCGCCGGCTTTGGGTTTGAGCAGGTGGCGATAGGGCGAGCCTTGGTGCTTGGCCGGCGTAAAACGCGTCCCTTCAGCGAAACTGACCACGCTCGTCGGTAGCCTCGCAAACCGCTCGCACGCGCGCAAAGTCGCCTCGCGGTCTGCCAGACGCTGATTCGGGTTGCGGCGCAGGTCGCTCTTGGTCTGGCGTCGCAGAAAGGGGAAATCCAGCGCCCACCAGGCCAGCCCGATCACCGGCACATAGATCAGTTCGCGCTTGAGGAAGAACTTGAGCAGAGGTATGCGCCGATTCAGCACCCGTTGCAGCACCAGCACGTCGACCCAGGACTGGTGATTGCAATTGACCAGGTACCAGTCCTGATCATCGAGACCTGCGATGCCGGTGACGTCCCAGGTCGTGCCCTGTGTCAGGCGCATCCACCCCGAATTGCACCGGACCCAGCCGCTGGCGATGCGGTTGAGCAGTGGGTCGACCTGCCGGCGCACGGCCGGCAATGGCAGCAGCAACTTGACCAGTGCCAACACAAGCAACAGACAGCACCAGAACAAAGTGCTGCATACAAGCAGCGTCAACGCGATGGCACCGCGCAGCGCAGGGGGTAAAAACTTCAACATCGGGGATGGGCCGGCGGCACGACGTGCATCCGCCGGCAGCTTCGATAGATTCTAAGCGGTCGATTTTGCAGCTCCTTTTGGTCTTTCGCCTTGTTCCAGGTCAGGCTTGGCTGCAGCAAAAGTTGGCAAGACGGTTATGCGAGCCGCCCGACGCGGAAGGTTCATGCAGGCCCTGGCTCCAGATGCTGCGAGACTTGCAATTCTCAGACATTTGTTCGGTGGCGCACAGACGCTTCATCGTCATGGAGCGCAAGATGCAACCAGGAGCTTCAAAAACATGGCCATCCATCATGCGTCGTCCGGTGAGCGGATCAACATTCGGCCGCTTGGCAGCGCTATCACCACCACCCAGACTACCGCGCTTTACAAGTCGCAGCACCTGGAGGTATTTCGCCTCGTTCTGCTCGCTGGCAAGGAAATGCCCCTGCACGATGTGGTCGGCGAACTGACCGTGCAATGCCTGGAAGGCAGCGTCGAATTTTCCATCGGCACCACGCACGAAGTGATGCGACAGGGCGATCTCATGTGCCTCGCCGGTGGCATCCCACATTCGCTCAAGGCGATCGAGGATTGCTCTGTTTTGGTCACCTTGCTCCTACATGGCGCCTAGACCGGTTCGGGCTGCGCAGGCCGTGTCGCATCGTCCTGCTTCGATGCCTGAGCCCATCGTCTGCACGATCGGGCATTCGAACCGGTCGATCGAGGACTTCGTCGGGCTGCTCTGGAGCAACGAAGTCGCCCAAGTGATCGATGTCAGGACGATCCCGCGTTCCCGTCACAACCCACAGTTCAATCTCGATTCGCTCCCGGCGTCACTCGCTTGCGCTGGAATCGACTACTTGCACATGCCGGGGCTTGGCGGACTGCGCCACGCGCATGCCGACTCGCAGAACACCGGCTGGCATAACCCCTCATTCAGGGGTTACGCGGACTACATGCAGTGCGCGGACTTCGCCGAGAACGTCGAACGGGTCGTTGAACTTGCAGGCACCCGCCGGTGTGCGTTGATGTGCGCCGAGGCGGTGCCATGGCGCTGTCACCGCTCGATGATCGCCGACGCGCTGCTGCTACGGGGTGTGCGCGTGCAGGACATCATCGGCCCCCTCGGGCGCAAGCCGCACGCACTCACGTCGTTTGCCCACGTCGACGGCTTGCGGCTGACCTACCCACCGCCGTCGGCAAAACGGATGAACGCGACGACGCAATCAAGTGAGCAACACGAATGACACATGAAAGCCCGCAGGGCGAAGGTACTCCGATGAGCACCGCGGCAGCGAACGGGCCGGCGGCCAGCGGTGTCGCTACCCAGCCCGTGGCCGAGGACGATGGCCCACTGTCGCCCTGGTGGATACGCGCCGTGGTGATCGTGATGGTATTTGGCTTTGCGGGCCTGATCCTGATCACGACACTGTCGTATCGCAACGCACCGCCGATCCCGGCACGGGTGGTGAATGCGCAAGGTGGGCTCCTGTTCAGCGCGGACGATGTCGGCGAAGGGCAGGCGGTGTTTCTGCGCTACGGACTGATGGCCAATGGCAGCATCTGGGGCCACGGCGCCTATCTCGGGCCCGACTTCTCGGCCTCTGCACTGCACCGCATGGGCCTGGTCACGGCCGAGGCCATTGCACAGGAGCGCCATGGCGGAACTTTCGGCGCCCTGACCCGAAGCCAGGCTGCGGCGGTTCAGGCAGAGACCACCGTGTCACTGAAGACGAATCGCTATGACGTATCCACGGGGATCCTGCAGTTCACTGCCGCACAAGCCGCCGCGTTCGATCAGGAGATTGCGCATGGAGCCGGCTACTTCCACGACCCATCGCAAAACGGCGGTCTGAAAGCCGACCTGATCACCGACCCGACGGAACTGCGTCAGTTCGCGGCCTTCGTCACCTGGGCGGCTTGGGCCTCAGTTGCGGCACGACCAGGCGAGACGCACTCTTATACCAACAACTTTCCGTTCGATCCGAGCGTCGGCAACCTTGCGACCTCGGGTGCGTTGTTGTGGAGTGCGGTCAGCCTGATGGTCTTGCTCGCGGGCATCGCCAGCGTGCTGCTGGCGTTCGGCAAGTTCGACTATCTGGGCTGGATCACGCGCGGCCACAAGGTCAGGCCCCAGTTGCTGCCCGGGCACTCCAGTGCGGGGCAGAACGCGCTGGTCAAATTCTTCGTGGTCGTGGCGCTGCTGCTGCTGGCGCAGACGCTGGTGGGAGGTGCAACCGCCCACTACCGTGCCGACCCGGGCAGCTTCTACGGCTTTCAGCTTGAGCGCTTCTTCCCCAGCAACCTGATGCGCACCTGGCATCTGCAGCTGGCGATCTTCTGGATCGCGACCGCCTACGTAGCTGCCGCGCTGTTCCTGGGTCGCTCGCTGCGCAAGGACGAGCCGCGCTGGCTGGCACTCTGGACCCATGTGCTGTTCGCCGCGTTTGCGCTGGTCATCTTCGGCAGTCTGCTGGGTGAATGGGCGGGTCTCGAACAACGGCTGGGTCAGTGGTGGTTCTGGATCGGCAACCAGGGCTGGGAATATCTGGAACTGGGTCGCGTCTGGCAGATCTTGCTGGTCGCTGGCTTGTTCGGTTGGTTTGCGTTGCTGTGGTCGCTGGTACGGCCGCGCGCGCTGGCCGATCGCGCTGCGTTGCCTATTGTCAGAATGTTCCTGGTAGCGGCGCTGGCGATACCGGTGTTTTACATCCCGGCGATGTTCTTCGGCGCGAAGACCAACTTCACCGTGGTCGACACCTGGCGCTTCTGGATCATCCATTTGTGGGTCGAGGGCTTCTTCGAGTTCTTCGCCAC
>JBDTMH010000263.1:0-5982 GCA_039934375.1 Burkholderiaceae bacterium | reverse complement strand
CCGCTGGGCTGGCTGGAGCAACTGGGGCTGCTGACACCGCGCGCGATCCTGCCGCACGGCATCTACATCAGCGGCCACCCGGCAGTGTCAGACCAGAGCAACGCCGACTGGCAGCGGCTCACCGGCAGCGGCGCCACAGTCGTGCATTGCCCGGCCGTATTCGCGCGCAGCGGCGGGGCGCTCGACTCGTTTGGCAAGTATTGCCGAGCGGGCATCAATCTGGGGCTGGGCACGGACACCTGGCCGCCCGACCTGCTGCACAACATGCAGCTGGGGCTGTACATCGCGCGCGTCGTGGAAGGCGAGGAGACGCAGACCTCAATGGCCGACCTCTACAACGCAGCGACACTCGGTGGTGCTGCGGCGCTGGGACGCGACGACCTGGGCCGGCTGGCGCCGGGTGCGCAGGCAGACATTGTGGTGTTCGATCTGCAGGCGAGCCATCTGGGTCCACTGTTTGATCCGTTGAAGAACCTGTTTCTGGCCGGGCGGGGTACCGATTGCCGCGCCAGTTTCGTCGCCGGCCGGCCGGTGATGGAGGATTTCAAAGTGCTGGCGGCGGACCTCGATGCAATGCGTGGGCAGGCCGCACAGCAGTTTGACAAATTGCTGGCCCACCACCAGTTGCGGGCGTTCCATGACAAACCGCTGGCCCGAGTGGTGCAGCCGGTATTTCCTTTTGCGGATGCGTATCCGGGCTGACGCCGTAGCCCGGGTCCTGTTCCGCTGCGGGTCATGCGACGCACTGCGTCACAGTGCACGGGCAGATGATCCGCCTGCGATCGACCGGCGGTATTCATCCGGAGTGACATCCATCAGCCGACGAAACATCACAATGAACGCCGACGCGCTGCCATATCCGAGGTCCAGCGCGATCGACTCCACCTTGTCGCCGGCCTCCAGTCGCGGCAACGCCTTGACCACACGCAACCTTTGGCGCCACTCTGAGAGCGACATTCCCAGCTCGCGCTGGCAGCGTCGCACCAGCGTGCGTTCAGTGGTGTGAAAGACGCGCGCGAAATCGGTCACGCTGCGGTTGTCACCCGGATCGTCGTGCAGGGCTTGCAATATTGGCGCCAGCAATGGGTCGTCGGAGTGCGGCAGGTAGCTGTTGGCGCATTCGGCCTGTGCCAGCTGGTCAACCAGCACCTGCATCAGCCGCGTGTCCTGTGGCGTGTCGGCGGGCATCGATTGCCGGCGCAAGTGATCGAGCATGGCCCGCACCAGGGGGCTCACGGTCAATGCGCAGGCGGCGGCCGGTAAACCACCGCAGCCGTCACGCGCCACGTAAAGTGAACAGTAGTGCGCCTCCAGCCGGTTCATGCCGATGTGCTCGACGTCCGGCGGTAGCCAGACGCCGTATTGCGGTGGCGCCAGCAAATGTTGCTGCGCCAGTTTGACTTCCATCACACCACTGAATGCGTAGACGAACTCGCCCCATGCATGGTGGTGCTGGGGGTACAGGCCCTGGGCCGGAACATGGGCGCTGCGAAACATGATCGGCGCCGGCAATTCCGGGGTGGACAAAGCGATCTCGAGTTTGGGTCGCAGTATCGGCATATCAACGCGAATGGCGGTTGGAGTGGAGGAAATGTCCTGTCTGCACTATATCAATCGGGGCCGCAAGGATCACAATCGAACGGAGCAAGCCAAGAGGACGACAGCGTCGTTCTTGCCCCTTGCGGTCAAGCGAAGTAGCAAAGCCACCTTGGCTTGAGACATTGCACCATTTAGACAGAAAGTGACACCCATGCGCAAGGCACTCGACCCCAAAGCCGTGATCTGCATGCTGACCTTGTGCCTGATCTGGGCGCTTCAGCAGATTGTGCTCAAGGCCACGTCAGCGGACTTCACGCCCATCTACCAACTCGGCCTTCGCTCGGGCGGCGCCGCAGTGCTGGTCGTGTTGCTGATGATCTGGCGCGGCGAGCGCATCACGTTGCGCGATGGGACGCTGCCTGCGGGACTGCTCGTAGGCCTGTTGTTCGGCCTGGAATTCCTGCTGGTGGGCGAGGGCCTGCGGCACACGAGCGCAGCGCACATGGTGGTGTTCCTTTACACCGCGCCCATCTTCGCCGCGCTGGGTCTGCATCTGCGTCTGCCGGCGGAGCGCCTCGCGCCGTTGCAGTGGCTGGGCATCATGCTTGCGTTCGGTGGCGTCGCCATGGCTTTTCTTGGGCGAGACGTGTCGGCTGCGGTTTTCTCGTCCGACATGTTCATGGGCGATCTCATGGGCTTGATGGGCGGCCTGGTCTGGGGTGCAACGACGGTGGTCGTGCGTAGCTCCCGGCTGTCTGGCGCGACTGCGACGCAGACGCTGCTGTACCAGTTGGTCGGAGCGTTCATCTTGTTGACCAGTGTTGCCTTGGCCAGCGGGCAGAGCCACTTCAACCCGACACCGCTGGTCTGGGCCAGTTTGCTGTTCCAGGTGCTGGTGGTGTCCTTCGCCAGCTTCCTGCTGTGGTTCTCGCTGATGCGCACGTACCTGGCGTCACGGCTGGGTGCCTTCTCGTTCCTGACCCCCTTGCTGGGAGTTATCCTAGGGGCGTTGTTGCTCGGTGAGACGATCGAGAAGCAGTTCGTGCTGGCGACCGTGCCGGTGCTGCTGGGTGTCGTGTTGGTCAGTGGCCATGGCGCCGTGCTACTGCTGTGGCAACGCATCGTGGGGCGCCGCGCGCCGATCCGATCCATGGCGGATGCCGTAGCGCAGACGCCCACCGTATAACCTGATGCAAAGAATGATGCGTTAATCATGTCCCACCCACTTGAAGGTCTGATCGATCTGGCGCAGTTCCCGCTGCGCGACGCGGCGTTTCGCACGCAGTGCAAACAGTCGCTGAATGACGCCGGGGTTCTGGTGCTGCCCCGGTTCCTGACTGCGCAGGCGGTGGCATCCGTTCAACGTGAAGGGGAGCAACACCGCCATCTGGCGTACTACACCGCCAACACGCACAACATATTTCTGAAGCCCCCCGATCCGCAGTTTGCCGCGAACCACCCGCGCAACCGTGCGGTGGCATCGTCCAAAGGCTGCATCACGACCGACCAGATTCCGCAAGCTTCGGCGCTGCATGCCCTGTACCAGGCACCGGACTTTCGCGCCTTTCTGTGTGCTGTGCTCGCAGAAGCCGCGCTGCATGCCTATGCCGATCCCTTGTCGTCCGTGAACCTGCATTTCGCGGACGAAGGGCAGGAGCTGGGCTGGCATTTCGACAACTCGTCATTTGCCGTGACGCTGATGGTCCAACCACCGCAGGCCGGTGGTGTGTTCGAGTACGTCAAGCATGTGCGCGACGCAGACAAGGGCGAGTCGAACTTCGAACGCTGCGCCGAAGTGCTGGACGGCGGCATACCGGTGAAGACGCTGGCAATGGAGGCTGGCGCCCTGGTGTTGTTTCGGGGGCGTAATGCGATGCACCGCGTAACCCCGGTCCAGGGCCAGCGTACGCGCATGCTGGCGGTGCTGGCGTACAACACCGAACCCGGCATCGCGCTCGCCGAGTCGGCGCGCATGACGTTTTACGGTCGGCTGGGATCGGATAGCCGGGAGCATCCCGGTCGAACGTGACGGACGCGCGCGCCATGGCAATCGCCCCGGGGTGAGGATGTGATGACGACGACTACGCCCGACGGTTCGGCCGGTTTGATTCGCCAGCCATTCGCCGGTAGCCTGCGACTGCGACTGCGGCCTTGTCGAGGCTTGATCATTGCGACGAAAGCGACGGCGATTGCGCAGTTGGTGATGTTGTACGGTTGCAGGTCGTTGCCGCCGTTGGAAGACCGCAGCCAGAGCCGCGCTCTTGAACCAGCCGAGACCGCCGACACCCGGCTGGGCCGCGCTACGGCACCTCAGGCACAAGCCCATCCGGGTCAGTCCGGCGTGCTGATGCTGGCGGAAGGCCGCGAAGCCTTCGCCACCCGCATGTTGCTTGCCGAAGCTGCAGAACGCAGCCTGGATGTGCAGGTCTATATCTGGCATGCCGATCTCACCGGCATCCTGCTGATGCAGGCGATGCGGGCAGCCGCCGACCGTGGGGTACGGGTGCGGATACTGCTCGATGACAACAACACCGCCGGCATGGATGAGCGCCTGGCGGCGCTGGACAATCATCCTCACATCGAGGTGCGGTTGTTCAACCCCTTCATGCAACGCGACTGGCGCTGGCTCGGCTACCTTACCGATTTCGGCCGGCTTAACCGGCGCATGCACAACAAGTCGATGACCGCTGACAACCGCGCCAGCATCGTCGGGGGCCGCAACATCGGTGACGCGTATTTCGACGCCGGCCAGGAAGTGGCCTTCGTCGATCTAGACGTGCTGGCAACGGGTGCGGTGGTGCCGCAGGTGTCGGCAGACTTTGACCGGTATTGGGCCAGTGCATCGGCCTACCCGGTGGCGTCGCTGCTGCCGGCGGCCGCTCCGGGTGCGCTCGACCGGCTGACGGCCACCGCCGCCGCAATGGCGCGCAGCCCCGAAGCGGCGCCTTATGTCGCTGCGCTGGAACGGTCGAAGTTCATCCAACAATTGGTGGCGGGTGAGCTGGCGCTGGAATGGACCGCGGTGCGGCTGGTCAGCGACGATCCGGCCAAGGGGCTCGGCCTTGCCAACAGCGAGGTACTGGTGCCGCAGCGGCTGCACGAGGTGCTGGGCCGGCCGCAGCACGAACTGCTGCTGGTGTCGCCGTATTTCGTGCCCACGGACAGTGGCACCCGTGCGTTGACCGAGCTCAGCGCGCGTGGTGTGGGGGTGAGCGTGCTGACCAACTCGCTCGCCGCCACCGATGTACCGGCCGTGCATGCCGGCTATGCCAAGCGCCGACCCGCGCTGCTTCGCGGCGGTGTCAAGCTTTTTGAGCTCAAACCTGACAGCAACGCGTCACACGCGTCCATCGGAGACCGGGGTCTGACCGGCAGCTCGGGTGCCAGCTTGCACGCCAAGACTTTCGCCATCGACGGCCAGCGCGTGTTTGTCGGTTCGTTCAACCTGGACCCTCGCTCGGCGGCGCTGAACACCGAGTCAGGGTTTGTCATCGACAGCCCGCCCATGGCGTCGCGGATCGCGGCGGCGTTTTCCGATCAGCTGCCAAAGCGCAGCTATGTGCTGCGCCTGGACCATGAAGGTCATGTCGAATGGCAGGATCCGTCGTCAGCAGACGGATCGGTGAAGCTGCTGCACCATGAACCACAGACCCCATTGTGGAAGCGCGCGCTGGTGCGGATACTGTCATGGCTGCCGATCGAATGGTTGCTGTAAACAAGGAAGGGGAGGCAGAGCCGATGAGCGAAACATCCACATCGCAGAGCCCGTTGCCGCCGGCACCACCGGCCCCAGCGCCGTTGCCAACTGCTCGTGCACCTTCAGCTGGCGTCACGGCCGCACTCTCCCAGCGCGAGAACATACAGGCCAACGCGGCGCGTACGCTGGAGTTGGTAAGCAAGGGGTTCCTGTCGGAGGTCAAGGCCGACGATGCCCGCGCCGCACAGCGCAATGCCGATTCACAGCTGCAGAAGGCGCAGGCGGAGTTGGAGAGGGCGATGATCACCACCGGTGGACGCAACGACGCCAACCCCGAGTTGCGCACGGCGCAATTGCAGCTGGAGCAGGCGCAGCTGAACCGGCGCTTCGCGACGCTGACTGCGCCTACCCGCGGCGTGGTGACAAACCTGCGATTGGCGATTGGCCAATACGTGGCAGTGGGCACTCCCGCGATGACCTTCATCGACGCCGGTGATGCCTGGATCACCGCCGACCTGCGCGAGAACCAGCTCGGCAATGTGTATGGCGGCGATCGGGTTGGCGTCGTGTTCGATGCGGCCCTGCCCGAGGGTCAGTGGTTCGAGCCAGCCAGGCGTATCCCCGTGCATGTGGAACTCGAAGGCGGGCTTGGACCACGCGGCCGTGGTGCAAAATGATCACGCCGCCTGCGTAGTTCGCGTCGAAGGCCGCGCGCCAGGTCATCTTTTCGTTGCATCCTCCGTCGT
>JBDTMH010000262.1:0-5990 GCA_039934375.1 Burkholderiaceae bacterium | reverse complement strand
CTTGTGCGGTACAGTTTGGCATCGGCATTCCTCGTTCGTTGGTTGCGAGTCGATACCGATATCAACGGGCAACAAAGTGGGATGCCGTCCTCGTTTCTACCTGCTACCGTGAAATATTCGGGCTAATCGAAGCCAACACGCGATCGGCGCTCCAATTCGTGCTTCAGATACCCGAAAGGGGTCAGGCCAGACCAGCGCTGAAAGGCACGCGCGAAGGCCTTGTCGGACTCATATCCAGCGTCCTGAGCTATGCGCGCAAGTGGTCGACCTTCGATCTCCAGCGCTTCGGCCGCCAGCGCCATGCGGTGCGCATGCAGGTAGCCAATAGGGCTGGCATCCACCAAATTCTTGAACCGCGCACTGAATCGGGTGCGCGACATCCCGGCTTCGCGCGCCAGGCTGGCCACCGTCCAATTCTCCTGTGGTCGCCGATGTATATGGCTAATGGCGCGCGCAATGGCCGGGTCCACGATGCCGCGCAACCACCCAGTGCCAGCGCCCTCGCTGGCCATATGTTCACGCAAGAGGTTGACTAGCAACAACTCCCCCATACGCGCGGCAGAAAGGCGCCATCCTGGGCGCTGCAGCAACGTTTCTTCAGTCAAGGCCTGCATCGTGGTGGCAAGCGAGTTCGCCAACG
This sequence comes from Burkholderiaceae bacterium, assembly GCA_039934375.1. Taxonomy (GTDB): domain Bacteria; phylum Pseudomonadota; class Gammaproteobacteria; order Burkholderiales; family Burkholderiaceae_C; genus CAISIP01. The sequence continues at coordinate 5,350 of JBDTMH010000262.1, read as the reverse complement.
ACAATTCGACGTCCCGGATGTGGATGCACGGTGGCAGTATGCGCAACACAGCATGGCGGGAAAAGGCAGAAAACCAGAGCTGCGTAGAGTACAGGTCGGTGAATGCGCCGCCCCCACCGTGCGCAAATACCAGCGGTCGCTCACCGCGCGGACCAATAGCATGCCGTGCGATCAACTCGGCAAACGGTGTGGCACAGGCATCGGGATTGGAACCCAAGCGGTGCCGCACGCCGGGTGACACCATGACCAGGTCCCCGGCCGCAATACTTTGCGGTGGCTGGCCTTCAATCTGCATCCAATAGGGAGCGCCACGTGCCAGACGGATGACCGCACCCGGTGTTCCTTCAGATGCAAGGCCCCACGGCGCCGTCAGCGCGAAGCGGGCTGTCACCGCCCGCTCGGATCGGCAGATTGTCAACACGTCACTGAGCGCGTCCATGCGTTTGAGATAGTCGAAGCGAAATCTGGACGATCGGTACCCAATTCGGGCCGCGCGGCGGTTGAACCCAAGCCGTTACGGGCAAACAATGGAGACATCTTAATTGATCAAAGGATTTGCCATGACAACCTCTCACCGGCGCCGTATCACCGTGGCACTGGCAGCCTGCCTTCTGAGTGGGGCGGCCATTGCACAATCTTTTCCATCGAAGACGGTGACTATCGTCGTGCCATTTCCGCCAGGGGGCGGCCCGGACCTGCTGGCCCGTGTGCTGGCAGAAAAACTTGCCCCGAAACTGGGACAGGCGGTCGTAGTCGACAACAAGCCAGGCGCTGGCGGCTTGCTGGGAGCCAGCGGTGTCGCCAAGGCGGCCGCCGACGGCCACACCTTGCTGCTTTCGCCGAATACTCTGGTTATTTCACCGCATGTGTTACCCAAAGGTGCTGGCGCCGGGCTGGATGTACAAAAAGACCTGGTCCCGGTGATTGCGCCGGTCAGCACTCCGATGGTGCTGGTGGCGAATCCAACGCTGGGTGTGAGCAATCTGGCGCAATTGATCGCGCTTGCCAAGAAGCAGCCCGGCCTGCCCTATGCGAGCACCGGCAATGGATCGCCGATGCATTTTGCGGGCGAAATGTTCAAGAAGTCTGCTGGTGTCGACCTGCTACACGTGCCTTATCGAGGCACCGGTCCCGCATTGACGGCGGTGCTTGGAGGCGAGGTCAAACTGCTCTACATCGGTCTGGGTGGCGCGGCGGCACATATCAAGGCCGGCAAATTGATACCGTTGGCGGTCACCGAAAAGGCCCGCGCACAGATGTTTCCCCAACTGCTCACAGCTGCAGAGCAAGGGGTCAAGGATGTCGAGGTCAATGCCTGGTTCGGTCTGTTTGCGCCCGCAGGAACACCCGCTAGCGTGGTGACGCGCCTGAACAAGGAGGTCAATGACGCGCTGCAGCTCGCCGACGTGCGCGAGAAGCTGTTGCAGGCGGGACTGGAAGTGATCGGCGGCAGTCCCCAGGTACTTGCGGGCTTCATCAAGGAAGACGACCAACGATACAGCACCATCGCTCGCGATCTTGGGATCAAGGCAGATTGAGAACATGGTGGGGCAGTTGCCGCGACGCACCCAGCACTTTGGCATGAGCCGCAAGCCTTTGCATCGGCGAATTCGCAGTGCGCAGAACGGAGTAGTCCAGTGACCCGCGGGATCAACCTGGTGGGCACACGGGTGATCGGTTCCCGCGACGCCGACTTGCAACGCTGGTACAGCGACCATGTGTTGCTGCTGCTGCGGGCGCCCGAGCTTCAAGGTGCCACGCTGTACCGACGGGTTGGTGGCGACGACGCGCCGCACTACCTGTGTTTGTACGAGTTCGCTGACATGGCCTGCTTCCAGCAATTCGAACAGAGCGCCGCAATGGCAGACGCGCGCCGCCTCAGTCAGGCTGCGTACGGCCGCGATAGCGTCGAGATTGTGGAGAGAATGCAGTTCCAGCGTTGGCTGACCCGTGACTGGGCGCGCGAACAGCACAATGCCAGCAGTCTGTTTCAAGCTCAGCGCCTGCGACTCGGTGCTGTGCCGCTGGATCTCTTGCTGCGGTGGCTCAACGATCGCTTGCAAAACCTTGCATCACGATTGCCATTACTTAAAGCCCGTCTCTATGGCGCACCCACCCATGGCATGCACTGGGAGATTTTCGTGCTGCTGGAGGTGCAAGGCACGCAGCCATTGCCAGTCGACTGGTGGGCTGCGCAGGAGTCGGACGATGCTGCATTGCCTGAACCGAAGTCGCTGCGAGCCGACGCCACCGAACCCGGATCTACCTGGTTGGCAAGCTACCAAAGGTGGGGCGACTGGCGTCCGTGAACAACGCGGCCGACTTCTTGAACGCAACAACGCAATGGGGGTAACAGAATCCATGACTGCATTACACATCGGCATCATCGGAGGCGGCGTCGGCGGCATGGCGGCGGCCATCGCGCTGGGTCGCCACGGCCACCGAATCACGGTGTATGAACAAGCGGGCCAGTTTGCCCGTGTCGGTGCAGACATCAACCTGACCCCAAACGCCGTGCGTGCGCTCGATGGGCTGGGCGCGGATGTGGGTGCGGCGGTGCGCCAGCGGGGCGCGCGTCCGACCTTCCGCATCAGCCGCGACTGGGACACCGGCAAAGAGACATCGCGCCTGGGCATGTCGGACGTGGCCGAGAAAGAATACGGCGCGCCGCAGATCACGATCCACCGCGCCGATGTGCTGGCAGCGTTGACCCAGGCCCATGACGCGCCGCAGGTGTCGTTCGGCAAACGCCTGGCCACGCTGCGTGACACCGAAGCCGGCGTCGAGCTGCAATTCGCCGACGGCAGCACAGACACGGTGGACGTGGCCATTGGTGCCGACGGCATCCACTCGCGCGTGCGCACTGCCTTGTTCGGCGAAGAGAGCCCGCGCTTCACCGGCGTTGTGTCGTTCCGCTCCGTGGTGCCAACAGAACGCGTCAAGGACGTGCCCGAGATCGAGGCTTTCACCAAATGGTGGGGACCGAACCCGCAGAGCCAGATCGTGACGTTCCCGCTGAACCAGGGTCGCGATACCTTTGTGTTTGCCACCACCGGCCAGGAGTCGTGGCACGAGGAGTCGTGGACCAGCCCGGGCGATGTGAACGAGTTGCGCAGTTTTTACCGCGATTTCCACCCCGATGCGCGCAAGCTGCTCGACGCATGCGACGAGACACTCAAGAGTGCGTTGTACGAACGTGAACCGCTGCCCGAGTGGTCACGGGGCCATGTCACCCTGCTCGGTGATGCCTGCCACCCGATGTTGCCGTTCATGGCGCAGGGCGCCTGCCAGGCGATCGAAGATGCCGTGGTGTTGAGCCGTTGCCTTGGGCCTGTGGCCGGCCGTGCACAAGTGGTTGACGCCTTATTGACGTATGCCGCCGCACGTCAGGAGCGCACCGCCAAGATCCAGATCGGTTCGCGTGGCAACCAGTGGATGAAGACACAGGGCAATGCCGGCTGGGTGTATGGCTACGACGCGTGGAGCGTCGCGATGCCCGGACACTGAACCGGAAACGGAACCGGCCACCGCCCTATCCCAATTGCATGTTCAATCCAGGAACTCCGATGATGAAACCGAGCAACCACCTTGGGCTCGCGCTTGCAGGCGCGCCGCCGGTAGCAATACAGCGCATCGACCACGAGATGAACGAGGTGCTCAAGAGGGCGGGCGGGCGCGACAAGCTCAGCGATGCCGGTATCGAGGTGCTGGGTGGGTCGTCGCAGGTGTTGGCAGACTTCATGAAGGCCGATAACCTGCGATATGGCAGCTTGGCCGGGCAATTGGCCATCAAAGCGGACTGACGCCATGCCCGCCGCGCCGCGACCTCCGAATTTCCTGCTGTTCGTCACCGACCAGCATCGAGCCGACCACCTGGGCTGTTATGGCAATGCCGAGGTCCACACACCGAATATCGACGCCTTGGCCGCCGACGGCATACGTTTCGACGACTTCCACGTCGCCACGCCCATCTGCCAGCCCAACCGCGCCTCGCTGATGACCGGACGGCTTCCCAGCGTGCACGGGCTGCAGATGAACGGGCGCGAATTGTCGCTAGGGGAACGCACCTTCGTCGAGACCTTGCGCGAGGCGGGCTGGCGCACGGCGCTGGTCGGCAAGTCACATCTGCAGAACATCACGAGCGCGCCCACGGCATGGCCGGCAAAGGGAGCGCGCCTGGTGCACGAGTCGCTGCGCCCGTTTCCCGGGCGCTACGGGCAGGAGATCTGGAACCGCTGGCAGGACGAACCGGACCACGAACTGGATTTGCCGTACTACGGTTTCGAGCAGGTGGTGCTCACCATCGGCCATGCCGACCAGCAATATGGCCACTGGCGCCGCTGGTTGCGTCAGCAAGTGCCCGATGCCGATCACCTTATCGGGCCGGACAACGCGATTCCCACTCCGGGTCTCCAGCTCGGTCTTCTGGGTCAGGCCTGGCGCACCCGTGTTCCCGAGGAACTCTACCCCACGCGGTTCATCGCCGACCAGACCTGCTCCACGCTGGCACGATTCGCGCAGGGCGATGCGCCATTCTTTTTGCAGTGTTCGTTTCCCGATCCACACCACCCGTTCACACCGCCCGGCCGTTTCTGGGACATGTTCAAGCCCGGTGACGTGTCAATGCCATTGTCATTCCATGCCAAGCTGGTCGACCCGCCACCGCCCCTGCGGTACCTGCGCGAGCAGCGGCGCGCCAACCCGTCTTTCCGACCGGGACACGGCAGTTTCGCCTGCAGCGAAATGGAAGCACGCGAAGCTATCGCACTCAACCACGGTAGCCTCGCCAACATCGACGATGGAATCGGTCGGGTGCTGGCGCAACTGAAGAAGCTGGGGTTGATGGACAACACGGTGGTGATGTTCACCAGCGATCATGGCGATTTGCTGGGTGATCGCGGCCTGATGTTCAAGGGTGGCCTGCACTACCCGGCGCTCACGCGGGTACCTTTCGTTTGGCGCGACCCGGCAAGTGGTAAATCGACCGGCGTGGCCACATCGGCGCTGACGCAGACCATCGATATCGCCCCGACCGTGCTCGCACGCGCGGGACTGGCGCCTGCCAATGGAATGCAAGGTCAGTCCTTGCTGCCGCTGGTCGAAAGGCCGTTGACGCAGGTGCGGGAACGCCTGCTGATCGAAGAAGAAAGCCAGCGCAGCGACTTCGGCATGGACCGGCGTGTGCGTATGCGCACCTTGCGCGACCACCAGTACCGCCTCACGCTCTACGACGGGCAGGACTGGGGCGAACTGATCGATTTGCAACAGGACCCTCATGAGCTGTGCAACCTGTGGTCCGATCCGGCGTCACAGCCGTTGCGACAGGCATTGTCGGAACAACTGGCTCGGA
>JBDTMH010000261.1:0-6002 GCA_039934375.1 Burkholderiaceae bacterium | reverse complement strand
CGCAGGATCTGCGCCTGCACCGTGACGTCCAGCGCCGTCGTCGGCTCGTCGGCGATCAGCAGGTCGGGCTGGCAGGACACGGCAATGGCGATCAGCACCCGTTGGCGCATGCCGCCGGAAAACTGGTGCGGGTGGTCGTCTGCGCGGTGTTGCGGGTCGCGGATGCCGACCAGGCCCAGCAGTTCGATGGTGCGGCGCCTGGCCTGGGCACGCGATACGCCGGTGTGGCGCACCAGCATGTCGTCGATCTGCGCGCCAACGGTGAGCACCGGGTTGAGCGAGGTCATCGGGTCCTGGAAAACCATTGCAATTCGCCGGCCGCGGATGTCGCGCATCGCCGCTTCGGGCAATGCGAGAAGGTCCTGGCCATCAAAAAGTACGGTGCCACCCAGTTGCACCGACGAACCTTCTGTGGCCAGTCGCAGCATCGCGCGCGCCGTCACGCTTTTGCCGCAACCCGACTCTCCGACAAAACCGACCGCCTCACCAGCAGCGACATCGAACGATATGCCCTTGACGACCTGCGATACCCTGGCTGCGTGCGTGAATTGCGCCGTCAGGCCACGCACCTGCAACAGGGGTGGGCCAGTCGGCATCAATGTGCTCCCACGTCAAGCCGTTCGCGCAGGCCATTGGCCAGCACGATGAAGGTCAAGGTGGCGAACACGATCGCGGTCGCCGGACCAATCACCGTCAACGGCGCGAGTTCCATGAACTGGCGCGCCTCGGACAACATGCCTCCCCAGTTCGGGTCTGGCGGTGGCGGACCGATGCCCAGGAACGACAGCGCCGTGACCGTGAAGATCGTATTGGCCAGCGTCAGGCTGGTCTGCACCAGGATGGGCGAGACCACCATCGGCAACACATGGTGCGTGGCGATGCGCAGTTCGCCGACTCCGACACTGCGCGCGGCCTCGACATGGTCCCAGCGCTTGACGCTGAGCACCGGGCCGCGCACGACACGTGCCATGATTGGCGTATAGACAATGGCAATCGTCAGGATCAGGTTGGGAACACTCGGCCCGAGCGCGGCAACCACCGCGATGGCCAGCAAAAAAACTGGAAACGCGAACACGATGTCCAGCGCGCGCATGATGAGTTCGTCCACCAGGCCACCGACATATCCCGATAACAGGCCCAGCACCAGGCCTGCGGCCACCGCCATCGAGACCGCAACAAAGGTGATCAGCAAGGTGGTCCGCCCGCCGATGATCAGCCGGCTGAGCACGTCGCGTCCGATCGAATCGGTACCCAGCCAATGTTCTGCGCTCGGTCCGGCGAGCGAATCGGCAGACGTTGCGATGGCATCGTAGGGTGCGATCCAGGGGCCGAATGCGGTGACCACCAGCATCGTCAGCAGCATCAACAGCCCGAGCGCGAGCAATAGTCGGCCGGGCACGCGAGCTGCATGCGGGGGCACTGGCGGCGCGGCGGGGGCGCCAATCTGAGGGTCAACCATAACTGACCCGCGCATCGACCCTGGCATAGGCGACGTCGACCAGCACATTGACCAGCAGCACGATCACCGCGGCCACCAGCACGATGGCTTGAATCACCGGATAGTCGCGGCTGGTGATCGAGTCGAACAGGTATTGCCCCATGCCCGGAATCGTGAAGATCGTCTCGATCAGGATGCTGCCACCGAGCAGCGACGCCAACTGCAGACCGGTCACGGTGATCACCGGCGTCAACGCATTCTTCACCAGGTAGTTGCGCAGGATGGTCGCGGGCGCAAGCCCCTTGGCCCGCGCGACCATGACGAAATCCTGGCTCGAAACTTCGAGCACGGCGGCGCGGGTGTTCTCCGAGATCGTCACCGAAACCGCCAGCGCCAATGAAAAGGCTGGCAACAACATGCTGCCCAGGTTGGCGATCGGGTCGGTGAAAAATGGTGTGTAGTTGAAGATGCCGATCTCCGGGAAATACAAACCGGCAAGCAGCACGATCAGCGTCGCCACGACAAAATTCGGAATCGCCAGCAGCAGGCCATTCAAACCACGCACGAACCAGTCGACCCGGCCACGCAACCGGGCCGAAGCCAGGCCGCTGGTCGCACCGAGCAGCATGGCCATCACGCCCGCAAGCAATGTCAGTTCGGCCGTCACCGCAAGGCGCGGCAACAATTCGCCAAGCACCGGTTTGTGGGTCACGAACGATGTCCCGAAATCGCCGCGCGCCAGCGCACCGAGCCACACGCCATATTGCGCCCAGATCGGTGTGTCCAATCCCAGGTCGCGGCGCATCGTTGCCAGCACTTCAGGCGTCACGTCGGTGGTTCCTGCCGCGGCCTGCACGAAATCGCCCGGCAAGGCCCGCATCAGCGCAAAGGCGACGATGGACACGCCGAACACGATCGGCACCATCCAGGCAAGCCGGACCAGCACCACCCGGGTCATGGCCGCGTCCAGCAGGTCACGTGCCTGAGCGCGGTGCTTATTGGTCGATCCAGGTGGTACGCACGAAGCTGCGAATATTCGCGGCCAATGGCACGTAACCCTTGACATAACCGCGCCAGGCCTCCCAGCGCAACGGGTACTGGTAGATCTGCAGGATGTAGGCCTGGTCGGCGATGTGTTTCTGGATCTGCTGGTAGGCGGCCGCCCGCTGCTTGTAGTCCAGGATCGCGCGCGCGTCGATGACCATCTTGTCCAGCGCGGCATCGTCGATGCCGAGCGCCTTGCCTTGCGCATGCGCCGAAGTGAGGCGCGAGACGATCGCGTCGGGGTCGGGGCTCCAGGATAGCGCTACTGACAACAGTCCGAACTCTCCCTTGAGCCACATCGACAGCAGCGGCGCCGTCTCCATCGGTTTGAGGTTGACCTTGATGCCGGCTGCCGCCCATTGCTGCTGCAGCACCTGCGCACATTGCACATCCAGCGCATTGGCCGCCACCACGATGTAGTCGCCCAGATCGATTCCATTGGGAAAACCCGCCTCAGCCAGCAACTTCTTGGCCGCCGCCACATCGTGTTTGTAATACGGCATCGGGCTGACACCGTCGTAACCGCCGACCTGGCTCTCCGGCACCATCGCGCCGACCTTGCCCGACCCGCCCAACACCGTTTGCAGGCAGGCCTTGCGATCGCTGGCCAGGCTCAACGCGCGGCGCACCCGCACATCGCTGAACGGCTTGGTCTTGACGTTCATCCAGACCGGGAAGGTGCGCGAAGTCTTGCCGGGCGCGGACACCAGATCGCGCGTTGTCTTGACGATTTGCGCCGACACCTTCGGGTCTTTGAACCAGGTCATGTCGATCGCCTTGGAGCGCAAGGCCGAGGCCAGCGACGCCTGGTCCTTGAAGAACTTGAAGACCACCGTGGCCAGGTACGGTTGTTTTTCCTCGTAGTAATCGGGGTTGGCCTTGAGCACGAACTGCTGGTTCGGTTCGTACGACACGAACATGAACGGACCGGTACCCACCGGTTTGGTCTTGAGGTCGGCGACGCCCCGGGGCACGATGCAGCCGTTCGGGTTGGTCGCCATGTAACTCAGGAAGGTGGCGCTGGGCGCCTTGAGTTCGAATTTCACCGTGTGCGCGTCTACCACGGTAACGGCCTTGATGCCGGAGAACAGGTTGGCGTTGGGACTGGCCGTGGCCGGGTCCAGGATTCGGTCGAAGGTGTATTTGACGTCTTCGGCGCTGAACGGCTGGCCGTTGTGAAACTTCACGCCCTGGCGCAGGCGGAAGATGTAGGTGGTGTCGTCGGGTGTCAGGTATCCGGTCGCCAGGTCGGGCTCGACCTTCATCTCGGCGTTCCAGCGCAGCAGGCCGGTGTACAGCAGCGCCGTGAAGTCGTAGGACGAATAGGCGGTAACGGTCGTCGGGTCCAGGCCGATCGGGTCGGCATCGGCGCCAATCGTCAGCGTACCGCCATGTTTGGGCGTGCCAGACTGGGCCCACGAGAGTGGCGCAACCGCCATGATCGAACCACCGGCCAGCGCCAGGCGCAACCATGTGCGTCGGTACAGCAGCGCGACATCCGCCGAGTGGGCCTCGTCATCCGCGGAGGGATCTGCTGACCAGGGGTGTTGCGGCATGGTGTTTTCTCCGTTCAGTGATGTACGACTTGTCTCGGATCCCGGATTGGCGGCTCGAATTGCACTGTGGTGTCCCACTTTTTTTCTTATCATAGCCACACAAGACACACGGGTGGCCCGCGCCCCGTTTCGCCGCACGAAACCACGGGCGCGCGAGACGCTGCATCGAGCGGTGCGTCGAGCTGCAGTGTGCAACGGCAAAAGGCGCAGACCTCGCGAGATCGCACTTGGCACATTGCACATGGCACATCGCGCTTTGCGTGTGCGGTGTAGGGTCTAAGGTTTAAGGTGTGGCTCCATCTTGTCTGATGCAGTTGCCATGCTAGCGACGATCGGCACGGGCCAGGGCGTATTGCCGTTTCAGGTGACGAAACAATCGGACTGTGCGGCGAAACGCGAAAACGCGCGGATGCGTCGGGCCCGATTGACAATCAGCGACTGCCGATCCAACACGAGGGTGACCCTGATGATTCGAATTGCCACTGCCGGGTTTCAGCACGAGTCCAACACCTTTTCGCCGATTCCCGCCAGCCTGGAGCTATGGCGCCGCTCGGGCATGCTGGACGACGCACAGGCGATCCGGGCCGAATACGCAAGTTCGCAGTCCACGCTGGCGGGCTTTTTCGCGGCAGCGGCGGAGGACCCGGAAATCGAGCTGGTGCCGCTGTTCTTCACGCGGCTGACGCCGATGGGTGCGATCACCGAGGAGGCGATGGTAGCCATCATGGATCCCATCGTCAGTGCGATTCGCGACAACGGACCGTGGGACGCCGTGCTGCTGCCGCAACATGGCGCGGCGGTTTCGGTACCCTGGCCCGACGCCGATGGCGAACTGGTGCGCCGCGTGCGCGAGGCGGTCGGGCCAGACGTGCCGATCGGACTGGCGCTGGACATGCACGGCAACATCTCGCCGCAGATGGTGCACAACGCCACCGTCACGACCGTCTACCAGACCAATCCGCACATCGATGCCTACGCCCAGGCACTGCACTGTGCGCGCCTGATCATCCAGACCGTGCGCGGCGCCATCAAACCCACCAGCGCGCTGGTCGCACCGCCGCTGCTGGTCAACATCCTGTGCCAGGGCACGAGCGACGCACCGATGTCCGAACTGCTGCAGATTGCCGCCCAGCAGCGCGCGCGCACCGGCGTATTGTCGGTCAGCGTCGTCGAAGGGTATCCCTATGCGGACGTCGCCGAAATGGGCATGTCGTTCATTGCCGTGACCGACAACGACCAGGCGCTGGCCGATGACGTTGCGTTGCAACTCGCGCGCGCGGCGTGGGAGCGGCGTGTCGCGCTGAACCAGGGCGGCACGTCGATCGACGATGCGTTGCAACATGCCGCCACGGCGGCTGCCGGACCGGTGGTGTTGTTTGACGTCGGCGACAACGTCGGCGGTGGCAGTCCCGGCGACTCGACCCATATCCTGCATGCCGCACGCCGCCTGGGTGTCAACGGCCTGCTGCAGGCCTTGTGTGACCCGGCGGTGGTGCAGCAGGCGCAGGCCGTGGGGGTTGGCGGCCGGATCAAGGCCGAGGTCGGCGGCAAGACCGACGACCTGCACGGCGCGCCTTTTGCCATCGATGCCGTCATCACGGCATTGTCCGACGGCCGGTACGAAGAAACCGGCCCGACCCACGGAGGCTTTCGCTTCTACAACGATGGTCCCAGCTGCGCACTGCGCACCGACGACGGCTATACGCTGGTGCTGACGTCGCGCTCCGCCGGCTCGGCCAGCCTGCAGCAATTCCGCACGCTCGGCATCGAGCCCACGGCGCAAAAGATCATTGTCGCCAAGGGCGTGCATTCCCCACGACCGGCGATGGAGCCCATCGCCACGGAACTGATCTGGGTCGCCAGCCCCGGCGTCACCAGCGCCGACCTGGCGACCTTCCGCTACCAGAACCGGCGCGTGCCGCTGTACCCGCTGGAACTCGATACGACCTGGCCGTGAGGGCTCA
>JBDTMH010000260.1:0-6081 GCA_039934375.1 Burkholderiaceae bacterium | reverse complement strand
GGATACCGTAACGCGAACGGATCGCGCTGCCGGTGCCGTAGTCGATCACGCCGCGCATGGCGTTGACCAGCGTCAGCGTGTCCTTGTACGGCATGGCGCGCTCGGGGCGCTCCGGTGGCGTGAACTGCTCCAGCAGCGTGCCATTGCGGTCCTCCACGCGTTGCACCAGCATGGGGGCGAAGTAGTTGCCGCCGTTGGCGATGCTGGCGTAGGCGCTCACCATCTCCTGCAGACTCACCGGACTCGTGCCCAGGGCCAGCGAAGGCACCTGTTCCAGCTTGCTCTGGCGTATGCCGAGCGCCTGGGCCAGCTGGGCGACCTTCTGGGGGCCGACTTTCTCCATCAGCTGCGCGGTGATGGTGTTTTTAGAGAAGGCCAGCGCGTCGCGCAGGCTCATGGCTCGGCCGCTGGGGTCGGCCTCGTCGCGCGGTGACCAGACTTCGTTGCTGCCCGGGATGCGGATCTGGGGGATCTGGTCGATCAACGTGTCCTGCGGGTCAAAACCCTGCATGAACGCAGCGCCATAGACGAAAGGTTTGAAGGTCGAGCCTGGCTGACGCCGTGCCTGGCTGACATGGTCGAACTGTTCGGTGGCGAAGTCGCGGCTGCCCACCCAGGCCCGCACTGCACCACTGCGTGGGTCCAGCGCCAGGAAACCGGCCTGCAAGGGCGGTGCCTCCTGGCCCCGCTTGAGGCGGCTGTCGGCCAGGCGCTGCAGCTGCGCCAGCTGGCGTGCCACTGCCGCATTGGCGGCTTTCTGCATGCCGGCGTCGATGGTGGTCACGATGCGCAATCCGTCGACATGGATGTTGTAGCCCTTGTCGTCAGCCCAGGCGACCAGCCATTTGCGCACCTGCTGCGCCACATGCGCGGCCGGCCCGGGCGGTGTGACCTGGCGCTCGAAATCCAATACCAGCGGCTTGCGCGACAAGAGCTCCAGCCGGGCCGGGTCCAGCGTTCCATCGCGTGCCATCTGCGCCAGCACCAGGTTGCGGCGCTCAAGCGCGCGTTCGGGATTGAGCACCGGGTTGTAGTAGCTCGTGCCCTTGAGCATGCCGATCAGCGTCGCGCTCTCGAGCACGTCCAGTTCGACCGCAGACTTGTCGAAATAGGTGCGCGCTGCCATCTCGATGCCGAACGCGTTATACAGGAAGGGTACGGTATTGAGATAGGTCTCCAGGATCTCGTTCTTGGAGTACAGCGCCTCGATCTTCAGCGCGGTGATGGCTTCCTTGATCTTGCGCGTGATGCTGGTGGCGCGGCCGATCTCATCCGGGAACAGATTGCGCGCCAGTTGCTGGGTAATGGTCGAGCCGCCCTGCATATTGCCGTGCATGGTGCTCAGCAGGGCGCCCGCGGTGCGGCGAAAGTCGATGCCGTGGTGCTGGAAGAAGCGCCGGTCCTCGATCGCGATCAGCGCGTTCACCGCGTTCGACGCGATCTGGTCCAGCGGCACCCACTCGCGGTTCAACTGGCGGTATTGCGCCAGCTCGGTGCCGTCGCTGGCCAGCAGCAGCGAGGGCTGGCCGACCTTGGCCTTGCGCAGATCGCCAATGCCGGGCGTGAACGGGATCAGCACCAGCACGTACAGCAGGACCATGGCCGGAGGCGCCAGCGCGGCGCGCCACGGGTGGCGGCGCACTGCGGCCCAGCCGCGCCGCACGTACGCGGCGCCTGCGGCAATGATCGGTTGCAAAGCGGGAAACATGGGCGCAGTGTACGCAGGTCGTCAATAGCGAAATGAAGGCAGTGATATGCAGCTTCTGTTGGCGTCGGCAATGTCCCCGGGCATGGCCCGTTGCGCCGGGTGCGGGAAAATCGGGCTATGTCCACGCTGAAACTCCTGGTCGATTTCGTGCGCCGCCATCCGCGCTTGCTGGTGCTCACAGGGGCTGGCTGCAGCACGCAGGCCGGCATTCCCGACTACCGCGACGCCGATGGCGCCTGGAAACGCAGCGCGCCGATGCGCTATCAGCTCTTTGTGTCAGACGAAGTGGCGCGCCGGCGTTACTGGGCGCGCAGCATGGTGGGCTGGCGCGCGATGGCCCATGCCAGTCCTACCGCGGCGCACCATGCGTTGGTACGGCTGGAAGCCGCTGGCCATGTCCGGCTGCTGGTTACGCAGAACGTGGATGGTTTGCACGACCGGGCCGGAAGTCGGGCGGTGACCGACCTGCACGGTCGCATCGACACAGTGTGTTGCCTGGCTTGCGGCCAGCGCTCGCTGCGGCGGGTGTTGCAGGACGATCTGCTGCGGTGCAATCCGTCCTGGGCCGATCTCGAGGCGCTGAGCGCGCCGGATGGCGACGCCGACCTTGAAGGGCTGGATTTCGCGCGGTTCGACGTGCCGGATTGCCCGGCCTGTGGCGGCATGCTCAAGCCCGATGTGGTGTTCTTCGGCGAGAACGTGCCGCGCGATCGGGTTGCCGAAGTGCGCGCGGCGCTGGCCGATGCCGACGCGGTGTTGGTGGTCGGCTCGTCGCTGATGGTGTATTCGGGCTTTCGTTTTGTCGAGGACGCGCTCGCGCTGGGCAAACCGGTGGCGGCAGTGAACATCGGCCGCACCCGGGCAGACGCGCTGCTGGCACTCAAGCTCGAACAAGAAGTCGGTGCGGTGCTCGATGCGCTGGCCACCGCACTGGCGCCGTCGGACCTGGCCGCCTGAACGACACCCGCCAGGGGCCTGTGCCCACGTCCTGGTCTGCCTGGTATAGCTTGGCCAGTGGTGTATCAGGTCGATGGCCAGCACATGGAGCACCGCACGGACTGTTCAGCGGCGAAATTGAAGCACGTCGTCGTTCAGTGTTCCGAAACGCAGTTGCAGGATGTCGCGCAGGTAGTTCTGGTGCAGTTTCCACGGCGGATGCGAACCCTGGCGCGGCAGCCGGTTGAGTGCGCGCTGGAAATAGCCGGAGGAGAAGTCCACCCATGGCAGTTCCGCCAGGGCGGGATCGTCGTTGCGCGGCACGCATTGGCTGAATCCCTTGCGCCGCATGTGGGTCAGCAGTCGGCACAGGAACTGGCTGGTCAGGTCCGCCCTGAGTGTCCACGACGCATTGGTGTAGCCGAAGCAGGACGCGAAGTTGGGCAGGCCGCTGAACAGGAAACCTTTGTAGGCCATGGCGTGGGCGGGGTCGACCGGCTCGCCATCCACGGCGAGTTGCAGCCCGCCAAACACCTGCAGATTTAGTCCGGTAGCAGTGACGATCAGGTCCGCGTCGAGTTGCTGGCCGGATTGCAGCGTGATGCCGGTCGCGGTGAAGTGGTCGATCTGGTCGGTCACCACCGACGCCTTGCCGCTGCGGATGGCCTTGAACAGGTCGCCATCGGGCGCCAGACACAGGCGTTGTTCCCAGGGGTTGTAGCGCGGGGTGAAATGCTTGCCCACATCGAAGCCCGCCGGCAATGCCGCACGTGCCCGCGCCAGAAGCAGCTGCTTCATCCGGTTGGGGTTGCGCCGACAGAGCTGGAAAACAGCCATGCCCCACAGCAGGTGCGACCAGCGGTTGAGCGTGCTGGCCCAAGTCGGCGGCAGATGGCGCTGCAGCCACAATGCCGCAGCATCTTCGGCCGGCAGCGCAGCAACATAGGTCGGTGAGCGTTGCAGCATCGTCACGTGGGCCGCGCTGTGAGCCAGCGCAGGCAACAGCGTGATGGCCGTGGCGCCGCTGCCAATGACGACGATCCGTTTGCCGGCGTGGTCGATGTCGTCGCCCCAGTGCTGCGGATGCACGATGCGTCCACGGTAGGTTTCGATGCCGGGCAAGACGGGCGTGTAGCCCGCGTCGTAGCGGTAGTAGCCAGCGCCCAGATACAGGAAGTTGCAGCTGACCTGCACCGGAACAGAGCTGCCGGCGCGGTCGATGTCGACCGTCCAACGTGCGTGTTCGGACGACCAGGCAGCGGCCCTGACCCGGTGGCCAAACCGGATCTGTTTGTCGATTCCGTTTTCATGGGCCGTCTCGCGCAGATAGTTGCGGATCAACGAGCCGTCTGCAATCGATCTGGCCTGTTGCCACGGCTTGAAGTGGTAACCCAGCGTGTACATGTCGGAGTCCGAGCGAACGCCCGGGTAGCGAAACAGGTCCCAGGTACCGCCGATGGCGTCGCGCGCCTCGACGATCGCATAGCTGTGCCGTGGGCACAGGGTTTGCAGGTGCCAGGCCGCGCCGATGCCGGAGAGTCCGGCGCCGACGATCAATACGTCGACATGATCCATGGACGTCTCCTAATCTGGTAGATGACGGCGCAGCATAGCAGCGAGACGATGCAAGAAACGTTCGCCCAGGTGAAGTGCGTCGGAGTAGAGTTGCCAAGATGCACGACGACACCTCAATGCCCCAGACCCGGTATGTCGACGCGCACGGGGTGAGCGTTGCCTACCAGGTGTTCGGCGCCGGCGCGCGGGATCTTGTCATGGTGCCGGGAATCGTGTCGCATCTGGAAACCGGCTGGGAGTGGCCGCGGCTTGTGCGCGTGATGCGCCAGCTGGCGGGCGCTTTTCGTGTGATCGTATTCGACAAACGGGGCCAGGGCATGTCCGACAGCATCGAGGGCGTGCCGACGCTTGAGCAGCGCATGGACGACGTGCGCGCCGTGATGGAGGCCGCGGGCTCCCGCAAGGCGGTGCTGCTGGCCATGTCCGAGGGCGGTGCAATGGCCGCGTTGTTCACCGCAACCTATCCAGAGCTGGTGGAAAGGCTGGTGTTGTTCGCCAGCATGGCGCGTTTCACCTGGGCGCCCGACTATCCGTTCAGCCCGACGCTCACGCAACACCTGAAAGCAGTTGATCGCACCTGGGGAACAGCGCAGGCCGGACTGGGTTTTGCGCCCAGTCTGTCGCATGAGCCGCACTCTTATGAATTCTTTGCCCGCCTTGCACGGCGTACCGCGTCACCGAGTGCTATCAAGCGGCTCATGATGGCCAACGACCAGATCGATGTGCGTGCAGTGCTGCCGCAGATCCGCCGCCCCACGTTGATCATGCACCGCCGAGGCGATCGAATCGTGCATTGCGCCAACGGCCGTTACCTGGCGGATCACATTACGGACGCCACCTATCTGGAGTTGCCGGGCGCCGACCATGTGTTGCCGTCGGACGACGCCGACGAGGTCGTGGCGGCGGTTTGCCGCTTTGCCGGCGCCGACACGGCGGTCGAAACGCGCCGACATGCTGATAGGTGGCTCGCCACGGTGCTGTTCACCGACATCGTAGGTTCGACATCGATGGCTGAGCGAATGGGCGACCGGAACTGGGGTGCGTTGCTGCAGCAATTCCACGCCGTTGGCCAACGGCAGCTCGAACGGCATCGCGGTGAACTGGTGGACACGGCGGGCGACGGCATGTTCGCGGTGTTCGACGGCCCGGCGCGGGCGATTCATTGCGCTTCGGCCATCACCAGGGAGGTCCGGGATCTCGGCATCGATTTGCGTGCCGGCGTGCATACGGGCGAGGTAGAAAGCGCGGGGGACAAGGTCAGCGGCGTGGCCGTGCACATTGGCGCCAGGGTCATGGCGCACGCGGGTTCCAGCGAAATCATCGTATCGAGCACGACCAAGGATCTGGTCGCCGGCTCGGGGCTTGATTTTGCTGACCGTGGACTCCATGCGCTCAAGGGCGTGTCGGGTGAGTGGCGGTTATTTCAGGTATTGACCGACTGAGCTTGTTAAGCAACGGCGCGCAATGCGCTGCGGTGCTGTGAGCCTCGGGAGCGGCCCGGCGGCTCAGACGCCGAGATATTGTTCCAGCAGTTCCGGCTGGGCGGTCAGCTCCTGCGAACTGCCTTCGAACACCACCGCGCCTTTGACCAGAATGACGTTGCGATCGGTGATTTGCGTGACGTGTTTCCAGTTCTTGTCAACGATGATGCTGCTGATGCCGCTGTCGCGGATGAGCGCGCAGATGCGCCAGATCTCGCGTGCGATTTGCGGGGCCAGGCCTTCGGTGGCTTCGTCGAGAATAAGCACGTCGGGGTTGGTCATCAGCGCCCGGCCGATGGTCAGCATCTGCTGCTCCCCGCCGCTGAGTTGCTGCCCGCCATGGCGCAGCCGCTCCTTCAGGCGCGGGAAGGTGTCGAGCAC
>JBDTMH010000259.1:0-6149 GCA_039934375.1 Burkholderiaceae bacterium | reverse complement strand
GACGAAACATGCAAACCCGGCCGTGCTGGCCGGGGCTGCTACTCCCCTTGAGGAGCCATAAGTCTGACACGAACCACGATAGCCCCGCGGATTTTGCGGAGATTGCAGATGATCGTGCTCGTTGCCCTTCCGCGTCGCCTTGGCTTTGACGGGAACAACGCCGTGCGCAACCAAAAGCAGATCGAAGCGTTGCGCACACTACCGGATCTGGACAGTCGGGCAGCATGCTGCGCCTCGGCCGCGCGCGCCTTCATGGCGTCGCCACAATCCATTTTCTACCGGGCTGGTAGCGCCAGACGCCCGCATCGTCGCCCAAGCGAAAGAGGTGGAGCCACCCGTTGTCAAGCAGTTGGTGAACCATCGTTTGCCTGGCAATGATGTCGTCGATCGGAGCCTGAGGTGCCTGGATGAACACGCTCAGCCGCAGCGGCGTGTGGCGAAACCGCTCGCCGTCGTGCAACGACTGCATCGGCAGGCCGATGCGCAGGTCGCCACCGTTGCCTTCGAAGACGCCGATGTTGCCGCCCACCACGTTGTGCAGGACCTTGTCGCCGCTGCCGTAGCGCGCGTTGTCCACGGTGGACGCGTAGTACTGCAGGTTGATCCAGTTCGTCACCACCATGGGCGCCGTCATGATCAGCTCAAGTACCTTGAAGCCGGGATCGCGCTGCCAGGCGTAGTCGTGCAGAAAGCTGCGCCCGGCCAGGTTCAGGTGCCGGGTGCGGCTGCGCGGTGCCACGATGAAGGCTGCGCAGTCGGCCAGACCCCACTCGGGCCGGACTTGCGCCCAGTCGGTGGTGCGCGCGGCCACCGCCTTGTGCAGCGCGACGATATCGACTGCGCAGGCGGCGAGGCCGAGTGATGCGGCGCGTTCGGCCCGTGCCCGCCGGCCGGCATCGGCCAGCCAGGTTTGCAGCTGCGCCAGGTCCTGGGCGTGGCTGGCGGGCAGCAAGTCGGTGTCGAAGAGCTGGAAATCGTCAGTGGTGGTGTTGTGCAGGCCGCCCAGGAACCATGTCCTCTCGGGCACGATGACGCCGCGGGCCAGCAAGCCCTGGCGCACCTGCGGCTCGTTGAGCAGGAAAGCGAGCGCGCGCGCATTCACCTCGCCGGTCTGGCCACCACAGGCGCCGCAGTCCAGACCAGCAGCATGGGGGTTGTTGGTGCTGGTGCTGCCATGGCCGGCCAGCAGCACCAGCCGTGCGGGGTCGTTCAGGCCGATCGCACCCAGCGCGATCGCGGCCATGTTGACGCGGGCATCAAGGTCGGGGCCACCCGAGGTCGGAAAGCGTGGCCGCAACCGACCCCGCTCCGCAGCGGGCAGGCCGGCCTGCTCGACCGGAGTCGGAGCCGCCTCGCCACCGAGGTTACCCCTTAGCAGTTTGCCCGTAAACAGCAAACCGCAGGACTCGACAAAGGAGAAGCTCGATCCAGCGCCACTGCGAAAAGCCTGCCACTGCTGATGCCATTGCAGCTTGCTGCGCCGCTGCCGGGCCAGCACCTCGCCCAGGCCGGGTGCGTCGCACTCGTCGGTGATGCAATAACCAGGCGCGAGCAGGCCGGGCAGTTGCGGGCGCGTCATCTCGCTGCCCAGCGGCCGGTAGGCAACGAACATCGCGAAGAAGCCGGCAACGCCCCGTGTCTGCACCTGCGGGCTGCTGGCTTCCAGCGCGCGCCGATAGACCTCGGAGCGCACGTCGATGCAGAAAACAGCCTGCACCGCGGGTGCCGCGGCCACTGCAATGGCGCCGTCCGTCGTTGCCGGGGCGTTGGCCAGACCTTGGCACAGCGGGGCCTGATAGCTGCGTTCCAGCGCACTCTGCCATAACCAGTCGGTCTGTTGCGCACGCTCGGCCCGTGCGATGCTGTCGTCGCTGCCGCGCCAGGCGCTGGCAAGCCGGTCCGTCACACCAACCTCGCCGTGGCCTGCATGCAGCAGCCACTCCCACGCCAGCCGAATCGCCAGCAGGTGCACGATCTGCTCATCGTCACACTGCACCAGCCTCGCCTGCCAGCGCTGGTAGGCACACCATGACGCCCAGCCGTTGATGCTCATCAGCAACGCGGTGAAGTAGGCCTCATGCGCCGCAACGGGCACTTGCAGCACGCCCATGGCGGCGGTGATCAGTGCCCGCGGGTCGCCGGGCAAGCCAGCCACGCGCGTGCTGAAGCCGGGGTAACCCATCAGCATGCTCGGCCCCAGATCGTGTGCAGATTGCCGCAACCAGCTTGGGTACAGCCCGCCGCTGCGGTCCGGTCCCCAGGCCGCCTGGCCCTGGTCGAAGTAGGCAGCGCAACACTGGCTGATATGGTGCGTGATGTAGTCGCGCCAGGCCATGGCGTGCCCCAGGTCTCGGTGCGCATCCACGAGGTCGGTGGCCAGCGGCAGACGCCCAGGCAGCGCGGGCTTAAAGTCCAGGCTGGCCAGCAATGTCTCCACGGTTTCGGCGGAACCGGCCGCAGAAATGGCGGCCTGCAGGTGCGCGCGGTCCACGCCGCCGGCCTGCCACTGCTGGCGAAACCATGCGCGCGACATCAGCATGGGGCTGCCCGACAAGCCAGCCAGCTGCGCTGCGGCAGCGGCGATTGGCCGCTGGATCTGACCCCAGTACGGATTGACCGCGATGAATCTGTCCAGCGGCCAGGTCGGTGCGATGCGCGCGCAGGCGCGGTCGATTGCCGGCTGCGTTATTTCCGAAGCAGTCGGCGCGGGGTGAATGGTGTCGATCGCAGTGTGCATGATGGATCTCTCGTTGGACGAAGGTGCGTGTTCAGGGCTGGGTCTGTCTGTCGGGCTGCGCTACGGCTGGCCGGGCCAGCGTGCCCGGCATCGCCGGCACGCGAGCCGGCCACAGCCGGAATGTCAGCCGTGTGAACAGTTCGTCCAGGTACAAGCCAGCGAAGAGCCTGGGGTACAGCCAGCGCGCCAGAGCGCCTTGCGGGCGCGCGCGTACGGCACCCTGCACCACGAACAGCAAACCAAAGCAGCCCAGCACCCAGCCGATCAAGCCCGGTCCAGGTGCAGCCAGCATGCCCGCACTGGAGCCGAGGAGCCAGCGGCTGAACACGGCGTGCAGACCAAAGTAGCCCAACGCGACCACGAACGCGGCAACCAGCCCGGCCAAAGCCCCCAATGTGCCGGCCCGCAGCAGCGGCCCGGTGAGCAGCGGCACCAGCGCCAGCGCCAGAATGCCGCCCACCGCCCACAGCGCCGGTTCGCTGGCCGGCGACAGGCTCCAGGCCAGCGCTGCAGCAGTCACCACGGCCATGCCGATGAGCGCACCCAGGCCCCGGGCGAGAGTGCCGAGCGCCGGAGCTGGTGGCGTCATCTGCTGCAAGCGGTTCTGTTCCACTGCGCCACCGGCGGCAAGAAAGGCGTAGGCCTTGTAGAGCGAGTGCGCCACCAGGTGCAGCAGCGCCAGCGTGTGCAGGCCCAGGCCGCACTGCATCAGCATGAATCCCATCTGGGCACAGGTAGACCAGGCCAGCGAGACCTTGATGCTGACGCGCGTCATCATCACCAGCGCGGCAACCACTGCCGTGACGCTGCCCACGACCACCAGCAGGGCCTGCGCCGCAGGCACGTCAGCGACGAGCACCCCGACGCGGATGAGCAGGAAGCCGCCCAGGTTGACCACTCCAGCGTGCAGCAGCGCCGACACCGGCGTCGGCGCTTCCATCACTTGGATCAGCCAGCCATGCACCGGCAGTTGCGCGCACTTCAGCAATGCGCTGACCGCCAGCAGCAGCGCCGCAACCTGCATGGGGCCGAGGACCTCGGGCAAGACACGCGTGGCGGCGATGACGCGGTCGATCTCAAGCGTACCGAACTGATAGCCGATGATCGCCACGCCAGCGAGCAGACACAGGTCGGCCACGCGGCTGGCCAGGAACTTCTTGTGCGCGGCGATCAGCGCCTGAGGTCGTTGATCGAAGAAAGTCAGCAGTCCGTGCAACGCCAGGCTGGTGCCGATCCACGCCAGCGCGAGCAGCGCCAGATTGTTCGTGACCACCAGCAGCGATACCGCGGCAAGGGTCAGCATTAGGCCACGGATGTAGCACGGCTGGCCCTGAGCACCACCCAGGTAGTTTTGCGAGTAGCCGACGATCACCCAGCCGATGAAGCTGACGAGCAGCAACATCAGGCCGCCCAGCGCGTCGCTGCGCAGGCTGATGTGAAGTGCTCCCGCTTCGCCCAAGGGCAGCAGCACCGGCCCGCGCATCAGCGCAGACCCACTCGCAAGCAATTCGACCAGCGACACCAGCGCTGCCACCAACGCCAGGCTTGCGCTCCAGCGGGCCACGCGCCAGCCGATTTCAGGCCGCGCGCTGCTTACCGCGGCAACTGCCGCAGCGCCTACATAGAGCAGCGGCAACCCCGCCAGCAGCGCGGCACGCCAGGGTGAGAGTTCCAAGAGGGTCGTTTCCATAAAGCAGATCTCGCAAGCTAGAGTTGCCGTGACTATGCCGCCGACTTTCGATTCCGTAAAATTCATTGTTTCTTACAAAACGTTCCACAAAACAGATATAACAAGCCATGTCGCGACTCAATTTCCATCACCTCCACTACTTCTGGGCCGTGGCCAAGGAGGGGAACTTGACGCGTGCTGCCACCCGGCTGCATGTGTCGCAGTCGGTGCTGTCCACGCAGATCAAGCGGCTCGAGGAGCAGCTCGGGCACGCGCTGTTCAACCGGGTGGGCCGAACGCTGCAGCTCACTGAGGCTGGCCGCATGACACTGACCTACGCTGAGTCGATCTTCACGTCGGGCAACGAACTAATGGCCATGCTGCGCGATGGCGGCCTGCAAACACGACAGGTGCTGCGCATCGGATCGGTGGCCACGTTGTCACGCAACTTCCAGGAGAACTTCGTGAAACCGCTGTTGACACGCAGCGACATCGAGTTGGTGCTGCAATCCGGCAGCCTGGAAGAACTGCTGCAACGGCTTCGCGTTCACACGCTCGACGTGGTGCTGTCGAACCGGCGCGTGCACGCCGACACCGATCATCCATGGCGCTGCCGCAGCATCGCGCGCCAGCCCGTCAGCCTGGTGGGCCGGCCCAGGTCGAAGCGAGCCGCATTCCGCTTTCCGCAGGACCTGGCCGAAGTGCCAATGCTGTTGCCCAGCCGCGATAGCGACATCCGCGCCGGCTTCGACCTGTTGTGCGAGCAACACGGTCTGCGCTGCCAAGTTCTGGCCGAGGTCGACGACATGGCCTTGCTGCGCCTGCTCGCGCGCGACTCGGATGCGGTGGCCCTGCTGCCGTCGGTGGTGGTGCGTGACGAGCTGTCCAGCGGCCAGCTCGTCGAATATTGCGTCGTCCCCGATCTGATCGAGAACTTTTACGCCATCACGGTCAAGCGCCACTTCGAGCCGCCGTTGCTCAAGGAACTGCTACGCCGTGACGAGGTCGACGTACTCGGCATTTCGGGTCAGACGTGACGACATCGTTCCATCCAGGCACCCGGCAACGCGCCGGTGCACTTCGGCGCCATCGCGCCCAGTAGGTTCAGGTTCAATCGGCTGGACGGAAAATCTCGCGATGCAGTCCCCATTGCTCCATTGCGCTGGAGATGACGATGGGCTCGGAGAGGTCGACCGTGCTGTCGCACGAGATGTAGCCGACCAGCTCCGCCGCACTGAATCGGCATAGGGGGCAGCCATTGTCGGCTGCGCCCCTGCCACACCACCCGGCATGCGGGTCCGCACCGGGCGGTTCGAGGAGTTGAGGTCATGAGAGCCGGGGTACTCCAAGTCGATCGTAATAGTCAATTGTCAACACGCTGTTGAGCAGCTTGGCGCTGTTGCGCCACCAACTTCGGGAGTTTGCCGCTACTCGCCGCGCAACCCCTTGAGAGGCGCCCAGCGCCCGCAGTTCGCGGAAGATGGTCGTGCCGCGCCTCCAATGCTTGAGCTCAATTGCCCGTAACCGGTGCCGCAGCCACTCGTCCAGCTCTCGCCAGACCCCGGGCGTTTGGGACAAACCGAAATAGGCTTTCCAACCCAGAACATAGGGGCGCAGTCGCTGCGCCACCTCGGGCATGCTGCGCCCACCTGATCGGCGTGTCAGTTGCCTGACCCGCTGCTTGAAGGTGGTCACGGCGGGACTGGCGCTATTCGTCACCGCCGGCCTGATGCTGGCAGCATG
>JBDTMH010000258.1:0-6187 GCA_039934375.1 Burkholderiaceae bacterium | reverse complement strand
TGTTGTGGTTCACCTGGCTGGCGGCCAACATCTCGATGTGGATGAACGACGTGGCGGCAGCCTGGCTGATGACCTCGCTGACCACCTCGCCGATCCTGGTCGCGTTGGTGCAGACGGCCTCCACACTGCCAGTGTTCCTGCTCGGGCTGCCCAGTGGCGCGCTGGCCGACATCCTGGATCGCAAGCGCTTCTTTCTGCTCACGCAGCTATGGGTCGTCGTGGTTGCACTGATGCTGTGTGGCGCCGTGTTTTCCGGATGGATGTCGCCGCCGCTGCTGCTGGCCATGACCTTTGCCAATGGCATCGGATTGGCGCTGCGCTGGCCGGTGTTCTCTGCCATCGTGCCCGAACTGGTACCGCGTCCCCAGTTGCCAGCCGCGCTGGCCCTCAACGGCGTGTCGATGAACGCCTCGCGCATCATCGGGCCGCTGGTAGCCGGCGCCGTGATCGCCAGCCTGGGCAGTGCCTATGTATTCCTGCTCAACGCCATACTGGCCGCATCGGCCGCCGTCGTCATTTCGCGCTGGAAGCGGGTGCCGACCCCCCATCCGCTGGGCCGCGAGAAGCTGCTCAGCGCAATGCGGGTCGGCCTGCAGTTCGTGGCGCAGTCGACGCATCTGCAAGGTGTGCTGGTGCGCATTTGCCTGTTCTTCTTTCATTCGACCGCACTGATCGCATTGCTGCCTTTGGTGGCGCGCGACCTGCCCGACGGGGGCGCCGGCACCTTCACGCTGCTGCTGGCCTCGATGGGCGCTGGCGCCATTGTCGCGGCGCTGAACATGCAGCGCCTGCGCAGCCGATGGCCGCGCGACGCTCTGGTGCTCCGCGGTGCAGCGCTGCAATCGCTGGCGATGGTGGTGGTCGCAGTGGCACCGAACGCGGTGGTCGCCGCCCTCGCCATGGCGGTGGCCGGCATGGCCTGGATCACGACGGCGAACACCTTGAGTGTGTCGGCCCAGTTTGGCTTGCCCGACTGGGTGCGCGCGCGTGGCATGTCCATGTACCAGATGGCCATCATGGGTGCCAGTGCATCAGGCGCCGCCATCTGGGGCCAGGTTGCGACGCATTACACGATTTCCGGCAGCCTGATTGCGGCTGCTATTACCGGCGTGCTCACCATGCTGCTGGCCATGCGCTGGATGTCCGACAACCAGTCCGAGGAAGACCTGACGCCGTCATCGCTGTTCAAGGTGCCGGTCGTCAAGCAGTCGCCCGGCCCCGGACGCGTCTTGCTGACGATCGAGTACCGGATCGATCCGGCTCGCGCCGACGAGTTCAAGTCGCTGATGCGCGTCAGCCGGCGCAGCCGCTTGCGCCATGGCGCCTTGTCCTGGGAACTGCTGCGCGACATCAACGACCCGGGGTTGTATGTCGAACAGATCGTCGACGAGTCCTGGACCGAACACCTGCGCCGCTTCGACCGGGTCACCACCGATGATGTGGCGCTGCGCGACCGTAAACAGGCGTTTCACATCGGCGACACACCGCCTTTGGTCAAGCGCCGCATCTTCGAATCGACCATGCCGGGCGACCCGCACTGAGCCGTCAGCCGCGTCGGCCTGAATCGCGCGAGAGAACCAACGCAGGCTTCGGTGCCGGCCGACCTTGGTATCGGGTTCGGGCTCCGGCTTGGGAGGCAGATCCGGTGGCTCGCGCCCTGGTGGGTGTTTGTGGGGGGTGTTCATCGGTGGGTCATCCAAAAGTCAGGATGAATTCTGACACGCCGGAGAGGGAAAAAGGCGCGCGGCACCTTTCCAAGGCATTACATTCATCCCATGCCAACCTCCGAAAAACACACCAAGCCCTTTTCGATGATCCGGGAGTTCCAGCTTGCCGACTGGTTCACGCTGGGCAATGCCTTGTGTGGCACCGGCGCCATCTTTTCCGCGATCTCGTTCGTCCAGACCAGCGCCACCAGGCACCTGCATTTCGCGGCCGTACTGATCCTGTCCGCGCTGGTGTTCGATGTCCTCGACGGCCGCATCGCACGCTGGCGCCAGCAGGCGTCAAGCCTGGGCCGGGAGCTCGACTCGCTGGCGGACGTGATTTCATTCGGCGTGGCCCCGGCGATGCTGGCCTACGCCAGCGGCATGCAAGGCTTCTTCGATCGCATCGTGCTGGCCTATTTTGTCGCCTGCGGCGTGTCGCGGCTGGCACGCTACAACGTGACGGCTGAAACCATGTCCGACGACAGCGGCAAGGTCAGCCACTTTGAAGGAACGCCGATACCGACCTCGGTCGTACTGGTGTTGATGTTGCAGATTGCTGCATGGAGTGGCGCGCTGCGCCAGAACCTGTGGTTTGGCGAGGTGACCATCGCCGGCCTGTCCTTGCACCCGCTGGTGCTGCTGTTTGCGGTATCGGGCTCGCTGATGATCAGCCGCATCCGGATTCCGAAGCCCTGAGCCACCCGATTGATCAGGCAGGACGCGCGCCATGACACCGACCATCGTGTTCCGGGAGCAGACCATTGCGCCCGATATCTTCCACACCCGCGTGCTGCGTGCGGCGCAGGTGCTGCATTTGGCTGGCGTCGGCGAAGGCGATGTGGTTGCGCTGCTGATGCGCAACAGCCCTCAGATGCTGGAGCTGATGCTGGCAACGCGACTGCTGGGCGCCATGTGGTGCCCGATCAACTGGCATTTCAAGACCGACGAGGTGCAATACATTCTGGACGACTGCCAGGCAAAGGCGTTCGTGGCCGACGCCGACCTGCTGCACACACTCACGGAACTGCGGTATTCGGCAATCGCGGCTTTCGTGAACCAGATCGATGACGCGCCTGCTGTCACATCAGCTGTGGATCTGCCCGACTGGGAGCTGGCGCGCGAGATGGCCACGGAATATCCGGGACAGGCACGTGCTGCGCGTGGCGCCATGCTCTACACCTCGGGAACCACCGGCAAACCCAAGGGCATTCGCCGCGCGCCAGCCAGCAGCGAACAAATCGCACGCGGCCAGGCGGTATTGCGCAAGGTGCTGGGGTTTGCGCCTGGCATGCGCGCACTGGTCAACGCACCGATGTACCACAGCGCCCCCAACTCGTACAGCGTTGGCGCGTCGCTGGAAAACGCCGTGCTGTTCATCGACCCACATTTCGACGCCGAAGACACCCTGCGCCAGATCGAGCGCCACCGCATCAGCCACGCCTACCTGGTGCCTACGATGTATGTGCGCATGCTGGCCCTTCCCGCGGAAATTCGCCGGCGTTATGACCTGGGCTCGATCCGGTTCGTGGCGTCTACCGGCTCGCCATGCCCGCCACAGGTCAAGCGCGCCATGATCGAATGGTGGGGCCCGGTCATCCATGAGGCCTACGGCTCCAGCGAACTGGGCTACATGACGCTGCTCGACAGCGCGGACGCCTTGCGCAAACCGGGCTCGGCGGGGCGACCGCTGCCGGGCGTCGAGATGGCCATCCTCGACGACCAGGGACAACGGTTGCCCACCGGCCAGGTCGGCCTGATCCATGTGCACCAGCCCGCGTATGCCGACTTCAGCTACATCGGCAACGACAACGCGCGCAAGACCATGGAGCGGGACGGCCTCAAAACCATGGGCGACCTCGGTTATCTGGACGAGGAAGGTTTTCTGTTCATCGTCGACCGCGCCTGCGACATGGTGATCTCGGGCGGTGTCAACATCTATCCGGCCGAGATCGAGGCGGTGCTGCAGCTGATGCCAGGGGTGGCCGACTGCGCAGTGTTCGGCATACCGGACGCCGAGTTTGGCGAATCTCTGGCGGCTGTGGTGCAGCCGCGGCCAGGCAAAGATCTCGACCCGGCGCAGGTTATCGCGTTTCTCAAGCCGCGGCTGGCCGGCTACAAGCTGCCGCGCAAGGTCGACTTCGTCACCGCGATGCCGCGCGAGGATACCGGCAAGATCTTCAAGCGCAAGCTGCGTGAACCGTACTGGAGTGGCGTCGCGCGGCGTATCTGAGACGACGCGTCCGTCAACGTCCGGTAAAGGCCGCCGTGCTCAGGCGACCCGCTGCCAGAACCATGCCGTCGCCAGGCCGATCAACAACACCGAGCCACCGCGTACCACGACCGGCACATACCAGCTACGCCGCATGACCCATTGCGCGACAAGTATCCAGCTCGCCACGGCCAGCAACTGCCCGGCTTCGACGCCCAGATTGAAACCGACCAAGGCCCATCCGAGCAATCCGTCTGGCGCGGCGGCCTCCTGCAGCAGGCCGGCAAAACCGTAGCCGTGAACCATGCCAAACGCCAGCGCAAGCCATTCAATGCGCAAGCCCGGCCAAGGACGCAGATTGTGTGCGGCGGTGACGGCGATGGAAATGGCAATCACCGGCTCCACCCAGGACGGCGACGCCTGTGTCAAACCCAGTGTCGCCAGAAACAGCGTCACCGAATGCCCGATCGTGAACGCGGTGATGGTACGCAGCAGCGCCAGCCAACCAGCATTCGCTGGCGTTGCGACGCCTGTCTGCTCGCGCGTCTCCAGCCCTGGTTGCCAACGCCGTTGCCATAGTCGCAGGCGCAGCGGCAGCACCAGCGCGAGCAGAAAGGCCAGGTGGTCGTAACCCAGCAACAGGTGGTGCATGCCAAGCAAAAAGTAGCCCTGCAGTGTCGCCAGGCGCCCGGTATTGGCGCGCACGTCCGTAGTGGCACCCGGTTGCAGGGCGTCGCGCAGTGGCAAGGCGGCGGTCTGCTGCGGTGACGCCGTCATCAACAGATCGACGCCGCCTATGCGACCGGCGACCAGCAGGCGATGGTTGGCGTCCTGCGCCCGAAACAGCGTGTACCGCAGCCGCAGTGCTTCGCTGTTCGCGCAGCGGGCAATGGCAAAGGCGCGCAGGTAAGTGCCATCACCGCGTCGCTCCAGGCCGTCGGCCTGCCAGTGCAAGGCGCAGGACGTCGCTGGACGGGTACCGGACATGTCGCTGCGCGGCACCGGTTGCTGGCCGGCCAAGCCGGTTTCCAGGAGGACCGTCTGGTCGAACAGCTGCACCAGTTGCGGCGTAGCATTCTTCAGCTCCGCCCAGGTGATGCGGGCATCACCATCGGCATCGACCGCCACGACCTGATCGAGATCCCGCAAGGCCACCGACAGCCCGAAGCGATATTCTCGTACCGGGTCCAACGCTGCGCCAGGCCCGCCTGCAGATCGCGTGGCGACGGCGCTGAGCTGCTGCACCTCGAGGTAGGCGTCACTGCCCTTGTGCGCCAGGGCCGCGTGCATGGCGAGCACACCCAGCAAGACGGATATGCACCAGGCACGCAATACGCGGCTGCCGCCGGACGCGTTCATGACATGTCCTTGGCGCGCCTTTGCCGGGCTGCTGCGTTCGATGGTTCCAGGCGCATGTCATGCAGACCGATGGCCTTGCGCTGCTGGTCGAGCGCCCGCCAAGCCGCATCGTCGCCGGCCTGTTGTGCGCTGTGCAGCGCGATCCACCAGTCCAGCGGCTCGCGTTGCAGTTCCAGGTTGCGTCGGGCCAACGCCAGCGCCTGCTGCGGATCCTCGTCCAGCCACAATGCGACCAGCGCGGCTTCGCGGGCATGCAGGTCGGTGTTGTCACCGCGACGGCGCAATTCCGCGCTGCGACTGCGCAACTCGGCGCGCAGCGCCATCCAGCGCCCATCGCCCAGACGGCGCAGCGCATAGGCCCGGCGCAGCACTACCGCGTCGGTCTGTGGCAAGGGCTCCAGCAGTTGCAACGCAAGCTCCGGCTGAGCGCTGCGCAACAACAAATCGCTGAATGCAACCGCCGTATACAGATCATGCTGCGCCGCCAGGCTGCTGCGGTACGCCTCCAACGCCAGCGTGTCGCGCCCGGCCCGCTCCAGACTCTCGGCCAGCAGCGAGAACAACCAGCTGCGGGGCCCGGCCTCCTGGCTGCCGTCAAGCAGCCGCTGCAGCCCCTGTGTGGCCTGGGCGTGGCGCCCTTGCAGTGACAGGGTTTCCAGCTGGCATGCCTGGGCGTACAAGGACGCACCCGCGCGGGCGACTGCGTCACAGGCACGCAAGGCGGCCGGATAGTTCGCCTCCAAGCGGGCCAGTGCCGCTAGGTCCAGCCAGGCCTGGGCATGATCCGGTGCACGGGCCACGACATCCGCCAACAAGCGCCGCGCCGGTTCAAACTCATGCCGCCCTTGTTGCACGGTGGCCTGCAGCACCACCAGGTCCACCGGCGCTCCGGCACGGTCCCACCAGGGCG
>JBDTMH010000257.1:0-6193 GCA_039934375.1 Burkholderiaceae bacterium | reverse complement strand
GACTTCGGCCGCATGTTGTTCCAGCTCATGGTGCCGCACGACTTCAAGGAAGCCGCGCGTCAACTTGACCGGGTCGTGCTGGTGGTGGACAGCGCCACAGCCAACCTGCCCTGGGAGCTCATGCTGGCCGACGACCCGCTGCGCAAGGACGACGACAAGCGCCCGCTGGCGTTGCGCACGGCCGTCGTCCGCCAACTGTCGTCCACCAACTTCAGGCGCCAGGTGCGCGAGGGCATAGACCGCACCGCGCTGGTGATCGGCAACCCGTCGTCTCAGGGCTTCGTCGAGGCTTTTCCGGGCACTCCCCAGCGGCCGATGACCGCCCCGCCTGCGCTGCCGGGCGCGGAGTCCGAAGCGGTTGCCGTGGCGGCCGTGTTCCAGGGCCTGGGTTACGAGGTGGTGCAGGTAATCGGCGATGAGGCCCCTGCCAAGGACGTGCTGGCGGCGCTGTACCGGCGCCCGTACCGCTTCATGCATATCTCGGCGCATGGCGTTTTCGACCTGCTGCACAACGACGGCTTGCGGCGCAGCGGCGTGGTACTTTCCGACGGATTGCTGATCACGGCGGCGGAGATCGCGGCCATGGAAACCGTGCCCGAGGTGGTTTTTCTGAACTGCTGCCATCTGGGCAAGGTCGAGTTCGGACGCGAAGGCAACAAGCTGGCAGCCAGCGTCTCGCGCGAGTTGATTGACATCGGCGTGCGCTGCGTGGTGGTGGCTGGCTGGGCGGTCAGCGACGACAAGGCACAACGTTTCGGCGAGGCGTTCTACGAACACCTGCTGTTGCGTCGACGGCCTTTCGGCGACGCCGTGTTCGAGGCGCGCAAGGTGGTCTGGGATCTGGACAAAAGCGACATCACGTGGGGGGCGTTCCAGGCCTATGGCG
This sequence comes from Burkholderiaceae bacterium, assembly GCA_039934375.1. Lineage (GTDB taxonomy): Bacteria > Pseudomonadota > Gammaproteobacteria > Burkholderiales > Burkholderiaceae_C > CAISIP01. The sequence continues at coordinate 5,307 of JBDTMH010000257.1, read as the reverse complement.
AACCAGGCTGGCTGGCCGAACCCCGCGCCGATGGGGCCGGAGGGCCGGACATCGATGATGCCTACGCGTCGCCCGAGGAACTGCTGGACGAACTGGCACGTATCCGCGCCGACCTGTCGCGCAAACGCGATCGCCAGGACGAACGTGCCTCGCGCGCGCAGGCGCAGCGTATCGAGCGGTTGCTGAAAGGACGCTGCCCTCCCGGATGGCTTGATTTTCCGCAGCTGCAGTCGGCCCTCGGCGCCACCTGGTACGACCTTAACCTGCTCGAAAAAGCGCGCACTTCCTACTTGCTGGCGGTTCAGGCCGAGGACCATGTCGGCCAGGTGCCGATCAGGGACATCGAGAAACTCGCCAACATCGAAGCACGGCTGGGCGAACGCATGGGCACTTTGAGTGGTCGCACAGGTACCGCGGATGATAGCGAGTCGGGGCAAGCGCTGATCGAGACCGCAATTGGCCGACTGGACGGGCTCAACACGCTGCTATCGGTACGCGCGCAAACCGGGGCCACGCTGACCCCGCCATTCAATGCAGAACGCAGCGCACTGCTGGGAAGCGCCTACAAGCGCCTCGCTGGCCTGCATGCGCAAAGGATCCTGGGGCAGCATGCCAGCGCCGCAGAGCTGGCCGTGTCCGTGAAGGGAATGACCGCGGCACTGGGGGCCAGTTCGGCGGCCTACCGCGCCGCCGAGCACAATCCGGGCAGCGGTCAGTTCTCGCCCTATCTGGCGCTGAATCGCCTCGCGATAGAGGCGCTTGCGCCCGAAGCGGCGGATTCGCCGCGCGCCACCGCGATCGAAGTCGCGCGCCAGTGTGGCAATGCCGCTGCGCAGGCCAATACACCCGACAATGACCCGTGGGACAAAATCATGCAGGCCGACGCCTTGCTGGTGGAACGCATGCTGGATGGCACGCTGGGGTCCACCGGGGACGCCGGCCTGGCGGTGCTGAACGAGGTTGCGGACGCCTACGAGTTGTCGTTGTCGAACGTGATCGTAAAGCCTTCCCAGATCGATTCGATGGTGTCCCAGATGGAGTTGCTGTCGCGTTTTGCCGATGCCTTGTCGCTCACCGGTGACCCGAAGCGCCGCTTGCCGCTGCGCAGAATCGCCGATCGGCTGCTCGACCTGGCGAAACGCCTGCACCCCGGCCGCAATAGCCGAGCCGACCGGCCAGCGAACATGCCAGCCGCTTTCGCCGTAGCGCCGAGGCCCGCCACTGCCAAGCGACGCACGGCGAGCAAGAAAGCCGTTGCGAAGCGGGCGCCTGCCAGCAAAACCAGGTCCGGCAAAAAATAGAAACTCCGCGTCGAAACGAGCAACGGGCGCGGTGTTGAGGGGATATTGAGGTCTTCCTTTGAACAGCGTCAGGGTTCAAACCTTCAAGTCAGACAGACAGACCGCAACCATGGCCTAGCGAAGCTTCGCACAGCATCTCGAGCCTGCCGCTGTCCCGAAACGCATTCTGGCGTTGGACGGCGGCGGCTTGCGCGGCGTTCTGACGCTGCGCATGTTGCGCGAGATCGAGGCGGTGTTACGCGGTTGTGTCGCCAGTCAGGTAGCAGCGTTCCAATGCCGGTGCAATGGGTGTGTGTGTACCCTTTCGAAGTCGACCGGTTGGCCTGCGGCGTCATTTTTGACGCTGAACCTACGGATAACAAAAGCGCGCTTCATGGTCGGCCGCCAGTCGATGGTTTGACATTGGCGGACACATCGCCCGGATCCAGCTCATACAGTTGCGGGAACTTGTCGGCACTCATCGCATATGAATCCCTACCATCGGCTTCGTTGGACACCAGCCAGTCTCCGGCCTTGAAATGCGTGCGGCCTTCCTTGGTCGCCACACTGCCGTCCTGGGTGGCGGCTTCGGCCCAGACCTGCGTGGTCTTGAGCCAGCGTCCGGTGCCGACCGCCTGATAGGTCCGGGCAAAGCTGTCGGCCGCCACGGTGTGCACCTCGCCATCGTGTTCGACCAGCCAGTCACCCGCCTGGGCACGCTGGTCCGCACCCCACTTGCGGTAGGTGAAGCCGTCGAATTCCAGCTGCAGGCGAATGGCGGTCACGGCTTGACCGGATTTACGGCGGTAACGCTGGCGCATCATGGGCTTTTTCTGTTGGTGTTTCAGAATACTACATGGCCCACCCCAATCCAGGTGCACGCGCAGCCCCAGACTTATTGACACACCAATAGCCGGCCCTTACGCTTCTCGTCTTGTGCACAGCCACAAACCAGCAGGAGAACTTATGTGTATTTCAAGCTCGGTAGGACGCGGTGCTCGCAACGATCTGGCCGACGTTGCCGCCATACAGATACTGCTCAATCTCAATCTCCACCGCTTCCCCGACCCCAAGCCACTGGCATTGGACTCTGATGGGCGTATCGGCCTCAAAACCCTCGAATGCATCGAGGCATTTGAGACGGCGGTCATGGGGCTGCCAGAATCGGATGCATTGGTGGCACCGGGCGACGCTACAATCGCCGCCCTGTTGGCAGGTTTGCCCGCCGGACCGACCAAGGACAAGCTGGCCATCGTGTTGCCGCTGGCGACAAAAAGCAGGATCGAGTTGAACTTCACACCGCTCAAGACCGGCATGGTGAAGTACGGAATTACCTCGCCGTTGCAGATGGCCCATTTCATCGCCCAGCTCGGCCACGAGTCGATGTCATTCCTGTACACCGAGGAAATCGCCAGTGGCGCTGCCTACGAGGGTCGGACCGACCTGGGCAATACACATGCCGGGGACGGCAGGCGATATAAGGGACGGGGCTTGATCCAGTTGACAGGCCGCGCCAACTACGCCGCCTACAGCAAGTTCGCCGGCATCGACTACATAGCCCAGCCAGAGCGCCTGTCCACCGACCCCGTCGTCGCGGTCGATGTGTCGTGCTGGTTCTGGAAGGACCGCGGAGTCGACAAACTGGCCGAAATGGACGACGCCAAGGCGGTCACCAAACGCATCAACGGGGGCTTCAACGGCCTGGACGACCGCCTGCAGAACCTCAAACGCGCCAAGGCCGTGCTTGGACTCTGACGGACGAGGCTGCTGAAGGCCGCATGTGGAATGAGGGTAATGGGGCGCGCCACTTCGCATTGCAAGTCAGTATTGTCAACTGCGACTTGTCATCACTTCACACTCTGATGTCTTCTATCCGGCCATGAACTGTCTGGCATCGAGGGTAGCCCTTGATGCCGCCGCTGCCGCAGTAGATTCGCCGGCCGCAAGATGGAAGTTCGTCGCAGCCAAACTGGGCAAGCGAAACCGTGACCAGCCCGATTTCTGGAGTAAGGCTGGGGCGATAGCACTGGCCCTCTACGAGGCGCTTGCGGCCGGCAACCTGTCGGGACGTTTGGCGAAGCTGATTGAGGATTACGCCGACCTGCTTGGCCGGGTGACCGCCACGCGCTTCTGGGACTCCTTGTTCGACCACGTCAGGTCTGTGCTTCGGCGTTATTCGCTGCTTGCACCCACAACGGAGAAACTGACGGTGCAGACGCCTCTCGTCCGGCTAAAGGCATGGTGTAAAGCCGACCGGCGCCATCACTGAGGCTCGCGCATGGGAAGCGAATGAGATACACGCTGATGGCGCGCATTCATCAGTCCAGGTCGGGTAATCCGCTGATGAAATTGCTAGAGTGGTTCACGAGTTTTTTGGCGATCGCCTCGCGCACACCTTCGAGCACGGCACTGTTGATGGTAACGCGCGCTGAATACTGTTCCAGATTGACCTGGTTCTTCTTGGCCTTGAAGAAAAGCACCTGCGTGACGCTGGACTTGGCGTCCAACACAAAGGCCATCAAGTTGACAAAAAACTGACCTTCAGCATCCTGTTCAGCAATGCCGACCTGAAAACGCGCGGACTTCGCAATCTGGCTCTCACGATTGAAAATCGTGATCCATGGGCTGGATTCGTTCATCGACTGAAGTGCGTTCAACGTGGACGTGACGATGGCGAGCGCCGTCGATGCCGGACCCAACAGCGTGGCTGCCACCGTAAGAATCGCCTTGTGGGCATCGAAGTTCTCGCTCGACTCCTGGTACTTGGCAAAACCCGTGTCTTGCACCACCCATCCGATGTTGGTAAGCGTGTCGAAATAAGCCGCGTACCAATCCTTGATGTTCTCGGGATCGGGGACTTTCTTTCTGGCGACGAGTTGCGCCAGAAGAGAAGAATTTATGATCGCCTGGCGGCGTTCGGTCGTTACCCCGCTGACAAACGAAACAACTCCCGATCCGACCACCGTTGCCTGATTCTTCGTGGAATCCAGCGCAAGTTGCACCGCTCCTGCCGCAACAGCATCCCGTGTGGTCCCCAGGATGGAGGCTCCAGCGACGAAGCTGCGTGCGCTATCGACGGAAATCTTCTTTTTGGTCATGGCTATGTACTTCAAAGAGCGATCGGCGAATGATTTTCTTTGCTGCCAGTATCTCAGGCAGCAACAGATTTCGTCAATCCTGTAGTTGGAAAACGAAGTGCACCAGATGGCTCTGGCCATCTCCGGCGCGCCGGCGCCTTTGCCTCCTGCGCGGCCATTGGAGGCAGATACCGCAACGTTGCGCCGAGCGAGAAGTCGATACGTGACGAGTTCTTGTCACTCACGGATACCACCGCAAGCATGCGACCCGGGTCCTGGCCACAGCTCGCTGCGCCGCGCGGCCATTGCTACCCAGGACAGGAAAACCCACAAGCTGGCGCCGCAAACTTGCGTCGTATGGGTACCAGATGTGCCAGGGTTCGCGGCCCTATTTGCACCGGGAATTTTCGTGGTTGCCAGGCACCCAGAGCTTGCCTACCTCTTGAACTGCAGAACCAATAGCATGAAAATGGCGTGAGTACTGGAGGCGCGACCCGGAGTCGAACCGGGCTGATCGGATTTGCAATCGCTCATATATAAATAAAATCAATTACTTAGGAATACGCTACTGATTGCTATGAGGATGCCGCTTGTTCAAGGTAAGGCCAAGACATAAAAGACTCCAGGCAAGCTTCCATCTGCACGAGGCTTTCGATCACGGCAATTTGGTGTTCACTGATGGAGCTGGGGGGATTTGAACCTACGGCAAATTTAAGTGCAGCACAGATTTCAGGGAATCCGTGTAAAAACCGTGTGAATCAGCGTGAGCAAAAGACGGTGGAATGCCCCAAGCTTTGCTTCAAATTGCCACCAAAATTCGATGAGGAGTTCATTCGATTCGCAGTTTCAACAAAATCACCTTAAACGTCGTGCGGCGGCTACTTGATCATTGGTTCCTTAGCCAACAGCTCTGGGCTTGCGAGCACACCGCGCTCGCAGCGCTCGCAGCG
>JBDTMH010000256.1:0-6195 GCA_039934375.1 Burkholderiaceae bacterium | reverse complement strand
GCGACGCGACGCCGTGCGACTGGTACAGCGGCAGCGTCAGGCCGACCTGGCGGTAATTGCGCGTGACGATGGCCGGACCTTGGCCGAATCCGGCGTTCAGCACCGCCTGCGCGTTGCTGCCCTTGATCTTGGTCAGCTGGGTTGTCATGTCGGTGTCGTTGGCGCCGTAAGTCTCATCGGCGACGACCTCAATACCGTATTGGCCGAGCACCTTCAGGCATTCGGCTCGCATCGACTTGTCGAAGCCGCCAGTGCCGGCGATCAGGGCCACCTTGGTCAGCTTGCGCGTCTGCATGTCGGCGAAGATCTTCTCGCAGGCCATGCGGTCGGTGTGGGGCGTCTTGAACACCCATTTCTTGACCGGCTCGACGATCACGACGGCACCTGCCAGAGATATGAAGGGAATGCCCGCGGCTTCCACGAGCGGCACCGCGGCCATGGTGCCGCCGGTCGTTGAGCCGCCGATGATGATGTCGACCTTGTCCTGCTCGATCAGCCGCTTGACGAAGGTGCGTGCCTTTTCGGCGTCGCCGGTGGAGTCGTAAGCCACAAGTTGCAGTTTGCGCCCGATCACGCCACCGGCGGCGTTGAGCCGGTCGACATACAGTTCGAGCGTCTTGAGTTCGGGATCGCCGAGGAACGCGGCCGGACCGGTGGACGACAGGAAGGACCCGATGCGGATCGGCTCCTGTGCCAGCGCGGTGGATGCGGAAAACCCGACAGTGAGGGTGAATGCGGCTGCTGCGAGCCGACTTGCCCAGCGCATGGTGGGACGGATGTGTTGCATGGTCTTGTCTCCGACAGAGTTGCCGCCTTGCGCCGTAATGGCCCGCCAAGCCCCGGCGCGGCTAGAATTCCGGGAGCCCAAGTCATTCTGGTACCGGAATGCGGGTATTGACTTAATCTAGAACAGCTTTTTGACCAAAACATTCACTTCCCCACGTCGCGCGGTGGCGCCGCGCAAGCTGTCTGGACCGGTGCAAGCTGTCGATCCGGACGCGATCGAGGTCCGTCCGGTGCGCCGTGCGGATCTGGATCAGGTCATTGCGATCGATGCCACTGTCACCGGCCAGGAGAAGCGGCTTTATTGGCAGCGTGTTTACCGACGATACGGCGTGCACAGCGCCGGCGAGGTGCGGCAATTTCTGGTGGCGTTGCGCGCCAATGCCGTGCTGGGATTCCTGATTGGCGAGGTCCGCGACTGGGAGTTCGGTTCACCGCCATGTGGCTGGGTATTCGCGATCGACGTGGCACCCGAAGCGCGCCAGGCCGGTGTCGGCACGCTGCTGCTGGAGGCGCTGGTGGTGGCCTTCCGTCGCGCCGGGGTGCGCAAGCTGCGCACGCTTCTGTCGCGCGACAACATCGTCATCCTGTCGTTCTTTCGCAGCCAGGGAATGATGGCCGGGCCGCTGATACCGCTCGAGATGGACCTGGGTTCGCCGTCGGTAGCTTCGCGCGGGACGACGCGATGAAGCTGCAGGTCAACACCATGCTCGCGCTGTACAGCGTGATCGAGTTCGCGGCCGACCCGCAGCGCCATATTCCGGCGGTCGTGATCGCCGAGAAGTACGGCGTCTCGCCGCACCATCTGGCCAAGGTGCTGGCCGAACTCGCGCATGCCGGCATCGTCGAGTCGGTGCGGGGTGTCGGCGGTGGCTACCGGTTTGCCGGTAATGTACGGCGGATCACGCTGATGGACGTCATCGCGTTGTTCGAGGATCTCGGTGCGTCGACCCGTCAGCGACGTGATGGCGCACAGGCGACGGCGGTAGACGTGGCGCTGGACAGTGTCTTGCACGAGATCGACGAGAACGCGCGCGCCACCTTCGGCTCGATCACGTTGGCGACCATGTTGCAATTGGTGACGCGCCAGCGGCGCAACGCGGTGGACTGATGCTGATCTGTCGCGCCAATCGATCCCAGGCCTGGTCGACCTCGGTCTGAAGTTTGTCGGTGGTGTCGGCGTCAAGGTGGCGGTAACGCCGCTGCAGCGCAAGATAGTCGGCCACCGGCCGGGTGCGCTGCGTGTGGTTAAGCGTGTAGCGACTGCCGTCTTCGACCTCGTAGAGCGGGAAGGCGCCGGATTCGACGGCATAACGCGCCGCACGCAAGCCACCGTCGTCTGGCAGGCCCCAGCCGTCCAGGCATGGCACCAGCAGCGTGATGATGCGAAAGCCGCGTATCGCCTTGGCCTTCTCGACCTTGCGAATCATGTCGTCCAGGTGGCCGATGCTGGCAGTGGCTGCATACGGGACCTGGTGCGCCGCCATGATCTCGGTCAGATTTTTCTTGCGTGTGGACTTGCCGGCCGGTGTGGAGCCGGTGCGGGCGAAGTGGGGGGTGGACGACGACTTCTGCGCGCCGGTGTTCATGTAGCCTTCGTTGTCGAGGCAGAAATACAGGATGTTCTCGTTGCGTTCGGCCGCCGACGACAGGCACTGGAAGCCGATGTCGTAGGTGCCGCCGTCACCGGCCAGCACAATGACCTGGGTTTCGTGGCGGCCTTGTGCGTCCAGTGCCCGGCGCAGTCCGGAGGCGGCGGCGGCGCTGGACTCCAGCGTGGGCTGATAGACCGGTATGCGCAGCGAACTGTAGGGTTGCGGTCCGGCGATGATGGCCATGCATGAAGGTGGGATGACCGCCATCGCGTCCGGGCCGATCACCGCCAGCAGGTGGCGCACCGACAAGGCTTCGACACAGCCCGGGCAGGCGGCGTGGCCCGAGCAAAGCATCGGCGTGGTGGGCAGTTCGTGTTTATGCATAGGAAGGCCTCATCCATTCGGATTGCACCGGCGGCTCCTGGGCCAGCGCGATTTGCACCATCTGTGTAATGGATTCGGGGGAGACATTGACACCGCCGACACCCGCGAGAAAGCCGTGCACATGCGGGGCCCCGGGCATGCCGTAAAGGGCAGCGCGCAGTTCCTGGTGCAGGATGCCGCCCAGGCCGGGCGAATGGTTGCGGTCCAGCACCATGACATCGGGCACGCCTTGCAGCGCCACCCTGAGCGCCTGCACCGGTAGCGGGCGGACCAGGCGCAGTTTGAGCATACCCACCGGCTGGCCCGCCGCGCGCATGGCATCGACGGCTTCGCGTGTCGTGCCACACATGCTGCCGATGGCCAGCACGACGACGCGGGCGCCGTCGCAGCGGTAGCGCTCGACCAGGCCGTAACTGCGTCCGGTGCGTTCGCTCCACAGGCGGTCGGCGTCCTGTGCCACAGCCAGCGCGTCGGACATCGCCGCCTCGACGTCCTGCCGATGGCGGCAGAACATGTCCTGGGTGACCACGTTGCCCCAGGATTGACCGAGCGTCGTATCGAGCCGGTGCACGGGCGCATATTTCGGCAGGTAGTCGTCGACCAGTTGCTGCGTGGGCACGCAGACCGGCTCGAGCGCATGCGACACGTAGAACGCGTCCTGGTTGACCAGCACCGGCAGTTGCACCTGCTCGCCGATGCGAAACGCCTGAATGACCGTGTCGAGCACTTCCTGCGCGCTTTCGCAATAGAACTGGATCCATCCGGTGTCGCGCTGGGCCAGGCTGTCGGTCTGGTCCGGCCAGAATGCCCACGGCGAGGCCACGGTGCGGTTCACGTTCACCATCACGATCGGTGCGCGGGCGCCACTGGCATAGTGCAGCAGTTCATGCATCAGCAGCAGGCCTTGCGAAGCGGTGGCGGTGAACACACGGGCACCGGCCAGCGAGGCTGGTATGCAGGCCGACAACACCGAGTGTTCGGACTCCGGGGTCAGAATTTCGGCGTCGAATGAGCCATCGGCCTGGAAGTCGGTCAGTAGTTCGAGGATCGGTGTCTGCGGCGTGATCGGGTACAGCGGCGCCACCTGCGGCCGCGCCAATCTGACGGCCCAGGCAGCGGCGTGGTTGCCGGTCAGCAGCATGGCAGGGCTGGCTCCGATGCCGACGCGTGACTCGGACAGCGTTTCGCTTGGTTGTGTCATCGCAGTTCCTCCTGCATCAGCATGGATCCGGTCGGGCATTCGGCCACGCAGATGCCGCAGCCCTTGCAGTAGTCGCTGAGCACGGCGTATCCGCCATCAGTGCGGGTGATGGCCAGGTCGGGGCAGTACTGCAGGCAGTTGTCGCAATGGGTGCACTGGCCGCAGGAGAAGCAGCGTTCGGCCTCGTCCAGCGCCTGTTGGATCGACAACGGCAGTTGCACCTCGTCGCCGCTGGCCAGGCGCTCTGCGGGCGCCAGCCGATCTTCGGTCACACGGGCGGCTGGCGGGTGGTAGGTGGTGGCGATACGCTCGAGCGTCACGGTCTGCGGCCGCGCTGCGTCGTCGCGTGTAGTCGGTTTTGGATTGGCTGGCATGGCGGCTTCGAGTGGCTGCGCTGCGTGCGTGTTCAACTGCAGACGGCGCGCGATGTCGATAGCCGCATGTTTGCCCATGCCGATCGCTTCGGTGACGAAGCGCGCCATGCTGGACACGTCGCCACCGGCCCAGACACCGTCGGCGCTGGTGGCCTGGCGCGTGTCGGTCTGCAGCAGGCCTCCGGCCCGAGCGCAGCCGTCGGCCCACCCGTCCAGTTCCGGCTCCTGACCGACCGCGGAAATGATCGCATCCACCTGCACCGAGAACGGTGGCAGCGCCAGCGGCGAGATGGTGAACTGGCCGCGGGTCGATCCGGCCTCGAAATGGACCGGCTGGCATTCCAGCAGCAGTCCGCCGCCGGGTTGCGGCTGTACCGTGCTGAGCATGGCACTGTCGATCAGCGTGATGCCTTCTTCGCGGGCTTCGACCAGTTCCTCGTGTTGCGCCGGCATCCGGGCCGCGGCTTCCAGTGCGATGATGGTCACGTCATGCCCCGCCCGTCGCGCGCTGCGCGCGACGTCCAGCGCCGCGCTGCCGCCGCCGATGACGGCGATATGTCGTCCAAGTGCCGGCGCATGGCCGTCGTTGGCCAGCGCCAGGTAGCGCGCGCTGTCCATCAGCCAGGGCGCCTGTTCGGGCAATTGCGCCAACCGGCGCGGCCGCTGGGCTCCGGGTGCCAGGTACACCGCGTCGTGCCGCGCGCGCAGTCGGGCCAACTCCTCGCTGGTGGCGATGGCATGGTGGGTGTGGACCTGTACGCCGAGTGCCACGATGCGCCCGATTTCCCCGTCCAGCACGTCACGTGCCAGCCGGTAAGGCGGAATTCCATGGCGCATCAATCCGCCCAGTGTGCTGCGGCCCTCGAACAGGCTCACCTGCAGTCCACGCCGGCGTAGCTGGTAAGCGGCCGAGAGTCCCGACGGGCCGCCGCCCACAATAGCCACATGGGTGTGCAATTCCTGCCTTGGCGGCTCGAAGGCCCAGCCACGCTCCAGTGCGATATCGCCTACCGTGCGTTCGAGCTTGCAGATCGCCAGCGCGGAGTCGTATCCGGCCCGGTTGCAGGCGCTCTCACACGGATGGTGGCAGACGCGCCCGGCAATGGCCGGGAACGGGTTGTGGCGCGTCAGGACTTCCCAGGCGCCATGCCAGTCGCGCTTTCGCGCGAGTCCGATCCAGTCGGCGATCTCGCCGTTGACAGGACAGGCCTGGTGACAGGGCGCCGGCGCGGAAATGTAGTGCGGCAGCGCCGCACGCCAGGTGCCGGTGTGGATGGCCTCGGTGCTTCCGGTGGTCCAGATGCTCGGGTGGTTCATCGTGATGCCTCCAGCAGCGCGTCGTCAACGCTGTGATAACCGGCGTGGCAGGCGGCGACGTTTTCCTGCTGCAGTTTGGGTGACTGCTGCAGCAGCAGTTGCTTGAGCACCGCCAGCGGCGGGTTGCCGATGGCGCGCGCCAGAGCACCGAGCAACGCCGAATTGACGATGCGGCCCAGGCCCTGCGCGCGTGAGATCGCCAGCGCATCGACCGCGATCAGCCGGTAGCCCGGCAGCGAATGGCGCAATTCGTCCGAGCTGCGGGCCGAATTCACGACGATCATGGTTTGCGGCTGCGCGGCGGCGAGCAGCCTGCCTTCGAGCAGGCTGGCGTCGAAACACAGAATGGCGTCGGCGCGCTCGATGTCGCAGCGCAGGCGTACCGGCCGGTCATCGACGCGCAAGTAGGAGCTCACTGGCGTGCCACGGCGTGCGCCGCCATAACTGGCGAACGCCTGCACCTGCCGGCCCGCCGCGAAAAACGCGTGCGCGAGCAGGTTGCCCGCGGTCTGCGCACCCTGGCCGCCCCGGCCCTGGATGA
>JBDTMH010000255.1:0-6199 GCA_039934375.1 Burkholderiaceae bacterium | reverse complement strand
CACAACTGTGTCTACGACTTCATGTGGAAGAACAACCGGCGCCGCTTCTCCGAGAAGTTCGCCACCTGGGACATCATCCGCAAGTACAACAAGGATTACAAGCTGATCTTCATCGGTGACGCGACGATGAGCCCGTACGAGATCCTGCAGCCAGGGGGCAGTGTCGAATACAACAACGAGGAAGCCGGCGCCGAATGGCTGCAACGGCTGACCGGCGCCTTTCCGAAATTCGTCTGGATCAACCCGGAGCCCCAGGGGGTCTGGCAGTATCGCCAGAGCATCAGCGTGGTGCAGCAGCTGATGAGCCATCGCATGTATCCCCTGACCATCAAGGGTCTGGAAGAGGCGATGCGCCTGCTGTCAAAATAGGCCATGAGCAAGCCATGGGGTCGCGCGCTGCTGCGTGCCTGGGCGTTTGTCGCCTGTGCCATTTGCATCAGCGTGCCTGTCCAGGCACTAGCTGCTGCCGATGTTGCAACTGCGCCCGATACGGCGGCCAGTGCAGCGGCCGACAGCGAGACCGCAATGGCTTTCGCGGTCGAGATCCAGGCTCCGAAGGAGGTGCAGGCCTACCTGCTGCGCCATCTGGAGCTGATGCGATATCGCGCGCTCGCCGACCTCGATGACAACGAGCTGGAGCGGCTGCAGATCGCCGCCGATCGCAATTCCCGTGAACTGCTGGGCACGCTCGGATATTTCTCGCCCTTGGTCGAAATCTCGCGCGTGCCCGGCACAGGCGGACCCGGGGCTGCGAGCCGCATCGTGCGCATCGTGGTGCAACCCGGCCCACCGACCATGGTCACAGCTGCGCAGGTCGGCTTCAGTGGCGCCATCGCCGAAGACCTTCAAGCGGTCGACCAGCGCACGACCATCGAACAGCGTTGGGCCTTGCCGGCTGGCAAAGCTTTCACGCAGCAGGGCTGGGACGACGCCAAGACCCAGGCGTTGCGCCAGCTGGCGGCACGCCGTTATCCACTCGGGCGCATTGCGGCGAGCCGGGCCGAGATCGATCCGCAGCAAAACTCGGCACGGCTCGGCGTAACGCTCGATTCCGGCCCGCTGTACCGCTTCGGGAGTCTGCAGATCTCGGGTCTGGCGCGTTACGAGCCGGAACTGGTGCAGCGGATCGCCCGCCTGAAACCCGGCGCCGAATACGACCAGACCAGCCTGCTTGAGGCGCAGCAACGGCTGCAGGACAGCGGCTATTTCAATTCGGTCGTGATGGAGCTCGACCCGTCCGGCGATCCACAGGCGGCTCCGATTCTGGTCACGGTGCGTGAAGCTGCGCGCAACCGACTGCAACTCGGCGTTGGAGTGAGTACCGACAGCGGACTGCGCCTTTCGGTCGAACATACCAACCTGCAATTGCCGCTGATCGGCTGGCGCGCCGACTCCAAGTTTCTGCTGGACGGCGACACCCGTTCGGTAGAGAGCGAGCTGCGGTCGCAGCCCGACGAAGGCAACTGGCGCTGGTCGGTGCTCGGACGGCTCAAGAACGAGGATGTAGCCAGCGTCAAGGTCCGCAGCCAGATACTGCGCGCCGGGCGCCTGCAACTGGGCGAACGAATCGACCGCAACTACTATCTGCAATATGACCGGGCCGCGACCAGCGCGACGGGCCTGAATGAAACCGCGCAGTCCATCAGCGCCAACTATGCCTGGACCCAGCGCAGCTTTGACCGCCTGCCTTATCCATCCGATGGCTATGGGCTGGGCGTCGAGGTGGGCGGCGGTCTGACGCTGGGCGGCCAGCGTGATCCGTTCTTTCGCAGCCGCGTGAACTGGCTCGGCATCTGGTCGCTGGACCGCTCGAAGGACACAGACATCGGCGCAGCTACTGCCCGTGCCGGCCGAATCGCACTGCGCCTGCAGGCTGGAGCCGTAGTCGCCAAGGACAGTGCCAATATTCCGAGCACGCAGCTGTTCCTGGCCGGCGGCGATGCCAGTGTGCGCGGTTATGCCTACCAGAGCATCGGTGCCACCGAGGCCAATGGCGTCGTGGTGCCCGGGCGTTACCTGGCCGTGGCCAGCCTGGAATGGCAACGCCCGATTCTGGTGGACGGCCTGCCCAGCCCATGGGAGAGCACCGTTTTCATCGACGCCGGCGCGGTCGCCGACAAGACGTCGCAGTTCGACACCAAGGTGGGCATCGGCGCCGGTGTGCGTTATCGCAGCCCGGTCGGACCCTTGCAGCTCGATCTGGCCTATGGCCTGGACAAGAAGGCCTTTCGGTTGCACTTGAGCGTGGGGTTCACATTCTGATGCGCCGTGTGTTGTCCCGGCTGCTGTTTCCGCTGGTCTGGCTGTTCGAACTGCTGCTGGTGGCCGCGCTGGCGCTGGCACTTGCGGCCTGGATCTGGAGCGGAACCCAAGGCTCGCTGGCAACCGCGTTGCGCGAAGCACCAGCCTATCTGCCGGCCGGCCAGACACTCGAAGTGCAGGAGGTACAGGGCAGCATCCGCCAGGGCGGCCAAATCGGACTGTTACGCTGGCGCTCGAACGGACTGACGGTGTCGGCGCATGACGTCCGGTTTGAGTGGCAACCGCTCGACCTGTTGCGCCGGCGTCTGCGCGTCACGGCACTGACGCTGGCCGAACTGGTCGTGGACGACCAGCGAGTCGCAGCCCCGTCCGCGCCTGAACCGCCGCCGGAAGTTCTGCTGCCACTGGATATCGACCTCACGCTGGCGGTGCATAGCATCAAGTTGACCGGTGCGATTGCCTTTGAGGCCGATGGACTCGCGGCCCACTACCAGTATCTGGGCCAAACCCACCAGTTGCAGATCGAACAGGTCCACGTCGCACAGGGGCAGTACCAGGGCAAGCTGCAGTTGCAGGCACACCTGCCGATGGCACTGGATCTGCAACTCAAGGGCAAGGTCCAGGCACCGGTGGGCGATGGCCGGACGATCGCGCTGGACGCTACAGCCAGCGCCAATGGCCCGCTGGCCGGCATGGCACCCCGGCTGGACCTGCAGGTGCTGGTCCAGCCCGGTCCTGGCAATTCCGCCGCACTGGCCGGCAGCCGCGCCATGCGTGTTGACCTGTCGGCGCAAGTCAATCCCTGGGCGCCCCAGCCGGTGATCCGGGCCCAGGCCTCATTCAACCAGCTCGACCTCGCCGCCTTGTGGCCGGCGGCACCCCGCACGCTGCTGACCGGCAACACCTGGGTACGACCGGCAGGGCCCAACTGGCTGGCCGAACTGAACCTGATCAACCGCGACGAAGGGCCGTGGGACAAGGGGCGTCTGCCGCTGGCCAGCGTCAAGGGACTGGTCGAATACGGCGCTGGTCGTCTGCGCATCGAGTCACTCAACGCTGAAGCCGCTGGCGGACGCGTGCGCCTGCAGGCACGCCTGGCCGACGCCCGGCAGTTGAGCGCGACCTCGGGCTGGCAGGGCCAGCTGCAGCTGCAGGGGGTCGACCTCTCCAAGGCCTATAGCACGCTCGACCCGGTGCGCCTGGATGGCACGTTGAATGCGGTGGCGGCCAAGGACGGGGTGGACTTCGACGCCACGCTGCAACCGGCGGCCGAGCAGGCGCGCAAATCACCGCTGCGCGGCCTGCAATTGCAGTCCGCCACTGCCAAGGGGCGCTGGGCCGATGGCTGGTTGCGGCTCGAAAAACTGAACATCCACACCCGGGACGCCCGACTCGACGGACGGATTGACGTGCAGCCGTCGACCAGAGCCGCGCGCGGTCGTCTCGCACTCAGCGCGCCCGGGGTGCAAGCCAGCGTTTCGGGCGACATAGCGGCGCGCGACGGCAATGGCGTGCTGTCGCTGAAGCTCGATGATGCCAGCGCCACCCGCCGCTGGCTGGCCCGGCTTCCAATGACACCCGAACAACTGGACTCGCTGGACATCCGTGGCGGCGCCGACCTCGATTTGCGCTGGCGCGGTGGCTGGCAGGCGCTCACCACGGGCGGCGCTGGTGGCAGTGGCAGCGCGACGATCGATGCGGCCATCAAGATCAAGCAACTAACCATTGGCCAGCAGGGTCAAGCTGCCGACCAATGGCTGAAGCTCAACGCCGTCGACGCCCGGCTCTCTGGCGCCATCGATGCGCTCGTCCTTTCGGCGACCGGTACCGTGACACGGGGCAGTTCCCAGGCGCAACTGCAGGCCGAGGCCAGCGGCGGGCGCAATACGCGCGGAGACTGGCAAGCGCGTGTCACCCAGCTGCAAGTCAAGGCTCGGGACACCCAGTTGCCGGGGCCGTGGACTGTGTCGCTGAACCAGCCGTTCGCGCTGTCGTGGACCGCCCCCGGCCCGGGCGGCACCGGCAGCCCTGTTCTGCTCGTGGGTGCGGCCCAGGCCAACCTGGTCGGCCCGGCTCCCGGCACGGCGCAGCTGGCCTGGCAGCCGATCACCTGGCAACGCGGTGGCCGCACCGAGTTGGCCAGCAAAGGTGCGCTGCGCGGGCTGCCGATGGCCTGGTTGACCTTGCTTGGCGACACCAGCCTGGCGTCCGCCGGTCTCAGTGGCGACCTGGTGTTCGATGGCCAGTGGGACATCACATTGGCCGAAACGCTGTCTGTGCGGGCCAGCCTGGGCCGGCGTAGCGGCGACCTGCGGGTACAGACAGACAGCACCATCGGTACCGGCAGCAATGCCGCGGCAAGCACCATCAACGCAGGCATCCGCGCGCTGCAACTGGAGCTTCAAGGCGATGGCGACGCGGTGAGTGCCCGTTTTCGCTGGGACAGCGAACGCGCCGGCAATGCCCAGGCTGACCTCTCGACACGGCTGACCCACACCAACGCGGGCTGGGAGTGGTCG
This sequence comes from Burkholderiaceae bacterium, assembly GCA_039934375.1. Taxonomy (GTDB): domain Bacteria; phylum Pseudomonadota; class Gammaproteobacteria; order Burkholderiales; family Burkholderiaceae_C; genus CAISIP01. Next base: position 1,418 of record JBDTMH010000255.1, on the reverse strand, counting down.
CCTGACAGCCCGATCAAGGGCACCGTGCGCGCGCAGATGCCGCAAGTCGGTGTCTGGTCGCTGCTGGCGCCGCCGGGCTGGCGCGTGCGTGGCACCGTCGACGCCAAACTGGACCTGTCCGGCACGCGGCGTGCCCCCCAGTGGGACGGCCATCTCGACGCACGCGAAATGGCATTGCGTTCGGTGGTGGATGGTATCGAATTCGGCAACGGGCAGCTGCGCGCCACCTTGCAGGGCCAGCGCCTGAGCATCGATGCATTCAGCCTGCAAGGCGCCGGCGGCAAGAGCGGCGGCGAGCTCACGGCCACCGGCGTCGCAACCTGGCAGGCCAACGGCGATCCGTCGGCCCCGACACTGGCAGGAATCGATCTGCAGATCGACGCCGTGGCCAAGGCGCTGCGGGTGTCGGCGCGGGCCGATCGCCGTCTCGCGGTCTCCGGCACGCTGCAGGCGGCGCTGCGCCAGTCGAAGCTGCAGGTGCGTGGGGCGCTCACGGTCGACCAGGCCTTGTTTATCCTGCCCGACGAGACTGCGCCCAGCCTGGGCGCCGACGTCGTGGTGTTGCGCCGCGATGCGGGGGGCAACAACCGCGGCAACAGCAACAACGGCAGCGGCAAGGCCGACCGCGCAAATGGCGTGGCGCCTGCCCCGGTGCCGGTCACGGCACGTGCTGGCGGCGACCCGAAGGAAGCTGTGGTCGGCGACCTGCTGGTCAAGCTCGACCTCGGATCCGATTTCCACATCCGCGGCCGTGGCATCGACACCCGCGTGGCGGGCGAACTCGTACTGCGCAGCAGCATGCGGCCCGGTGAGGTGCCCATGGTGACCGGCGAACTGCGTACCGTCGGCGGTCAGTACAAAGCCTATGGCCAGCAGCTCGAGATCGAACGCGGGCTGTTGCGCTTCAACGGGTCGTATGACAACCCGTCGCTCGACATCCTGGCGATACGGCCCCAACTGACGCAGCGGGTGGGCGTGCAGGTCACCGGCAACGCCTTGCTGCCGCGGGTGCGCCTGTATGCCGAGCCGGATCTGCCCGAAGCCGAGAAACTGGCATGGCTTGTATTGGGCCGGGCAGCAGCCAATGGCGGCGCGGAAGCGGCGGTACTGCAACAGGCGGCGATGGCCTTGCTGGGAGGACAGGACAGCTCGGGCGGCATCGCCAGCCGACTCGGTCTGGACGAGCTGTCGGTCTCGGGCGCATCGAATAGCGGTTCAAACGGCGCCAGCGCCGCCACACTGACACTGGGCAAACGCATATCGCAGAACTTGTACGTGACTTATGAGCGCAGCCTGGCCGGCACGCTGGGCACGTTCTCGATCTTCTACGACCTGTCCAAGCGCTTCTCGCTGCGTGCAAGTACCGGTGAGAAAAGCGCGATCGATCTGATCTTCAAGATCAGCTACGAATGAAGGTC
>JBDTMH010000254.1:0-6331 GCA_039934375.1 Burkholderiaceae bacterium | reverse complement strand
TTCACCGTCACCGAGCAGATGCTCAAGCAATTCATCAAGATGGTGCACCCGCGCAGCATCTTTCGGCCTAGCCCGCGCATCATCATCTGTGTTCCCTGCGGTTCGACCCAGGTCGAACGCCGCGCGATCCGGGAGTCGGCGCTGGGCGCCGGCGCGAGTGACGTACAGCTGATCGAGGAGCCGATGGCTGCTGCGCTCGGCGCCGGGCTGCCGGTCGGCGAGGCCAGTGGCTCGATGGTGGTGGACATCGGCGGCGGCACCACCGAGGTTGGCGTGATCTCGCTCAGCGGCATGGTCTACAAAGGCAGCGTGCGGGTTGGCGGCGACAAGTTCGACGAAGCCATCATCAACTACATCCGGCGCAACTACGGCATGCTGATCGGCGAGCCAACCGCCGAGGCCATCAAGAAAAAGATCGGTTCCGCGTTTCCGGGCAGCGAGGTCAAGGAAATGGAAGTGCGTGGGCGCAACCTGTCGGAAGGCGTGCCGCGCAGCTTCACGGTATCGTCCAACGAGATCCTCGAAGCGCTGACGGACCCGCTCAACAACATCGTGTCGGCCGTCAAGAACGCGCTGGAACTGACGCCGCCCGAACTCGGCGCCGACATCGCCGACCGCGGCATGATGCTGACCGGTGGTGGCGCCATGTTGCGCGACCTGGACCGTTTGCTGGCCGAAGAGACCGGATTGCCGGTGCTGGTGGCGGAAGATCCGCTGACCTGCGTCGTACGCGGCTGCGGTATCGCACTCGACCACTGGGACCGCTCGGTCTCGATTTTCACCTCCGAATAGGCTGCAGCGGCGGCGCCGCGGTTGACGCGCCGATCCTGCCCAGGCGCTGCAAGGGCCGGATGTCGGATCCCGGCCGCGCACGGAGTCGGCGCATTGCTTCGAAGCCCGCCCAATCGTGACCTTCTTCGGGTTTCGGTCGATCCGGCCGGCCCGGACAAGAGACAATAGGCCGCCATGCCGCTTGGAACCCTCGACAGAACACCGCCACCCCTGTTTCGCCAGGGTTTGTCGGCGTTGTCCAAGCTCACGCTGTGCAGCGCACTGGCCTTGTTCATGATGGTCGCCGATGTCCGCTATAGCTTCGTGCGCCCACTGCGTGCCGCCATTGCCGAAGTTCTGTACCCGGTCCAGTGGCTGGTGCTGCAGCCGGTCATCTGGGTGCGCGGCGGCTCAGGCTATTTCCAGAGCCTGGCATCGGCCGAGGCCAGCACCGAGGCCATGCGGGTGACGCTGGCACTCCAGTCAGTCAAATCCCAGGAGGTCGATCAGTTGCTGCTCGAAAACGAGCGCCTGCGCCAGTTGCTGGCCTTGCGCCAACGGATCACGGCACCGTCGATGGCGGCTCAAGTGCTGTATGACGCGGCCGATCCGTTCAGTCGCAAGATCGTCATCGACCGCGGCACCTTGCACGGCGTTGTCGCCGGTTCGCCGGTGATCGATGCCTTCGGAGTGTTGGGCCAGGTGACCCGGGTTTACGGGCCGACCAGCGAGGTCACGCTGATCACCGACGGCGATCAGGCGATACCGGTGCTGAACACGCGCACCGGTGTTCGCGGAGTCGCATTCGGCGACCTGACCGCAGCCTCCAGTGGGCTTGAGCTGCGCTTCACGCCGGCCGATACCGACGTGTTGGTTGGCGACATGCTCTCCACCAGCGGTGTCGATGGCGTGTATCCGCCCGGACTGGCGGTGGCGCGGGTTAACCAGGTGCAGCGGCGCAGCGAATCCGTGTTTGCGCGCATCAGCCTGACGCCGCTGGCACAGGTGCGGGGTATCAGCCATGTCATGGTGCTGCGGCCGGTAAACAGCCAGATCGAGGCCCGCCCCGAAGACTCCGTTCCAGCCTTCGCGCGGACGGTCCGTCCTTGAAAACTCACAGGATGGGAGACTTGACATGATGATGCGCCGGGGCCAGCAACTGCTATTGCCGGCCAACCCACTGTTCATCTGGGGCAGCTTGCTGGCCGCTTTGCTGCTCAACATGCTGCAGAACATCGGCTTGTGGGGTCGCGCGCCATGGATTCCCGATATCCTGGCGCTGGTGCTGGTGTTCTGGAGCGTGCACCAGCCATTGCGGGTGGGCATCGGTGTAGCCTTCATCTTTGGCCTGTTCATGGATGTGCACCAGGCCGGGCTGATGGGGGCCAACGCGTTGGCTTATACCGTGCTGAGCTTTCTGGCCATCACCATTCACCGTCGACTGTTGTGGTTTTCGGTGCCGTCACAGTCGGTTCAGGTGCTACCCTTGTTTGTGGTGGCGCAACTGATCAGCCTGGCCGTCAAGATGCTGGCCGGCGGCGACTTCCCGGGTTTGAGCATTTTTCTGTCGCCGGTGATCGAGGCGCTGCTGTGGCCGGTTGCCAGCGTGATGTTGCTGGCGCCGCAGCGCCGCGCCCCCGACCCGGACGCCAACCGGCCGTTGTGAAGCACAGGCACGCCTGAACCGGATTCGTGGAGACAAGCCCGAGATGACCGAACTGCGCAACGTACAAGCCGATCTGGCCCGCTTTCGCCTGCGCGTATTGGTGGTGGGAATCGTCGTCCTGCTGTGTTTCCTGGTACTGGTGGGCCGCCTGGTGGTGTTGCAGGTGGTGCGTTACGACGACTTGCGGGCGCAGGCCGAGAGCAATCGCACCGCGGTGGTTCCTGTGGTGCCGAACCGCGGCCAGATTCTGGACCGCAACGGCATCGTGCTGGCCAACAATTATTCGGCCTACACGTTGGAGATCACGCCATCGCGGGTGGCGGATCTCGACAAGACCATCGACGCCCTGGCGCAAGTGGTAGAAATCACGTCGCGCGATCGGCGCCGGTTCAAGAAGTTGCAGGAGGAATCGCGCAGTTTCGAGTCCTTGCCCATCCGCACCAAGCTCAATGACGATGAGGTGGCGCGATTTGCCGCCCGGCGATACCAGTTTGCCGGTGTCGAGCTCAAGGCCCGGCTATTCCGCAATTACCCGTATGGCGATCTGGCAAGCCATGTGATCGGCTACATCGGGCGCATCAACAGAAACGAGAAGGATCGGCTGGACGACTCGGAGGACGCGGCCAACTACCGTGGCACTGAATACATCGGCAAACTTGGCGTGGAGCAGAGTTACGAGCGCCAGCTCCATGGCATCACCGGTGTCGACTCGGTCGAGACCTCGGCGGGCGGGCGGGCGGTGCGCAAGCTCTCCAGCATTCCGTCAACGCCCGGCGATACCGTGGTGCTGTCGATCGACATCCGGCTGCAGAAGCTGGTCGAGGAACTATACGGGGACCGCCGTGGCGCGTTGGTGGCCCTTGACCCCAAGACGGGCGAGGTGCTGGCCCTGGTGAGCAAACCCACGTTTGACCCCAATTTGTTTGTCGACGGTATCGACTACGAGAGCTGGCAGGCCTTGAACGAGTCGATCGACAAGCCATTGTTGAACCGGGCCCTGCGCGGCACCTATCCGCCGGGCTCGACCTACAAGCCGTTCATGGCGATGGCGGCACTGCAGACTGGCACACGCTCGCCCAGTGTCATCATCCAGGACAACGGCGTCTGGACCTTTGCTGGACACCAGTTCCGCAGCCATGGTGAACCACTGGGACCGGTCGATATGCGCGCGGCCATTGTCAAGTCGAGCAACGTCTACTTTTACTCGCTGGCCAACGATCTGGGTGTCGATACCATTCACGACTTCATGGCACCACTGGGCTTTGGGCAGATCACGGGCATCGATATCCAGGGCGAGTCGCGTGGCGTATTGCCCAGCAAGGCCTGGAAAGCCGGCTACTACAAGCGGGCCGACCAGCAGAAGTGGTACGCCGGCGAGACCATCTCGCTGGGAATCGGCCAGGGCTACAACGCGTTCACCATGTTGCAACTTGCGCAGGCGACCGCGACGCTGGCCAACAACGGAATCAAGCACAAGCCGCAGGTCGTCATCGCAACCCAGGAGCCGCTGCACCGCCAGCGCGTACCGGTGGCGCCGGCACCCGCGCAGGACCTGGGTTTCAGTGCCAACAATCTGGCGATCGTCAAGAGCGCCCTGATGGCGGTGGCCACCGACGGCACCTCGAGTCGGGTGTTTATCGGCACGCCGTATGCGTCGGCGGGAAAGACCGGAACGGCGCAGGCCGTCGGTATCGCTGCCGGCGCCAGATACAACGCCTCCAAGATGGAGGAACGCCGGCGCGACCACGCCTTGTACATGGCCTATGCGCCGGCCGACGACCCGAAGATCGCGGTGGCCGTGATTGTCGAAAACGCCGGTTTCGGTGCCGCGGCGGCAGCTCCGATCGCGCGCAGGGTGTTCGACTACTGGCTGCTCGGCCAATATCCGAGTGAGGAAGACATCACCGCGACGCGCCTCGGTCACACTGGCCCGCCGATCGGCAAGCCGCGCCAGCTGGCCGACATGCCGTGGCCGGGCGCGGCGCCCTGATTTCGCTGCCGAACACGAAAAAGGCGCTGGGGTTGCCAGCGCCTTTTTCGGGTGGTGCCACCAAGGGTGGCCACCGTATTGTTGTCGTCTCCAGGGTCCTCATTCAGGTCGCCGGAAACGACGCCTTTCGAGTGCATCCACTGTAGTTGCCGATCCCGTGTACGGCTATCGGGATTTACCCCCGGTGAGGATCGAACGCCCGCGCTGCCGGACAGTGCCAGCCCTTGCATATTGTGCGGGTACTATCGCAAGGCATCAGTTTGCAGCAAAACCGCTTGATCGGCCCTGTTCCCACCATGGATGAAACCCGTCCGCTTATCGACAGCCAGGCCGGCCCGGACGGCCGGCAGCTGACCTTGGTCGGCAGCTGGTCGGCCGCCGCCTTGGCCCAGCCCGGTGTCTGGCAGAACCTGTCACGGCTCATGGACAGCATTGCGCCACAGGAACGGGCGCAGGCGCGCTGGGACCTGCGTTCGCTGGACCGCATGGACCACACCGGCGCGCAGGTCCTGTGGAATGCCTGGGGCCAGCAATGGCCGACCCAGGTGCAATCCTTGCCGGCACAGCGTGCCATGCTTGACCGGGTCGCGCGATTTTCCGTGGCGCCGCCGTCGGCCCAGCCATTGACGCCCAAGCAGCGCTTTCTGCGGCTGGGAGAAATGGTTTACCAGGTGGTCGACCATGTGCGCGACCTGGTGGCGCTGATCGGCCAATTGCTGCTCGACGTCGGTCGCCTGCTGCGCGCGCCACGGCAGGGCCCCTGGCGCGACGTCTCCGGTCAGCTGTACCGCATTGGCGCGACAGCCTTGCCGATCACAGCGCTGGTTGGCTTCCTGATCGGTGTCGTGCTGGCTTATTTGATGTCGCAGCAACTGCGCAAGTTTGGCGCCGACGCATTCATCGTCGACGTGCTGGGCATTGCGCTGATCCGAGAACTGGCACCGGTGCTGGCGGCGATCCTGATTGCCGGGCGATCGGGCTCGTCGATTACCGCGCAGATCGGTGTCATGCGGGTTACCGAGGAGCTCGACGCGATGCGCGTCATGGGGATCGCGCAGGGCTACCGGCTGGTGATGCCGCGCGCCATCGCGATGGCTATCGCGATGCCGCTGATCACGGTCTGGACCACGCTGGCGGCGCTGCTGGGAGGCATCCTTTCTGCCGATCTGGCCATGGGCATTACGCCGGCATATTTCATCTCTGCGCTGCCCGCCACGGTCGAAGTCGCGAACCTGACGCTGGCCATGAGCAAGGCCATGGTGTTTGGCGTACTGATTGCGCTGGTCGGTTGCCATTACGGGCTGCGCATCAAGCCCAATACCGAAAGCCTGGGCGAAGGCACGACCGCCTCGGTCGTATCGTCGATCACCGTCGTGATCCTGGTCGACGCCCTGTTCGCCGTGGTCTTCAAGGACGTGGGAATATGAGCCGCCGGGCCGCTCCCAAGGCGAATCCCGCAGTGCGTAGCACGGAGGGTCGTCAAGTGAGCCGCCGGGCCGCTCCCAAGGCGAATCCCGCAGTGCGTAGCACGGAGGTCGCCTTGTGAATCCACCTTACGCGCAACCGTACGAGGTCCCCACGCAGGCCGAAGCCACTGTGCCGGGTGTGGTCGAGATCCACCATTTATGGTCGATGTTCCGCGTTGCCGGGCGCGAGATCGTCGTCCACCAGGACTTGAATCTGCGCATCGAACGTGGCGAACTCGTCTCGCTGGTGGGCGGATCGGGCAGCGGCAAGACCGTGATGCTGCGCACGATCCTGGGTCTGGAGGTTCCGACCCGCGGCAGTGTCAGTGTGCTCGGCCGTCCGGCGGCGCAACTTTCGGATTTCGGCGCGGCCAGCCGGGTCGGCATGTTGTTCCAGCATGGCGCGTTGTTCTCGGCATTCAGCGTGCTCGACAACAT
>JBDTMH010000253.1:0-6343 GCA_039934375.1 Burkholderiaceae bacterium | reverse complement strand
TGAACCAACAATCATTGGCAACTGCGATAGTTGGAACTTCATTGTAGGCAAAAAGGCCCGAAAGCCCAGACCTCGCGCAGGAAAAACAAGTCGTTGCAGGGCAGCAACAGGAAATCTATTCACAGTTTATTAACAGGTTTGACAAAAGCTGTCGAACAACTTGTGGGTGATCTGTGGATCGGCTGTGGGGTTCGTCTTGACCATCCCATATCGTGGACTAAAGATCTGTCGATATACCCAAAACCCCGCTTCGCCGCCCGCCATTCTAACCAAATTCAAGGCATCACCCGGAAAAGTCAGTAGCCGCAAACTTTTAGTTCCCGCAAAGAGCACCCTATTTTGTCGACACCAGGGCGCGCGATTTGTGGCAAACCAACGAATAACCCGCCAGCGCACCGGACTTTCCCGGTGCCGGATGACCCAGCTGACGCGCTCAACGTTCCGGACGAATGACGGCGTACTGAACCCAATCGCCGCGACGGTACAGGATGTTGATCGGCTTGTTGCGGTCCGCCTTGGCCAATGCGGCGTCGAAATCCCGCATGCTGCCGACTTCAGCGTTGGCAATCGCGACGACGACATCGCCTTCGCGTATACCCGCACGCTGCGCCGCATCAGTGGCCGACTCGACCTTCACACCGCCTTTGAGTTTGAGTTCCTTGCGCTGTGCGTCCGTCAACTCGCTGACCACCAGGCCCAGCGCCTGCCCCGCGGCAGACGCTTTCGGCTTGTCTTCGCGTTCAGCCGCCTTCTGCGCCACTGTGTCGGGCTCCACCTCGCCGATCAGGATGCTCAGCTCCTTGGTGCTGCCACGTCGGAACACCGTGACGCTGTTGCGGGTTCCAGGCTTGATGCTGCCGACCAGTCGCGGCAAATCACTGTGGCGATCGATCGTCTTGCCGTCGAATCGCAGAATGATGTCTCCGGCCTCGACACCGGCCTTGTCCGCCGGGGAACCCGTCTCGACCCCGCGCACCAGCGCACCCGTCGGTTTGCCCAGCCCGATCGACTCTGCAACTTCTTTTGTGACCTGGTCGATCTGCACGCCGATGCGTCCGCGCGAGACACGACCCGAGGTGCGAAGCTGGTCGCTAACCCGGATCGCCTCGTCCATCGGGATGGCGAACGAGATGCCCATGAATCCGCCCGAACGGGAGTAGATCTGACTGTTGATGCCGACCACCTCGCCGCGCATGTTGATCAGCGGCCCGCCCGAGTTGCCCGGATTGATTGCCACATCGGTCTGGATGAAAGGCAGATAGTCGCCGGTATCGCGCTGCTTGGCGCTCACGATACCCGCCGTCACGGTGTTCTTCAGTCCAAATGGCGAACCGATGGCCATTACCCATTCACCGACCTTGAGTCGACCGACATCGCCGACCTTGACCGCAGGCAGTCCGGTCGCGTCGATCTTGACGACTGCGACGTCGGTGCGCTTGTCGGCGCCGACGATGCGCGCCTTGAATTCGCGGTCGTCGGTCAGCGTCACCAGAACTTCGTCGGCGCCATCGACCACGTGGGCATTCGTCATGATGTAGCCGTCAGCGGTCAGGATGAAGCCTGAGCCCACACCCCGGGGTTGCTCTTCCTCTTGCGGCCGATTCGGACGCGGACCTGGCTGCTGGCGTGGTACGTTCGGAATCGGAACGCCAAATCGGCGGAAGAACTCCAGCATGTCCTCGTCGATGCCATTGCCGTTGCCGCCACGCGGACGCGCCGCGACCTTCTCCATCGTCCGTATGTTCACAACCGACGGGCCAACCTGTTCGACCAGATCGGTGAAATCCGGCAAAACACGCGTCTGCGCAACGGCCGGCGCCACCGCGACAAATCCCAGCATGCCGCCAGCGGCGATCGCAACCACCCAGCGACGCATGTTCATCCAGTTGACCTTCGACATCTTCATTCCCTTCAAGAATAATTCCATTCCCATGGCCTCACCGGCTCGCAAGCGTCGTAGCACGGCAACGCCGCGCGGCAATCCGCAGGCATTTGGGGACTTACTGCGTACGCTCAAGACCCTGGGCAAACGCAGCCAGCGTAGGGATCGGCACTTCGCCGATCACAGTCAGCCACCATTCACCCGATTTGTCGCTCAGGCGCCGGGTCAGGGCATGGGTCGCGCCCAGAGCCATCACGCCTTCCACCTTGTGGCGTCTGGCGTCGTACGCCTCGACGAACAAGGAGACCGAGGCAAGTCCATCCGAAAACACCCATTGCATCGCGCCACCGGCCTTGCCGGCATCGTCACCGGGCGCGGGCCGCTTTTGGCAGGACATCGGGCGGAACCCGGCAACCGGATTCTTCATGGCCCAGCCCTCGGCCGTGGCAGTCGTCTTCACCAGCGCCGGCCGATCGACCCGATAACCCTCGGTGTTGTCCATCATCCGCGTCAGTTTGGATACGCTGACCGGCGCATCCATCTGCAATTCGGAGAACGCCGACTGCTCCAGCACCGTGCCGTCGACGTCCAACGTTTGCACCTTCATCAGCATGCCCGACGACTTCTCGCTCCAGATGCGGTAGCCAAATCGCAGTTTGTCCCTGGGTTTGAGCTGAACAATGTCGGATTCGTGTCCCGCGACCCGTTCGACACCCGCCTCCTGGGCACTGTAGAACTGATCGATCGACGGATCGGTCGCCCGCAGAAGTTCCGGAAACAAGCCCAGCGATTCCCGCTTCTCGGCCACGGCAGTGCGGCTGTGCGGCAGGAATGTGATGACCTGGTCATTGCGCCTGAATGTCGAGCGGGGCTCGCCACTGAGCGACTCGACCCGCTCGACCTGCAGATCGCCCTCGCAGACATGCCAGATCTTCGCACTGGACATGTTGGCGCCCGACGACACGACGAAGGTGCCGATGTAATTGCGTTGGCGCGAGGCGCCATGCATGCGGGTCAGCCATTGCGCGATGCTCAGGTCGCCGCTCCTGGCTGGCACCGAACTCGTCGCGGGTGCAGACGCTTGCGCGCGCACGTCGCCTGCAAGCAGCGCCGCGGCCATGACCGCCAGCACGGCCACGAGCTGGCGCCGCAATAAAAGAGGCAGGCGGAACATCGCGGCAACGATCAGCGTTCAGGCTGCTCGAACGTGGCATTGCGCAGGAAACCGGCCGCCGTCGGCAATGCCGACGCACCGCCGTACTGGCGGTGCGCCGCCAGAAGTTCATCCAGCCGTGGATCGCGCATCATCACCGGCGCCTTTACCGACGGCGTCTCGGTGGTTACCGCTTGCTGCGGCAGCACCGGCCTGGCATCAGCCAGATGGGCAGCGTCATCAGCTCCGGGTTTGGTGATGCTCCAGCCCAGTACCGCAACCGCGGCCAACGACGCGGCTGCCGCCAGCCAGCGCCAGCGCAGCACCGGGTCGTTGGCGCCGCGCCCTCCCACGCGACCGACCCGGACTATCGCCGCCGGCACTCGCAAAGGCGCCATGCGCGTTTCTCCCACAGTCGCCACCTCGAGTTGCATAGAAGCTGCCGGCTCCTGCGCCATTCGCGCGCGCAAGCGCGCGACAAAGGCCATGTCGCTGGAGCAATCGGGCAGAGCGCCGGCGCGCAGGACGTCGCTGATCACATGGTAGGAATGCCAGGCCGCGCGGGCTTGCGACGTACTGGCCAGCGCGCCGGCCAGCACATCGAATTCGGCCTCGTCCAACTGTCCATCCGCCAATGCCGACACCTTCTCCAGTTCACTTAATGGGTCATCTTGCATATCATGTTCCTCGGCAGCCATCACCAACGCTTGCCACTTTGGTTTTCCAGCAACGGGCGGATCCGGACTGACACCGCCTCGCGGGCGCGGAAAATTCGCGAGCGCACCGTACCGATCGGACAGTTCATGGCCACGGCAATCTCCTCGTAACTCAAACCTTCAATCTCACGCAGTACCAATGCGTCACGCAAATCGGACGGCAGCGCCTCCATGGCGGCGTTGACCATGGCGCCGATTTCCTTGGCCGCCAGCACCGACTCGGGCGTCTCGTCTGCGGTTGGTTCATTTCCGGGCCGGGAAGTTTCATCTTCCGTGTCAGATGAACGAAATGCCGCTTCGGACACCGTCGGATCACGCTTGAGGTCCATCAAAGCCTTTTTGGCGGTGTTGACGGCGATCCGGTACAGCCAGGTATAGAACTGCGCATCGCCGCGAAACTGGTGCAGTGCCCGGTAGGCCCTTATGAAGGTCTCCTGGGCAATGTCCTCGACCAGATCAACATCCCGCACCATGCGCCCGATCAGGCGCTGGATTCTGCGCTGGTACTTGATCACCAGCAACTCGAATGCTCGGTTGTCGCCCGCCACGGTGCGGGCCACCAGCATCCGGTCGCTGTCGGGCGCCTCGGGGGAGGTTCCCGCGCCATCCGGATTGGTTTCGTCCGTCATGCCTGCATGACCGGTCCGCGTCCGGCCGTCTCGCCCTGCGCATGGCCGGCACGATGAGGGGTGTACAGGGCGCGCCGCAACGCCAGCCAGCGGGAAGGATCTGCCGCCGACTCCAGCCAGCACCAGGTCGCACGGCCGGCGTCGGGCGCCCAGGCCACCAGAATGGCCGACTGAAGGTCCAGATGGACCGTCACATCGCCGCCGACCTCGGTCGCACCGTCATGTTGTGCCCAGCCACTGCCATCCCAGTGCAGGGCCCCGGAACAAGCCGCAGGTCGCAAGCGCAGGGCAACTGCTCCCAGCAGCAGCGTCGCACCCAGGCCCAACCAGAGGCGCCACCCGTGTGAGTCGGCCAGGTACAGCCAGAGCAGATCGATCAGCGTGACGAATAGCCAGGCCGCACTGGCAACCCGGTTCAGGGTCCGGTTATTGCCCAACGGGTATTCGACCGGTGGGGCTTGGTGCATGTTTCCTGAGGTGCCGATGGATTGAAGCAGTCGCAGCTCGGGTGCATGCGCAGCTAGACGCGACGGAATGCAAGCGTTCCGTTGGTGCCACCGAAGCCGAAGTTGTTCTTCAGGGCCACGTCGATCTTCATGTCGCGCGCGATGTTGGCGCAATAGTCCAGGTCACACTCCGGATCCTGGTTGAAGATGTTGATCGTCGGCGGACTCTTCTGATGGTGCAGCGCAAGCACGGTGAATACCGACTCGATGCCGCCAGCGCCGCCCAACAAGTGCCCGGTCATGGATTTGGTCGAGTTGGCAACGACCTTGTGCGCATGTTCGCCCAGTGCCGCCTTGATGGCATTTGTTTCGTTGATATCGCCCAGCGGCGTCGAGGTGCCATGAACGTTGAGGTAGTCGACCTGATCGGCATTGATGCCGCCATTGCGCAAGGCACTCAGCATGGCGCGGCGTGGGCCGTCCATATTCGGCGCCGTCATGTGGCCGGCATCGGCACTCATGCCAAAACCGGCGAGTTCGGCATAGATCTTGGCACCGCGGGCACGCGCATGGTCCAACTCCTCGAGCACCAGCACGCCAGCACCTTCGCCGAGCACAAAGCCGTCCCGATCGCGGTCGAACGGTCGCGATGCGGTGGCAGGGTCATCGTTGCGGGTCGACAGCGCGCGCATCGCGGCAAAACCGCCGATGCCCAGCGGCGAGACCGTCGCTTCCGAGCCACCCGCGACCATGATGTCGGCATCGCCATATTCGATCATGCGCCCGGCCTCGCCGATGCAATGCAGACCCGTTGTGCAGGCCGTTGCGATGGCGATGTTGGGGCCCTTGAAGCCGAAACGGATGGAGACATGCCCGGCGATCATGTTGATGATTGACGCGGGAACGAAAAACGGCGAAATGCGCCGCGGACCACGGTTCGTGAGTTCCTCGTGGGTCGCCTCGATCATTGGCAGACCGCCAATGCCCGAGCCGATCACGCAACCGATGCGGGTGGCCAGTTCGTCTTCGAGGGCCTCGCCGACCGGCAGCCCGGCATCCTGAACGGCCTGCACAGCGGCGGCAATACCGTAGTGAATGAAGGAGTCCATCGTGCGCGCCTCCTTGGCCCGCAAATAGGAATCGAGATCGAAGCCCTTGACCTCGCCCGCGAACTTGCAGGCGAAAGCCGATGCATCGAAACGGGTGATCGCCGCAACGCCCGACTTGCCGGCCAACAGGTTGGACCAGGATTCGGCCACGGTGTTTCCGACCGGGCTGATACACCCCAGGCCGGTGACGACGACACGACGACGAGACATGAGATTCAACGCCTACTCTTGTTTGCGGAGCGCTGCCGCAAACAGGGAGTCCCCTTGCAGCGGCGCCCGATACTGGCCGGAAAACGGCACGAAAACGGCGGGGTGGCGCATCAATGCATGACCCCGTGTCGCGGCATGTCAGGCCTTCTGATGGGTATTCGCGTAGTCGATCGCGTTTTGCACGGTCGTGATCTTCTC
>JBDTMH010000252.1:0-6404 GCA_039934375.1 Burkholderiaceae bacterium | reverse complement strand
TCAGGCCGCTTTTTTCTTCAGACACTCGCTCATGAAGGCCTTGCGCTCGTCGCCCTTCTTGTCGCCGGCGTCGACATTGCAGGTCTTCATCTTGCTCTGCTGTGTCGCCGGTTTGGCGCTCAGGCAGGTCTTCATGAAGGCCTTGCGTTCATCGCCTTTCTTGTCGGTGGCTTCCTGGTTGCAGCTGGCCATCTTCATCTGCTGCGGCGTCTTGGCTTTTTCCTCGGCGTGGGCGACTCCTATCGACAGGGACAGACCGATGGCCAGCAGGGCGAGCAATTTCTTCATGGAGGGGTTCCTTGGGTTCTGGTTGAGGGTACGCGCCCGTTGCCGGACCGATGCTCAACGCAGCAAACGGTCAACTGGATGACAGCGGCGGCGCAATTTGGCCGATTTTGTTGCGCTTGCCGTTGCGCTGGTTCGTAACAAGATATTCAATCTGCGACGCGGAGCGTCCCAAGTTCGACAGCCTCCTAGAATCGAGGGTTATGCTCAAGATCAAACAGGAACTACTGGACGCTCTGGCAGGCGTATTGGCGCAGCTCGCGCCGGACCAGCCAGTGCGCGCGGTATTCGAATCGCCCAAGGTGGCGGCGCACGGCGACTTCGCGTCGACCGCGGCCATGCAACTGGCCAAACCACTCAAGCGCAACCCGCGTCAGCTGGCCGAACTGCTGCGTGACAAGCTGCTGGAGTTGCCGGTGGTTCGCCAATGGGTGGCCGACATCGACATCGCTGGCCCCGGATTCATCAATATTCGCCTCAAGCCGGCGGCCAAGCAGCAGGTCGTGTTTGAAGTGCTGACCGATGGTGCGCGTTTCGGCGTGCTGCCGCCCAATGGCCAGCGCATGATGGTGGAGTTCGTCTCGGCCAATCCGACCGGCCCGCTGCACGTCGGCCATGGCCGGCAGGCGGCGCTGGGGGACGCCATCTGCAACCTGGCCGCGACCCAGGGCTGGGAGGTCTACCGCGAGTTCTATTACAACGACGCCGGGGTGCAGATCGCCACGCTGGCCCACAGCACGCAGTTGCGCGCCCAGGGCTTCAAGCCGGGTGACCCCGACTGGCCAGCGGCCGCCTACAACGGCGATTACATCGGCGACATTGCCGCCGACTTCCTGGCGCGCAAGACGGTGCATGCGGACGATCGCGAAACCACGGCCAGCGGCGATGTGTCGGATCTTGACGCGATCCGCGATTTCGCCGTCGCGTACCTGCGCCACGAGCAGGATCTGGATCTGCAGGCGTTTGCCGTGCGTTTCGACAACTTCTATCTGGAGTCGAGCCTGTACAGCGACGGCAAGGTTGCGCAGGCGGTGCAGCGGCTGCAGGATGCCGGCAAGACCTATGACAAGGATGGCGCCTTGTGGCTGCGTTCGACCGACTACGGCGACGACAAGGACCGGGTGATGCGCAAGGGCGACGGCAGCTTCACCTATTTCGTGCCGGACGTGGCCTACCACATCAGCAAATGGGAGCGCGGCTTCACGCGCGTCGTCAACATTCAGGGCACCGATCACCACGGCACCATCGCACGCGTGCGCGCCGGCCTGCAGGCGGCCGGCGTCGGAATTCCGGCCGGATATCCGGACTATGTACTGCACACCATGGTGCGCGTCATGCGCGCTGGTGTCGAGGTCAAGATCTCCAAGCGCTCGGGCAGTTACGTGACGCTGCGCGATCTGATCGAGTGGACCAGCAAAGATGCCGTGCGCTTTTTCCTGCTCAGCCGCAAGCCCGACACCGAATATGTGTTCGATGTCGACCTCGCGCTGGCGCAGAACAACGACAACCCGGTGTATTACGTGCAATATGCCCATGCCCGGATCTGTTCGGTGCTGACCGCCTGGGGCGGTGACGTCGGCGCGCTGCGCGGCGTCGATCTGGGCGTGCTGGTCAGCGATGTGGCGATGAACCTGATGCTGACGCTGGCGCGTTACCCGGACATGCTGACGGCCGCAGCGCGCGATTTTGCGCCACACGACGTGACCTTCTACCTGCGCGAACTGGCCGCGGCCTACCACAGCTATTACGATGCCGAGCGTATCCTCGTGGACGATGAGCCGGTTCGATTGGCCCGGCTGGCACTGGTTGCGGCAACGGCGCAGGTGCTTCGCAACGGCCTTGCCTTGCTGGGCGTGAGCGCGCCGCGCAAGATGTAAGCAGGAACTATCGATGTTATCAATGGGCAAGGATGCGGCATGAAGCGACAAAGAGGTGGAACGATATTGGGCCTGATCATCGGGGTCGTCATCGGCCTGGGTGTGGCCCTGGCGGTGGCGGTCTACGTCAACAAGGTGCCGGTGCCGTTCCTGACCAAGGGTCCGAGCCGCTCTGTCGACCAGGACGCGGCCGAGCAGCGCCGCAACAAGGACTGGGACCCGAACGCACCGCTGTATGGCAGGAATCCGGCAGGTGCCCCGGTGCCGGTGGTGCCACGGGTTCCGGCTTCGGGGGACAACTCCGGCTACAAGGGCGTGCCACCTGCCGTCGCCGGCATACCGACGCCGGCGCCGGCACCGGACCGTGGGGACGCCGCCAGCAAGCCGGGCGCAACGGCCCCGTCGGCCGATCCGCTGGGCGATCTCGCGCGTGCACGTGCCGGCGCATCGGGCGGTGCCGACCCGTTCACCTATTTCGTGCAGGTGGGGGCGTACCGCACCGCTGTCGATGCCGAGAGCCAGCGCGCGCGGCTGTCGCTCGGTGGCGTCGAGGCCCGGGTCTCGGAACGCGAGCAGTCGGGGCGTACCGTGTACCGGGTGCGGGTCGGACCGTTCGAAAAACGCGAGGATGCGGACCTGACCAAGCAGAAACTCGAGGGACTGGGCATGGAGGCCGCGCTGGTGCGGGTCCAGCGTTGAACTTTTGCGCCCCCAGGCCGTCCGACCGCCATGCCAACTGCCCGCCACCGTATCGCCCTGCGAGCGGGGCGCACATCACAGGAGAGTGTTCCCATGAAGCGTCGTAATTTTTCGATCACCGCGCTGGCAACCGTTGTGGCCACGTCGGCCATGTGGTCGCCGGCCCAGGCGCAGAGCCGTCGGCCGCAGGCCGGCTGGGAATATTTTCAGTTGGCCAAGCGGGTGCCGGTGGAGGCGCCGGCGGGAACCATCGAGGTGGTCGAATTCTTCTGGTACAACTGCCCGCACTGCAATGCCTTCGAGCCTTCGCTCGAGGCCTGGCAAAAGAGCCTGCCAGCGGATGTCACCTTGCGTCGCATTCCAGTGGGCTTCCGAGACGAATTCGTTCCCCAGCAGCGCCTGTTCTTCACGTTGCAGGCCATGGGCCTGGTCGACAAGCTGCATGCCAAGGTGTTTGCGGCCATCCATGGCGAGCACCTGGACCTCACCCGCGGCAAGACGATCGCCGCATGGGTGACCCAGCAGGGCGTGGATGGTGCGAAATTTGCATCGATTTACGACTCGAAGGAGGTTGGCGATCGCGTCAGCCAGGCCACGAGTCTGCAGGATGCCTATGGCGTAGCCGGTGTTCCGGCGCTGGGCGTCGCAGGGCGGTTCTACACCGACGGCTCGATGGCGGGTTCGATGGCGCGCGTATTACAGGTGGTCGATTACCTGGTGGCCGACGTTCGCTCCGGCAAGTAGACTGGCGACTGCCACCTGCAATGACAGGTCGGCAAGCATCGATTTGCGTCCCGGTCTATGGCGGCGGGTCGTTTTAACATGGGCGCCTCGCGCGGCGATGTTTTCGCATCGCGAGGCGCCAAGGTCGCCAACCCCGGACTACAATGAATCCGCAGGGTTGACTGCAAGATTCGTGCCTATATGAAGTTTCCTTCCATTCCTTACACATTGTTGCTGGCCGGCCTGATGCAGGGTGGCTATGCCATGGCAGAGCGTGCCGATCGCGAAAAGCCGATGAACGTCGAGTCAGATGCGCTGCGTTACGACGACGCCAAGCAGGTCAGTGTCTTCACCGGCAAGGTGGTGTTGAGCAAGGGCACGATGCTGATCCGCGGTGCGCGCATGGACGTCAGCCAGGACAACGAGGGCAACCAGTTTGGCGTGGTCACGGCCGAGCCCGGCAAGCTTGCGTTCTTCCGGCAAAAGCGCGACACACGCGCGGACGCGCCAGACGAGTTCATGGAGGGTGAGTCCGAACTGATCGAATACGACGGCAAGGCCGATACGGTGAAGTTCTCGCGCCGCGCCATCCTGCGTCGTTATATCGGCTCCACGCTCAACGATCAAATCACCGGCCAGGTCATCGTCTACGACAACACCACCAGCGTGTTGACGGTCGATGGCGGGCCGGCGGGATCCGGCACCAGCGGACGCGTGCGTGCGGTGCTGACACCGCGCGTCGACGACAAAAGCAATGGCACGGCCACACCCAAGGCGCCGGCAGCTTCGCCCCAGCCGCCTCTGCGCAAGTCCTCGACTCTTGGGGGCGAGAAGAAGTGACGGACTCCGTCGCAGGCGCCACGGCGACCCCGCAGGCCGACGTGGCGCAGACGGCTGGCGCGCCGCTGGCGCGCGTGCGGCTCGAGGCGCGGCATCTGCAGAAATCGTACGGCAGCCGCATGGTGGTCAAGGACATCTCGCTGTCGGTGGGCGAAGGCGAGGTGGTCGGCCTGCTCGGCCCCAACGGCGCTGGCAAGACCACGTCGTTTTACATCATGGTCGGACTGGTACGCGCCAGTGCCGGCGACATCACCATCGACGGCAAGTCGGTGGACCGGCTGCCGATCCACCGGCGTGCGCGGTTGGGCCTGAGTTACCTGCCGCAGGAGGCCTCGATCTTTCGCAAGCTCAATGTCGAGGACAACGTGCGTGCGGTGCTCGAATTGCAGACCGACCCCTCGGGCCAGTCGCTGACGCCCGCTGTGGTCGAACAGCGTCTGAGCCAACTGCTGCAGGATCTGCGCGTGGAGCACCTGCGCAAGTCACCCGCGCTGGCCTTGTCGGGTGGTGAGCGGCGTCGGGTCGAGATTGCCCGGGCGCTGGCCACGCAGCCGCGGTTCATCCTGCTGGACGAACCCTTTGCCGGTATCGACCCGATCGCGGTGATCGAGATTCAGCGCATCGTCAGCTTCCTGAAGTCGCGCGGCATCGGTGTGCTCATCACCGACCACAACGTGCGCGAAACACTGGGCATCTGCGACCATGCCTACATCGTCAGTGACGGGAGCGTGCTGGCGCAGGGCACGCCAGACGAGATCGTCGACAACGCCGAGGTGCGCCGGGTCTACCTGGGTGAGCACTTCAAGATGTAGATGAAGCCCGGTCTCTCGCTGCGCATTTCGCAGCATCTGGCGCTGACGCCGCAGTTGCAGCAGTCGATCCGGTTGTTGCAGCTCTCCACGCTGGAGCTGAGCCAGGAAGTCAACCAGATGCTGGACGACAACCCGTTCCTGGAGTTGTCGGACGAGGTGCCGGCGCGCGAGGAGTTCGGTCTGGACCGCAGCGACATGCCGGTTGCGCAGGCCGAACGCGAGGCCGAACTGGCGCCAGCGAGCGCGATGCAGGAGCATGTTTCGGTACCGGACGCGCCGTCGAGCGACGACAGTGCCACGCCCTTGTCGGCCGAAGACGGGCAGAGCTGGGAAGGCGACGGCACGCAGGAGATGGCCCCCGACGACGGCGAGTGGGGCGGCGACGCCAAGGCGCACGGCAACAACCTGAACAACGACGACGATGTCGACGCCGGAGAACTGGCGCGCACCCAGGAGACGCTGCAGGACCATCTGCACGCGCAGGCACTGGCGACGCGCCTGGGCAACGAGGACCGGATTGCGCTGCGTTTCCTGATCGAGTCGCTGAACGACGACGGATACCTGGAAGACACGTTGGCGGAACTTGCGGCCGCACTGGCACCGGCCGACGAAGAGGAGATGGACCAGTTGCAGCACCATTTCCGGGTCGCCCTGAGCACGTTGCAGGGCTTCGATCCGGTGGGCGTGGGCGCCAGCGACCTGGGTGAATGCCTGCGCTTGCAGTTGCGTGCGATGCAGCGTGCGGCAGATCGCGACGACGCACGGCAGGCCTTGCTGGCCGTCGCCGTGCGCGTCTGCTCCCACCCGATGGATCTGCTGGCCCGGCGTGACGTTCGGCGCCTGTCGCAGGTGTGCAGCGCCAGTGACAGCGCGATCAAGGAGGCGATCGCACTGATAGGACGGCTTGAGCCCAAGCCGGGTCGGCGCTTTGTCAACGTCGAGCGCAACATCGTGATTCCCGATGTGCTGGTGATGCAGCTCGGCAAGGGCGCCAACGTGAGGTTCCGGGCCCAGATCAATCCGCAGGTGATGCCCAAGCTGCGGGTGCACGACATCTATGCCAATGCCTTGCGCCAGCACCGCGGCAACGGCACTGATGCGTCCAACTACGCAGCGCTGCAGCAGCGGCTGCAGGAGGCGCGCTGGTTCATCAAGAACATCCAGCAGC
>JBDTMH010000251.1:0-6442 GCA_039934375.1 Burkholderiaceae bacterium | reverse complement strand
CAGCCGTGTGCGGGATTTCGGGTTTCCAGATCAGCGAGCCATAGGCGAACAGTCCGGTCGGCCTGTCCGGTGCCGGATGGCTGGCAAGGATACGCGCCACCCAACCGCCATAATCGGCATCGTCATGCAGGTCTTGCCCGGGCGGCACACCGCAGTCGGGCAGGGTCTGGTGAACCTTTGCCACATGATCAGCCGTCAAGGACAAATGCCGTGCCATTCAAACCCTCCGATATTGATTGATAGTCCGGCATCCTCGCCCACCGGTCAAGACTGGCTTGATCTGCCCCGTGACCCAACATAGGCGCTGCAATCCTGATCAGGCTTTCCCATGCAAGTCGGGGTCATGAAAGTCAGGATCAGATCACGGATAGGAAATGCAACTGAGGGCCAAGTATGGCACTGGAAAGCGTCCTCGAGAGTCGTATTACCCCCGATGGGAAAAGCTAAATTCCCACGGTTTGCCGCCCCCCCGGCGCAAACGCCATGAAAAGCTGGGCTGCGGGCACAGCCTTACCCCGGTGGGGCCATTGCCGCCATCGCCAAGTTCAGCAATTTCACCAAGTGGTGCGCTGATCGTCGTGATAGTCTGGTGCTGGCTGGACTGTCCTATCCCAGTCCGGCTCAGCCTCAGCACCTTCCACCGTCTCCTGCGCACCGCAGTCATGCCACATCGGTGTTCACCAAGGGCTGATGTACGTCTGGTTGCGGTCATCGAGAACGTGCTGTTAGACGGGTTGATTTTTGCGTGTGACATGACCAAGTCGTCCAACTGCGAACGCAGCGAAGGCGACTGCCTCTGGTGTGCTATCGAGTTTTCCTGTGGCCGTCAGTTCATGGCAGAAAGCTGACCTACAGATCGGTGTCAACTACACCCGCATCCGACCCACCAGCGACATTCGCGGGAAAGAATTCGTTGCACGAAGACGTCGTTCAGCCGCGTAATCACCTGCTGCGTCGTGCCGCTGCACTCCCGCGCTGCTAGGTTATCGCTTGCAAGAATTGGTCAGGGAAAGTCTGGCGTTGGGCAGCGCCTCTGGAAGCGCAAACTGGCGCCTATTGGAGGCCATCTGAGCGACACCCAGCCAGCCTAGCTTTAACCGTCGATGCTAACTATGATGTCCTTGAGGGCACAACTGGCAGGGAAGCATGCTACATGTGAACATGGAAAATGCCGACCGCAAGGTCAGCCAAATATCTCTGGTGCGCATCGGTGACGGAGAACCCGATCATTTGTGCCAGACCGTGTCGCTGCGCGTGACCGACGCGTCCTCGCGCTGTCCGCGGAAAACTGCAACGCCAGGGCTTGCCGATGGCACAGACTGAGCTGACCGCGTGGCTCGCGTTGCATGAGCTCGGTGCCTATACCGATACGTTTGTTCAAAGCGAGATCACGCTGGACGATCTGTCGCTGCTGGCCGATGCGGATCTGCGTGAACTCGGGCTTCCCATGGGACCGCGCAAGCGCTTGCTGGCCGCTGTGGCGGCCGATGCCGGCAACTCGGACACCGGCGCCAAGCTGCATGCGAATTCAGGCTTAGCGCCAGAGGCTGAGGTTTCCACGCGTGCGGAGCGGCGTCAGCTCACCGTGATGTTCTGCGATCTGGTCGGATCCACCGATCTCTCGGAAAAGCTAGACCCGGAACATCTGCGCGAAGTGGTGCGTGCCTACCAGACGACGGCCGAAGAAGCGATCGGGCGTTACGGCGGCCACATTGCGCAGTACCTGGGGGATGGCTTGCTGGTCTACTTCGGTTATCCGGTTGCGCATGAAGATGATGCGATTCGCGCCGTGTATGCCGGCGTGGATATTCCCAAGGCCATTGGCAAGCTCAACCAGCAGTTGCAGGCGCGTTTTTCAGTGCGTCTCTTGGTGCGCATCGGGATTCATACCGGGCCGGTCGTTGTGGGCGAAATGGGTGGCGACAAGCGCCAGGAGAACCTGGCCATGGGAGAGACGCCGAACCTTGCGGCCAGGCTTCAGGGGCTGGCCGAACCGGATACCGTGGTGATCTCGAGCGCAACACAGCAACTGGTCGCGGGCCGCTTCCGGCTCGAGTCGCTGGGGACACAAAAACTCAAGGGCCTGTCTGCAGCGCATATACCGTTCAGGGTGATCGCCGAGGCGCAGACCGAGAGCCGCTTCGCTGCCAGCGCACACCGGACGCAGCATGCCATGGTCGGACGCGAGGACGAACTCGCCCTGCTGGTGCGGCGCTGGCAACGTGCGGCGTCAGGCGAATCGCAGACCGTAATGGTGTCGGGCGAGCCGGGCATCGGCAAGTCTCGCCTGATTCAGGCGCTGCGCGAGCAGATCGCCCATGAGCCGCATCGGCCGATGCTGTTTCAGTGCTCGCCGTTCCTGCAAAGTACGGCGTTCCACCCGTTCATTGCGCTGCTGCGCCGGGTCGGCCGCATCGAGCCGGATCTGGAGGATGCGCAGGCGCTGCAGCGACTCGACGCCGCACTGCGCAAGTTGAGCACCTTCAACGAAGACGACACGCCACTGTTTGCCAGTTTGCTCGGTTTGCCGTGCGAGTTTCCACCTGCGTTGCGTCAACCGCAGGATCGGCGCCGGCGCAGCGTGGCGGCACTGCTGCGTTATCTGGCCGGCCTGGCCGCAGACGCACCCGCCGTTGCGATTTTCGAGGACTTGCATTGGGCCGATCCGGCGACCCTTGAAGTCTTGAATCGGGCTGTGGTGGAGCTCTCGGATTCCCGATTGCTGATGGTACTGACATTTCGTCCGGAGTTCGCGTGCCCATGGACGGGTCAATCCCGGACCACAGCGATGCCCCTGAGTCGCATCAGTGCGCGCGAGACGGCTGCACTCGTGGCCAGCATTGCGGGTGCGAACGTCGTCCCCGACCGTGTGCTGGCGACCATCATCAAGCGAACAGACGGAGTACCACTGTTTGTCGAGGAGTTGACTCGGGCCGTGGCAGAAGTGGAATCCGGCCGCGCGACGGCGAGTGAGGATATCGAGGCGGCCATTCCCAGTTCGCTGCACGATTCGTTGATGGAGCGACTTGACCGTCTGGGCCAGGCCAAAGAGATTGCGCAGGCCGGATCCATTATCGGACGCGAGTTCGGCGAATTACAGATCGGACGACTGCTGGGTCTTGAGTCGATAACCGTCACTACGGGTCTGCAGGCATTGCAACAGGCAGGGCTGGTCTTCAGGCAGACCGACGGCGTTTCCACGCGCTTTTCGTTCAAGCACGCGCTGGTGCAGGACGCTGCCTATCAGAGCCTGCTGCAGGCCCGGCGCAAGGTCTTGCATCTGCGGGCAGCCCAGCAGTTTGTTGCGCAAACGGCACTGCCAGAAATTGTGGCCCATCACTTTGAGTTGGCTGGCGATGCCGGCGCGGCGATCACGCACTGGGCAGAAGCGGCGCGTTGTGCGTCCGAGCAGGGCGCACACGCGGAGGCACTAAACCACCTGGCGCGAGGGCTGACGTTGCTGGAGAACCTGCCACCGGATGCAGCGCGCAACCTGCAGCGTTGCGATCTGCTACTGCAACAGGCCAGCAGCATGCGCGTTCTCGACCGCTTTGATGAGGCATTGGAGGTCCTGTCGCAGGCCGAGGCGCTGGCGCTTGAGCCGGAAGACACGCGACGTCTCGCCGACATTTGCTTTCTGCGTGGCAACCTGCACTTTCCGCGCGGCAACTTTGACGGCTGCCACGAGCAACATTCGCGCTCGCTCACCCTGGCGCAACGGGCCGGCGACCCCGAGCGGGAGGCGCGATCGCTGAGTGGGCTCGGTGATGCGTCCTATATGCGTGGCGCCATGATCACAGCGTTTGGTCACTTTGATCGTTGTGTCGAATTGGGTCAGCAGCGAAATCTTCAGAACATTGTTGCCGCCAATCAGGTCATGCGCGGGCTTGCCCGGGTTTATCAGAACGACATTCCCAACGGCCTGGCCGATATTAAGGCCAGTGCGAAGCTGGCGGAGGAGACTGGTGCGCTACGCGCTGCGCTCGTCGCATACAACGCCCTGTCCTATGTTTTGATCGACATGGGTCGTCTCGACGACCTCCACGAGCCGATGGAACGTATGAGGGACCTGTGCGAAGTGACTGGCGCGCGGCGGTTCGTCTGTCGGTATTTCACGGCGGCTGGCCTGAAATGCAATCAACAAGGTGACGCGCGCCGTGCGCAGGAACTGATCGAACAGGCCTTCGCGACTTGTGAGGAGACTGGCGTGGCATTCCAGGGTGCGATGACGCTTGGCGCACTGGCCCTGGTCACCGAAGACGACACGGTGCGTGCCGACGTGCTGCGCCGGGGAGAGGTTCTACTCGATCAGGGAAGTGTCAGCCACAACCATTTTTCCTTTTATCGGGATGCAATGCAGGTGTCGGCTCAACACGGGCAATGGAGTGAACTGGAGCGATATGCTGAACGGCTGGCAGGCTATACGCGCGCCGAGCCGCTGCCATATAGCGAGTTGCTTATCGCACGTGGGCGCGCTTTGGCCCGCTTTGGTCGCGACCCACAGGATGAACAGGTGCGAATCGAGTTACTGCGGATTCGTGGCGAGGCGCTGCGTGTTGGGCTGCGTACGGCGTTACTTCCCGCGAGTGTCGAAGCTGCAGTCGTGGCCTGACGATCGGCGCCATCGTATTCGCACCACTTGTTACGATGGACATAGGTCGACACGCTCAATGCTAGCCCCGCGCATGCAACTTCCGTTGCGTGAGCATGTGTTCGATCGTGTCCGCGTCCAGTTTGGACGCGATGATCCTGATGTCGCCTCCGCAGTTCAGTTGGCGCCGCGAATTTCAAAGTGGCGCCACGAAGCCACCGGTCTTTAACGCCGCTTCATGGCCATCAAGAGCCGATGGCGGAGGGCCAGACAATGGCAGCTATCGCAGCAAAGGAGTCCTACAAGCCGCCCGAATAGTTACGTGCAAATGCCGCCCCTCTGGCCGCTCACTATCCTGCCGCTACGACCCGTTGAACGACCGACACGCCACACCCAGCCTCCCGGGCGATCTTGAGAATTCCCAGGCCCTCTGCACGTAGTTCTCGGATGTGATCCTCCACAACCTCTGACACTGCCGGCCGACCGATCGGGTTACCCGACTTTGTCCCTTTGGCCTTGGCCCTGGCCAACCCGGCACGTACACGCTCCTGAATCATCCCGCGCTCGAATTCCGCGAACACCCCCATCATCCCGAACAGGGCCTTTCCCGCAGGCGTAGTGGTGTTGATGCCTTGTTGGTGCAGATACAAGTCGACGCCGGTCGAGTGAAGCTCCTGGAGCATATTGACGAGGTCAATCAGTGACCGTCCGAGCCGATCGACCGACCAGGACGCGACGATATCGAAATCTTTCCGAGCGACGCCCTTGAGTAATGCATCCAGCTGCGGTCTGTCCTTGCGGCCCTTGGCGCCGGAGATGCCGCGGTCCACGAACTCTTGAACAACTTCCCAGCCCAGACGCTCTGCAGCCTGGCGCAGTTCACGCAACTGATTTTCTGTTGACTGCCTGTCGGTCGAGACGCGGGCGTATAGCGCGGCGCGCAGTGGTTGTTTGGACTTGGTCATTAGGGATCCTCGTTGCTTGCCTCGATGATCCACCAAAACCATACGTTAATCAAGTGGTTAACGTATATATGGAAACACGGAAATCTCTATGGCTACAGCGATGTCAATTTGTCAGAGGGTTTCCGAATGGGGCCGTATGCTTTTGTGATGCTCCTGGCCATTAGGCTGGTTTGAATTGCCGCGCGAGCCTGCGATGGCGGATATTGACCACGACCCGGTTCTTCTGCATGTAGCGGGCTCGTCTTAAGGGGGAATGGCACTTACTTTGGCGCCATGACGTTGAAGTGACGGGCGTAAGCGATTGAATTTGAAGAGAAAGAAGGTGGCTGACCCAGGGATTGATAGGATGGTTGTTACTACGCACCCAATCCATCTTTCCAAAGGCCAGCCACCATGGATCGTAATGCCCAAAACGGTGTTCATCAACGTCGTAGCACGGTCGAACTGCGGGCGAAGGCGACCGACGCGGTGGAGTTCTTCAACGTACTGACGAGCCCAGAGTTGCTCCAGACGACCGAAGCGCTGCTGCCCGAGCACCGCGAGCGGCTGTATCCGCCCACGGTTGCGCTGTCGATGTTCATGCGCCAGGTTCTTGAGGCCGATGGCTCGTGCCAGAAGGCAGTCAACGACTGGGCGGCGCAATGCGCGGCTGATGGGCTCTCCTCGTGCAGCGTTCGTACCGGCGGGTATTGCCGGGCGCGCCAGTGCTTGCCGCTGGATATGGTCAGTGCGCTCACGCGTCAAACAGGTCTGTTGCTCAGCGAGAAGGCACTGAAACAATGGCTGTGGCGCGGACGCTCGGTCAAGCTGGTGGATGGCACAGGGATCTCGATGCCGGATACGCCGCAGAATCAGGCGGTTTATCCCCAGCCCAGCACCCAGGCGC
>JBDTMH010000250.1:0-6456 GCA_039934375.1 Burkholderiaceae bacterium | reverse complement strand
AGGCGATGCGCCGGCTATTGGTCGGTCTCAAGGTCAACGAAGACAACATCCGCACCGAAGAGTTTGCGGGTTACTAGAACCCGAGCGGGACGGCTGCAACCATTGGCGCACGATATCCGCGCGCGACTCGGGGCCGCAACGTGGAACCTCTGGACGCTGACTACCCGTGCGTCAAGGCAGTTGCGCGACGTGTGCACTTTCTGAAGAAGGTTCTGGCTTCGCCGACCAGCGCCGAGTGATGGACGCCGCTGGGCTAAATGGCGCTCGCCGTCGGTACGCTCCAGCACCACCGTGATAGGCGAATACCCGCAGGGCTCGCCGATCGGCTCGTGTTTGCATGGCCGGCGGCTGCAGTGGCGCAGCCAGAGGAAGCGATACGGGCAACCGACGCGCTACAGTTGTGCGCGTTCTCGCCTTGAACCTGAACAACTGGAGGCAATAGCACCATGGAATCCATCCCCACCTATCTGATCGAAGGCAGTGCCGACGCCGTTCAGGCGCGCTTTGCCTCACTCGAACCGGCACAACTCGACCCCGGCGATGTGGTCGTGCGCATCCAGTACGCCAGCGTCAACTACAAAGATGCGCTCGCGGCAACCGGGCGAGGCCGGATCATCCGCCGCTTTCCCTGCGTGGGCGGCATTGACGCTGCCGGCACAGTGGAGTCCTCGGACAACCCGCGCTTCAAGCCTGGCGACAAGGTCATCGTGCACAGCCACGGTTTCGGCGTGTCCCACCATGGAGGTTATGCCACGCGCGCACGGGTACCGGCAGACTGGGTCAACCACATTCCGACGGCACTGAGCACGCTGGATGCGATCACCATCGGCGTGGCGGGCTACACCGCCGCGCTGGCGGTGGACCTGATGGAGCTCAATGGCCTCTCGCCGGGCCGCGGCCCGGTGCTGGTCAATGGCGCCACCGGCGGGGTGGCCAGCATCAGTATCGACATGCTGTCCCGGCGCGGTTTCGACGTGGTCGCCGTCACCAGCAAACCCGCGCAGGCGCAATATCTCAAGGACCTGGGCGCCAGCGAGGTGATCGCCGCCAGTGACCTGCCAGCCGCCACCCGGGCGCTCGAAAAAGCCCGTTGGGCCGGTGCCGTGGACTCGCTGGGGGGCGAGCCGCTGGCGGCACTGACCCGCACCATGAACAAGGACGGCGTGATCGCCAGCATCGGCAACGCGGCTGGCCAAGAGCTCGTGACCACCGTCATGCCTTTCATTCTGCGCGGCGTGCGCCTCATCGGCGTCAATTCAGACAATGACCCCACGCTGCGCGAACATGTGTGGCAAAGGCTTGCAAGCGACCTGCGTCCACGTCACCTGGACCGCATTGCCCAGGTGAAACCCTTCAAGGCTTTGCCCGACGTCATCAACGACGTGGTCGAAGGTCGCAACCGGGGACGTGCCGTCATTGCGATCGATCCCGGAACTTGAGCGTCACCGTGCACCATCCTGTTCGACCTGGTCTGCGCCGACCAGTCCGATCTGTCTACTTATGACCGAGCCACAGCCACCGCTGGGCAGCGGCGGCAACGCTGCGCTTGGCTGAAACAGGCCACTGTCGAAGCCGGGCCAGCCGGGCAAGCTGGAACAGCTGCGCGCAGTTTCTTCAGCCAGGTGGAGCTTGCCAGTCGGGACCACGCGTCGGCAGCGGCATAAGGGTAAACACTAGTATTTTAAGGTTAGTAAAACGATACACTTCAATTGGTAAAACGATACACAACGATTTTTTTAAGCATTATTTAGTTGTTGTGCCATGAATTCCCCCGCAACTCTTCAAGGAGACACCATGAAAGTATTCAAGTCCCTGCGCCGCATTGCGGCCTGCGCGGCTCTCGCGCTACCCGCAACTCTGATGGCCCAGACCATCCTCAAGGCGTCCGACGTACAGCCTGCCGGCTACCCCAATGTCGTTGCCCTCGAAAACATGGGCAAGAAGCTCGAAGCCGCAACCAACGGCAAATACAAGATCCAGATGTTCCCCGGCGGCGTGCTGGGCAGCGAGAAGGAGATGATCGAGCAGGCGCAGATCGGCGCACTGCAGATCGCACGCATTTCGCTTGGCCCGATGGGCCCCGTCGTACCGGAGGTCAACGTATTCAACTTGCCATTCCTGTTTCGCAACGAGGCGCATATGCGCGCCGTGATCGACGGGCCGATTGGCAAGGAACTGCTCGACAAGATCACTGCCAGCTCCGCGGGCCTGGTCGGACTGGGCTGGATGGACAGCGGCTCGCGCAGCATGTACACCAAGAACCCGATCCACACCCCGGCCGACCTCAAGGGCGAGAAGATCCGCGTGATGGGCAACCCGATGTTCATTGAAATGATGAACGCCATGGGCGGCAACGGCATCAGCATGGGTCACAACGACACTTTCAGCGCGCTGCAGACGGGTGTCGTCGACGGCGCAGAGAACAACCCGCCGACCTTTTTTGCCAGCAACCAGTACACGGCCGGTCCGAAGTTTTACTCGGAAACCAACCACCTGATCATTCCCGAACTGTTCGTGATGTCCAAGATCACCTGGAACAAGATGAGCAAGGACGAGCAGGCGCTGATCATGAAACTTTCACGCGAGGCGCAAATGGAGCAGCGCGTCTTGTGGGACAAGTCGGTCGGCGAATATGTCGGCAAGCTCAAGGCCTACGGCATCAAGTTCGTGACCGTCGACAAGAAACCCTTCTATGACGCAACGGCACCGCTCCGTGCGAAGTATGGCGCGCAATACCCCGACCTGATCAAGCGCATCGAAGCGGTCAAGTAACGACTTGCAGCCACCGGGCCAACCTGGCGCGGTGCTGTCCAACCTGACACCGTGCCGCCTCGGTCAGCGACCGCAGCGGCGCAGGGAAACACCATGAGCGAAAAAATTCATCGTCAACTCGACGTCGTCTACCTGGCGTGCATCTGGATCTCGGGCCTGTCCATCCTGTTCATGAGCCTGATCATTCCGTGGGGCATCTTTGCCCGTTACGTACTCGGCGCGGGATCGAGCTGGCCCGAACCGGTGGCCGTGTTGCTGATGGTGACTTTCACATTCTTCGGCGCGGCAGCCACCTACCGGGCTGGCGGCCATATCGCGGTGGGCATGTTGACCGACCGTCTGCCCCGTCAACTGCAATGGGTGTGTGAAAAAGTCGTGGATCTGTCGATGATCGGCATCTGCCTGTTCGTCATGGTCTGGGGCAGCAAGTTATCGATGGAGATGATGCGCCAGGGACTGGCCGAACTACCCTGGTTGCCGGTGGGTTACACCTATCTCCCGCTGCCGATAGGCAGCTTCCTGACACTGTTGTTCGTGCTCGAGCGCGCCTGGGCCGGGCCCCAGACACATCGCGCGGTCGTCACGTTCGACCACGAACCTGCTGAAGTCACTGTGGAGGCCATCTGAAATGGACGCTCTCGTATTACTAGGCAGTTTTGCCGTACTGATGCTGATCGGCATGCCGGTCGCCTTTGCGTTGGGTCTCGCCGCGCTGGTCGGCGCGTGGTGGATCAGTTTGCCGCTGGACGGCGTGATGATCCAGATCGCCAGCGGGGTCAACAAGTTCTCGCTGCTCGCCATCCCCTGCTTCGTGCTGGCCGGCGCCATCATGGCCGAAGGCGGCATGGCGCGACGCCTGGTCGCCTTTGCCGGCGTGCTGGTCGGCTTCGTACGCGGCGGTCTGTCGCTGGTCAACATCCTGGCTTCGACATTTTTCGGTGCGATCTCCGGCTCATCGGTGGCCGACACCGCCTCGATCGGCTCGGTCCTGATCCCCGAGATGGAGAAGAACGGCTACCCGCGTCCATTCTCGACGGCCGTCACGGTGAGCGGTTCGGTGCAGGCGATCCTGATCCCCCCCAGCCACAACGCCGTCATCTACTCGATGGCTGCGGGTGGCTCGGTATCGGTAGCCGCGCTATTCATTGCCGGCGTATTGCCGGGTCTGTTGCTCGGTGCCAGCCTGTGCGCCTATTGCCTTTACGCAGCACGCAAGAACAACTTCCCCAAAGGACGCCGGATCCCGCTCGGAGAAGCCCTGCGCATCTGCGGCGACGCAATGTGGGGTCTGATGACCATGTTCATCATTCTTGGCGGCATCCTGTCGGGCGTGTTCACCGCCACAGAGTCAGCATCCATCGCCGTGCTTTGGGCCTTCTTCGTGACCATGTTCGTATATCGCGACTACAAGTGGAACGACCTGCCCAAGTTGATGCACCGCACGGTCAAGACGGTATGCATCGTGATGATCCTGATCGGCTTCGCGGCGGCCTTCGGCTACATCATGACGCTGATGATGATTCCCATCAAGATCACCGCGGCCATGACATCCATGAGCGACAACCGCTATGTAATCCTGGCCATGATCAATGTGATGCTGCTGGCACTCGGCACGCTGATGGACATGGCGCCGCTGATCCTGATCCTCACGCCGATCTTGTTGCCAGTCATCAAGACCATCGGCATCGACCCGGTGCACTTCGGCATGATCATGATGGTCAATCTGGGCATCGGTCTGATCACACCTCCCGTCGGTGCGGTGTTGTTCGTCGGCAGCGCGGTCGCCAAGTTGCGGATCGAGCAGGTGGTGCAGGCGATGTGGCCGTTCTTCGGGATCCTGTTCGCCGTACTGATCCTTGTTACCTATATTCCTGCGATCTCGATGTGGCTGCCACGATTGTTCGGGGTCTGATGCACATGAACAAAAGGGCCACGGCCACGATCGAAGACGTCGCGCAGCGCGCCGGCGTATCCATCAGTACGGTGTCGAACGTGCTCAACGGCCGTGAGGCGCGCATGCGCGCCGAAACGCTGGAGCGCGTGCGCCGGGCCATCACCGATCTGGCATTCCAGCCCAATCAGGCGGCGCGGCGGCTCAAGACCGGACACATGGCGATGATCGGGCTGCTGGTGCCATCCATCGCCAACCCGTTTTTCGGAGCCCTGGCGCGCTGGATCGAGGAGGCGGCCAATGCACACGGATACGGTGTGCTGCTGTGCAATACCCAGCGCAGCGCCGAACGCGAGCAGGCCTATGCGCAAGCATTTCTGGCGCAAGGCGTTCAGGGCGTGATCCTGGGCTCTTCGCTGCAGGCCCAGGAGCACCTGGCGCCGTTGATCCAGCGCGGCCTGGCGGTCGTCAGCTTCGACCGCACCGCGCAACATGCTCCGCTGACGATGGACTACGTCAGCCTGGACAACCGCCGCGCCGGTGCCATGGCAGCCGAACATCTGCTGGCACTGGGGCATACGGACATCGTCTATGTATCAGCTCCGCTGCGCTCGGTCAACCGGGTGGCCCGGCTCGAAGGTGCGCGCGAGGCCTGCACTGCGCGCAACGCCCGCTTCATCAGCCACATCCGTGACGTCAAAAGCGGTCAGACTGAAATGGAAATGGCAGAACTCGGTCGTGCCGCCGGTGTCGAACTGCATGCCAGCGGATGCAGCGCCACCGGCTTCATTGCCATGAATGACATGCTGGCCATCGGCTTGTTGTCCGGCTTGCGCCTGTGCAAGTTGCGGGTGCCCGAGGATGTGTCGGTCATGGGCATTGACGACATGTTCCTGGATGCCTATCTCAACCCCGCACTGAGCACGGTACGCCAACCGATGCGGGACATCGCGACCGCAGCCGTGCAACGGGTGCTGGCACGCATGAAACATCTCGACGAGCCGGCGCATGAACTGGTGTTCATGCCCGAACTCGTCCAACGTGAATCGACCGCGGCATGGGGCCGGGTCATCAACTCTGAAAGCAAACGCGCATGAACACCCAGCAGTCAACCACCACCTTCGTCACCGGCGGAGCATCCGGCATCGGCGCCGCCATCGTCCGGGCCCATGCGGCGCGCGGCGACAACGTGGCCTTTACCTATTGGTCCAGCGCCACCGAGGCCAAGGCGCTGGCCGCCGAACTTGGCGATCGGGTGCTGGCGCTGCATTCCGACGCGAACGACGAAACGCAGGTGGCGACATCATTCGCACAGGCAATCGCCCGTTTCGGCCAGGTGGATGTCATGATCGCCAATACCGGCGGCTTGATCGAACGCGTCAAATGCGCTGACATGTCGCTGGACTTCTGGAACAAGTCGATGTCGCTGAACCTGACCAGCGTTTTCCTGAGTTGCCGCGAGGCGCTGCGCCATATGCAGCCGCGCCAGAGCGGCAACATCGTCATCATGTCTTCGCTGGCCGGCCACGACGGCGGTGGCCCTGGCGCGAGCCACTATGGCGCAGCCAAAGGCGCGCTGATGAGTTATACCCGCGCGCTGGCCAAGGAGGTCGGCCCGCTCGGCATCCGCGTCAACGCGATCGCGCCCGGCCTGATCGCAACCCGTTTCCATGACGTGTTCAACACCCCACAAGGGCGTGCCGGCGGCGTCGAACGCACACCACTGCGCCGTGAAGGCCAGCCCGAAGACGTGGCCAATGCCGCGATCTATCTGACCTCGCAGGCATCGTCCT
>JBDTMH010000249.1:0-6513 GCA_039934375.1 Burkholderiaceae bacterium | reverse complement strand
TGCAGGTCAACCGTTGGCTCGTGTTGGCAGCGATCAACCTGCTGCTGCTGGTGGCCGGTTGTTTCCTGCCGCCGGCGGCCATCATCCTGATGACCACGCCGATCCTGATGCCGGTCATCACTGCGGCCGGCTTCGACCCGATCTGGTTCGGCGTGATCCTGACCATCAACATGGAGCTGGGCCTGATCACACCGCCAGTGGGGCTGAACCTGTTCGTCATCAACGGCATCACGCCCGACGTGCGCCTGCCCACCATCCTCAAGGGGGCGTTTCCGTTCATGTGCTGCATGGTGCTGGCGATCGTGCTGCTGTGCGTGTTCCCCGAGCTGGCGACCTGGTTGCCGAAAAAAATGATGGGATGACCCCTAACAGCGGGTGCGTCGCTATGTCACCCCATGGCTGAGTGGTCGTGGTGGCCAAAAATCGTCTGTATTCATGCACATCGCCAGCGCAATACAAGCGGTCAACTGCGGTTTGCAGGTTCAACGCTTGATCGCGGGCTCGGCACTGGCCGGTTCCACCGGCGGCAGCCACAACTCCAGCACACCGGGTTGTGCCTGCAGTGACGACGGTAGTCCGCGCAATCGCACCCGGGTGGTGCTGCCGTCGGACAACCAGGGGGCGCCGACTGCAGCCGCAATCGCTCGCGCACAGTCGCGGCTGGCTGGGTCATGCAGCACCAGCGTCGGGTTGGGCCAGGGCACTGGCGCGCGTTGCTGGCGCAATTCGGCGTTGCGCACCACGTTCTCGATCGGCGCCACCAGCAACGGCGCGCCTTGTTCGGACTGTAGCCGCTGGCGCAGCGCGGTGGCCGCCACACGGGTGTTTTCGCTGTAGATGTGGATATACAAGGTGCTGCCACCATCGTCACGCGCGCAGGCCTGCAGCGCTGCAGGCGTGAAGGGCGGCAGTGCTGGTGCAGCACCATATCCTGCGCCTTGTGTCTGCACCTCCGTTGCGGTCTGGCCTTGCAGCGCCGGTGCACCGATCACCGAGCCGATCGCAGCCGGTGCCGTGGCACCCGTGTTGCCGCTATTGCTGTTCACTGCAGCTGGTGCGGGAGCCATGGCCGCCCCGGGCTGGGGTGAAGTTCGGTCGGACGCCGACGCCGGTGGCGGCGGAGTGCCAATTTCAGGGGCCAGCATTTTGCCCAACACCGGGAACCGGCTGGCCGCCGCCTGCAGCACCGCCCGGCCGTCGACCGATTGCTCCTTGGGCGACGCGCCCGGATGCCAGTAGTTCAGTGCCGTGTCCTGTGTCGGGGGTTTGAGCACCAGCGTGCACAGGCTGCTCTGGATACGTCTGAAGTTGGCGCCACATTGCGCACTGGCCGCGGGGGCACGGCCACATTCTTCGGTGATGCGTGCGGCCAGCCGCTCCAGGCCGGCCTGCTCGAGTGGCCGCATCGACGGACTGCCGCGCAGATCGAGCAACATCGCGGCCTGGGTCACTACGTGTTCTGCCACTTCGGGGCAGCTGCCGTCGAACGACTGCAGTCCTTTGGAGACTTCGGTGAACAATTGGCGTGCCTCGGTCTGCTGGTCGGTCCGGTTGCGCTGAAACTGGTCCTGCATCTGCCACAGGGACAGCAGCAGGGTGCCCGATGCGCCCACGCCCAGTGTCGTGCCGATCGCGGTGGCCCGGAGGTTGCGCCGCCACAGCGGCTCCTTGCGCGCGGGCTCGTTATCCGGTGCTGTCGGCGCGAGTCGTGCGGACACCTGCAACGCGTGCCGCGCCGGGCTCTGCCAGCCCGGCAGCCGGGCCAGCCAGCCGGGATGCATGGCACGGCCGAAATCCTCGCCCAGACGGTGATAGCTCTCCCATTGCGCCTCGTCGAATGACTGGTCGCCAGTGGACTCGTGCGGGAAGCTGGGGTGCTTGCGCGCATACGACTGCAGGTCCAGGTCCAGCGCGTCGTGCAGGTTGGGTTTGACCACCAGCAGCGTTCCCTCGGGCCGCTCCATGGCCGCGGGACTGCCGTCAGCCGCGGCCGGCCCCGCACGCGGGCGATAGCGGATGCGCGCCAGCAGCACGCCGCGGCTCGAATGCACATTGTCCATGTCCTCGGGCGCCAGCACGGTCAGCTCGTAACTGTCTTTGGGAAACAGTTCGGTGGCTTCTTCGCGGGTATAGAAATCGATCTCGGCACCGAAATCGATACGCGCCTTGCGCACCAGGTTTTCCAGGTCGGCAAATTCAAAGCGCGCGTCGGCTCCGGCGTCCGACAGGATGATGAAATCGAGCTCGCGCTTGAGCAGTGCGTACACGCCGGTGTTCTCGAAGTGGCCCCCGTCCGACAGGTACCACCAGGGCCGTTCAACGCCGTAGAACGTGGCCGATGCCTCGCTGGCCAGCATCATAGGCTTGGGAATCAGCCGCCAAGCGAGGGCACTGAGCCAGCGCAGCCGCGCCGGCTGCGGCGCACGCATCCAGTGGCCTAGCCGCACGCCCAGGAAATACAGCAGCAGGGCCAGGCCGCGCGAGGTGTAGGAACCGGCGCCGGGCGAGGCCGCAGCACCGGAAACCGCAATCCAGCGGCCCAGCGTACCGGTGTCATGACGCTCCTGCATCGCGGTGAAATCGTGCGGACCGACCTCGAAGCCGCGCCAGCTGGCCGTCACCGCCGCGCCCTTGCGGTCTGCGTTGTAAAGGCCGCTCTTGTCGTCGCGGGTCTGGTTCAGACAGGTGTTGATCAGATGAATCGGCCCGCCCGCTGTTTCCGGACGATATTGGCGCAGGCTGGTGTCGTCCCCGTCGACAACCCGCGTCACGTCCGAGCGCACGCCGTTTTCATCGGCCA
Source organism: Burkholderiaceae bacterium (assembly GCA_039934375.1). Lineage (GTDB taxonomy): Bacteria > Pseudomonadota > Gammaproteobacteria > Burkholderiales > Burkholderiaceae_C > CAISIP01. Next base: position 3,713 of record JBDTMH010000249.1, on the reverse strand, counting down.
GGTCGCGCTGGCGATTGCCCACGGCCAGATAGGCACGTGTCAGCCGGGCACGGTAGAAGCTGTGCAGCGACGAGGTGTTGGCCATCTGAACATTGCCGGCGGACAAAACCGTCCAGGCCAGCCAGGCGGCGCCCAGCAGGCTGGCGCGCATCCATGCCGGTACCGTGCGCAGCGCCTCGAAAGTTTCGGGCGCGAACACGAACCACTGCAGCAACACCAGCCATACCAGCACCAGCACCAGCATGCCGAGCATACTGCCGGCCTCGAGCAGCAGTGGCAGCCATTCGCGCGTGTGGCTGGTGCTCTCGGCGGCAATCTTCTGCAGCGGTTGTACCAGTGCGCGCAATACGACCAGCACCACGCTGCCGACACCGACGCCACGCCACAGCCAGGTATTGCCGGTCTGGAACTCCGCCAGAATCCACCAGCTCAAGCGGTCGAGTGCACCTATGCCACCCAGTGCCAGCGAAATCAGCATCACCCAGCGAAGGTATCGCGTCAGCAGGTTGCGCAGCCGCGCCACCTTGAGAGCGTGCGGTGTGCGGTCGCTGGCCAGCCACAACATGGTAGCAACCTGTCCGATCACGACCGAGCCCAGTGCCAGTGCGCCGGCCCCGGGCCAGGTCAGGCTGTTGCGTGCCGGATCGAGCACCCCGTTGACAACCAGACTGCGCAGCAGCGCAAAGGCGCCAGCGGCAATGATCAGCACGAACGATGCGTCGCGCCAGCTGAGCCGCGTGGTTGTATAACTCGGGTCCGGTCCGTCCCGGGCCGCCCAGTAGCCGGCAATCAGGCCTGGTGCCAATGCGGTCCAGAACGCGATGGACAGTGCCCACCAGGCCGTGTACCAGGCCTCCCACGCATTGGCGTCGAGTACCTGCAGGCTGTGTTGCCACAGGTGCGGCAGGATGACCAGCAGGCCCAGTGCGATGCAGGCGAACATGAACTCGGCATGGATGGCCATCCAGGCGCGCAGATAGGTCACCATCGCGGTGCCGGTATCGCGCGCGCCGCCTGGCGTCAGGTAACGGCCGTTGCGACGCAACCAGCCCAGCACCGTCGACTGGCTGGCGGCCATCAGCTGTTGCGCCTTTTGCATACCGTAGGTCGCGATCAGCCGGCCGTACATGGCGCCGACATAACCACCGCCCGAGACCGTAGACAGATAGTCCAGCCGGCCCAGCAAGCCTTCGCGGATCAGCTCGTCTCCGGGAGCCGCGGCATCGGCTGGCCGGTTCTGCGCCAGACCACGCATCAGGCCCAGCGCGAAGGTCGCGCTGCGCACGCCGCCTCCGGACAGTGCCAGGCCGACCCGGGGCAGCGGCGTGGTCGATTCGTCGCTGGTGGCGGCGGTGTCGCCCTCTCGGCGTACCAGGCGCCGGCGCTGCGCTAAGGCCTGCAGTTCCTGTGCGCACAAGGCGTTCCAGTCGTCGGACAGGGGTGGCGCTGCCGGCTGACCAGCGCAGTCGATGTCCGCCGTCGTGCCTGCGGGATCGGTTCCCATGCTGCTTCCTCCGCTACGGGACGCACGCGCCAGACGGGGCGCCGGCGCGGACCCCTTGTTTGGAACGACTTTAACCGCTTGCGTCCGACACGCCGAGCGTGCGCACATTGGCGCTGGCAGCGACGAGGCGCCACAAGGAGGTGATCTCAGCACTGCGGGCCTGGTGCAGCCGGTCACGCTGGTCGCCGGCCTTGGGGTGGTGCGGCCGGGTGTCGACGCGCCCGGCAACCACCAGTGAGGCCTGTGTGATGGCCGCCAGCAACGCGTCCCGGCTGCGCAGCCCCAGGTGTTCGGCCAGATCGGACAGCACCAGCCAGGCCTCGCCGTCGGGCGCCAGGTGCTCGGCAACTCCGGCCAGCCAGCGCTGCAGCATCCGCCCGCCTTCGTCGTAGACCGCATGCTCGATCGGTGCGGTCGGTCGCGCCGGCAGCCACGGCGGATTGCACACGATCAGCGAGGCCTGGCCGCTCGGGAACAGATCGGTCTGGTGCAACTCCACCTGGTCCTGCAGGCCCAGGCGTTGCAGGTTGTCTCGCGCACATGCCAGTGCCCGGGGCTCCAGGTCGGTGGCCACGATATGCGCCAGGCCGCGGCGTGCCAGAACGGCAGCCAAAACACCGCTGCCGGTGCCGATGTCGAAAGCCACATACGGCTGCTGACCGGTGACCGGCAATGGCGTTTGCGCCACCAGCGCGATGTATTCGCCGCGTGCCGGTGAGAATACGCCGTAGTGCGGATGGATGCGGTTATTCGGGCCCACTCCCAGCGCCGGCACTTCGACGCCCCGGATGCGCCATTCATGGGCACTGGCCACGCCCATCAGCTCACGCAGCGACACCACCGATCCGTCGCCCTGCGAAGCGGCCGCGCCCCAGGCCTCGGTGCAGGCCAGATGCATGTCGGGCGCGCGGCGCAACGCGATCGCATAGTCGACCTCGACCTGCAGCAACACCATGCCCAGGATGCGCGCGCGCTGCGCCTGGGCCTGGCGGTGGCGGTGAAAATTCGCCGCCCCGGTATCGGGCGGCGCCTCGCGCTGTGTTGCGCCGCGGCGTTTTCGCGCGGGCGGTTGGTCGATCCGCCGGGCCATGGCTTGCAGCAACTGGCGTGCGTTGTGGAAGTCGCCGCGCCACAACAAGGCGGTGCCGGCGCACGCGAGCCGGTACGCGGCATCGGCACTGGTCGTGTCGTCGGCCAGAACCACCTGCGTGGGGGCTGGCGCGGACCGTTCGCTGCGCCAGGGCGCTGAGTGATCCCGTCCGTTTTCGGTCCAGTGAATCCGCGCCGGCACTGCGGGATCGGGACCACCGTGTGCGGCGCCAGCAAGCTGCGGGTGGACCTGGCCTGGCACGGGATCGTTCATCACCCGTTGTAACAGATGCGCGCAGGGCCGCCCATCGTTGCGCTGCACGGCTTTCCCATGGCTTACAGTAGCCGGCATGAATCGATTGAGCAGTTTTCTGAGCACCTACGCGGGTATTGAGTTGTGGATGGCTTCACTGGTCATCATCGCGCTCGTGACGATATTGGCGAACCAGCTGGCGCAGGTGCTGTTGCGCCATGCGGCCAAGGCCGCGCGACGCACCAGTTCGGTGTGGGACGATGCGCTGGTGCAAAGTGCCAGCCGCCCGGTACTGGCCGCGATGTGGCTGATCGGAGCCGGCGTGATGGCCCGGGTGTTGCAGCGCCAAGTCGACGAGCCGTTTCTGAGCGATGTGACGGAGCTGCGGGACGTTGCGCTGATCGGCTGCATGGCCTGGTTCATGCTGAGCTTCGTCGGTCAGGTGGGCCACAACATGATCACGTCCCGGGTCAAGCGCGGCGAGGAAGTCGACCACACCACCATCGACGCGCTGAGCAAGCTTGCACGGCTGGTCACGGTGATCGTGGCCATCCTGATGTCGGCGCAGACGCTGGGTTTCAAGATCACCGGGCTGCTGGCACTGGGCGGCGTCGGCGGTATTGCGGTCGGCTTTGCCGCCAAGGACCTGCTGGCCAACTTCTTCGGCGGGCTGACCATTTACCTGGATCGCCCGTTCGCGGTCGGGGACTGGATTCGTTCGCCGGACAAGAGCCTGGAAGGCACCGTCGAATACATCAGCTGGCGCCACACCCGGATCCGAGCGTTCAACAAGAACCCGATCTATGTGCCCAACGCGGTGTTCACCAGCATCGTGGTCGAGAATCCTTCGCGCATGAGCCACCGCCG
>JBDTMH010000248.1:0-6552 GCA_039934375.1 Burkholderiaceae bacterium | reverse complement strand
TCTTGAACACGGAGAATATCGTGAGCAACAAAGGTCAACTTCTGCAGGATCCTTTTCTCAATGCCCTGCGCCGGGAACACATTCCTGTTTCCATCTATCTGGTCAACGGAATCAAGCTGCAGGGGCAGATCGAGTCATTCGACCAGTATGTCGTGCTGTTGCGCAATACCGTGACCCAGATGGTCTACAAACATGCCATTTCCACCATCGTGCCCGGTCGTGCGGTGACTTTCTCCGTCAACGACGGCGGGGATGCGCCTGCTGCCTGATTTCCCCCGAGCGGCCGGCATCGCTGAGCAAGCACGCCTCCAACGCCGACCGGCATTGACCGAGTTTGACCATTTCATCTGCTGACGCTCACACTGCCGCCACCATTCTGGTCGGGGTTGATCTTGGGCTGCCGCATTTCGACGCCGAACTCGAAGAACTCGGCCTGTTGGCTGCGACCGCCGGTCTGAATCCAGTGGCCCGGGTGACCTGCAAGCGTCGCGCACCCGATGCGGCCCTGTTTCTGGGCAGCGGCAAGGCCGACGAGATCAAGCAACTGGCGTTGCAGGTCGGCGCTACCGAGGTCCTGTTCGACCAGAGCCTGAGCCCGGCGCAGCAGCGCAATCTGGAGCGTTATCTGGAATTGCCGGTGAATGACCGGACCTTGCTGATCCTGGAGATCTTTGCGCAACGGGCGCGCAGCCACGAGGGCAAACTGCAGGTCGAATTGGCCCGTTTGCAATACCTGAGTACCCGGCTGGTTCGGCGCTGGTCGCACCTGGAGCGCCAGCGCGGTGGTATCGGCGCGCGAGGTGGTCCGGGTGAAGCCCAGATCGAACTGGATCGGCGCATGATCGGCGACAACATCAAGCGCACCAAGGAACGGCTGCAGAAGGTCAAGCGCCAGCGCCAGGCCCAGCGGCGCCAGCGCGAGCGGCGCGACACCTTCAACATTTCGTTGGTCGGCTACACCAACGCCGGCAAGACCAGCCTGTTCAACAACCTGGTCAAGGCCCAGGCCTATACCGCCGACCAGTTGTTTGCCACGCTGGACACCACGACGCGCCAACTGTACCTGGGTGAAAACTGCCGCCCGGTGTCGTTGTCCGACACGGTGGGTTTCATCCGCAATTTGCCGCACGGACTGATCGACGCGTTCGAGGCCACCTTGCAGGAGGCGGTCGATGCCGATGTACTGCTGCACGTGGTGGACGCCTCGAATCCGACCCATCAGGAGCAGATGCAGGAAGTGCAACGGGTACTGCACGAAATCGGTGCATCCGATATTCCGCAGATCCTCGTCTTCAACAAGCTCGACGCCATGACGCCCGAGCGCCAGCCCATCCATGTCCAGGACCAGATCGCGGTCGAGGGGGTCCTCACCGACCGGGTGTTCGTCAGCGCGCACACCGGTGCCGGAATCGCGGTTCTGCGCGCCCAGTTGGCGAAACTGGCGCAGCGCGCTGTGCCGAGCGGCGACAATTCCCATCTCGCAGCGGAGGCTGTTGTGCAATTGGGCACAATCGACAAATGAAGAAAACGAGATGCTGACATGAATTCGATGATTCCTTCGACAGGCTGGCGCCGCGCAGGCACGCGCATGCGCAGCATGTTCAACCTGAACGACTCGCGCTGGGGGCGTAGTGACGCGCAGGGATCGGATAGCGAAAAACCGCCAGAGTCTGGGCAGAGTGACCCACCCGAACCGCCTGCGCCGCCGCCCCCGGGGCGTTCGCGGGGACAGGGCCCGCAGCAGGGGCCGCCAGACCTGGACGAGTTATGGCGTGATTTCAACCGCAAGCTCGGTGGACTGTTTGGTGGCGGGCGCAATGGCGGCCGCGGCAAAAATGGGGGTCCCGGTGGCGGCGATTTCCAACCGGACATGAAAAGTGCAGGTATTGGTGCCGGATTGATCGCTGCCGTTGTGGTGCTGATCTGGCTGGGCACTGGGTTTTTTATCGTTCAAGAGGGCCAGCAGGCCGTCGTGACACAGTTCGGCAAGTACAAGAGCACGGTAGGAGCAGGTTTCAACTGGCGACTGCCGTATCCGATCCAACGTCATGAGTTGGTGTTTGTGACCCAGATTCGCTCGGTCGACGTGGGCCGCGACATGGTCATCAAGGCCACCGGCCTGCGCGACTCAGCCATGCTGACCGAGGACGAGAACATCGTCGAGATCAAGTTCGCGGTGCAATACCGGCTCAGTGACGCGCGGGAATTCCTGTTCGAGAGCAAGAATCCGGCCGATGCGGTCGGCCAGGCGGCCGAGACCGCAGTTCGCGAGGTCGTCGGCAAGATGCGCATGGATTCGGCCTTGTCCGAGGAGCGCGACCAGATTGCGCCGCGGGTGCGCGATTTCATGCAGAGAATCCTGGATCGCTACAAGGTCGGCATTGAAGTCGTCAACGTCAACTTGCAGCAGGGCGGCGTGCGTCCCCCCGAGCAGGTACAGGCGGCGTTCGACGACGTGCTCAAGGCCGGGCAGGAACGTGAACGCGCAAAGAACGAGGCGCAGGCCTATGCGAACGACGTGATTCCGCGTGCCGTGGGTTCGGCGTCGCGCCTCAAGGAAGAGGCCGATGCGTACAAGGCACGCATCGTGGCGCAGGCCCAGGGTGATGCGCAGCGATTCAAGTCGGTGCTGAGCGAGTACCAGAAGGCTCCGCAGGTCACACGTGATCGCCTGTACCTGGAGACCATGCAGCAGATCTACGGCAACGTGACCAAGGTGCTGATCGATTCGCGCCAGGGCGCCAACCTGTTGTATCTGCCGCTGGACAAGCTCATGCAGCAAAGCCAGACAGGCGCCGATTCCACGGCCCCTGCCACCTCGACAGTGCCCACCGGCAGTTCTGTGCCGCCCGTGACTTCGTCAACGGATGCCCGCTCGCGGGATCCCGCCCGCGCGCGTGAACGCGACACCCGCTAGGACCGCAAAATGAACAGGTTAGGATTCGCTTTTACCACCCTCTTGCTCGTGCTGGCGATCGCCAGTTCGATGCTGTTTGTCGTCGACCAGCGCCAGTTCGGCATTTTGTATGCGCTGGGCCAGATCAAGGAAGTCATCACCGAGCCGGGTCTGAATTTCAAGTTGCCGCCGCCATTTCAGAACGTCACCTACATCGACAAGCGCCTGCTGACGCTCGATAGCACCGATGCCGAGCCGATGCTCACCGCCGAGAAGCAGCGCGTGGTGATCGACTGGTATGTGCGCTGGCGCGTCACGGACCCGGGTCAATACATCCGCAACGTGGGTCTGGATGAGTCGGCAGGTGCCAACCAGCTCAACCGGGTCGTGCGCAACGCGTTCCAGGAAGAGGTCAACAAGCGTACTGTCAAGGAATTGCTGTCGACCAAGCGCGAGGAAGTCACGTCGGACGTCAAGGCCGAGTTACTCGACAAGGTGCGCGGTGTCAAACCTTGGGGCATCGACATCGTCGACGTTCGGATCACCCGTGCCGACTATGTCGACACCATCACCGAGTCGGTCTACCGCCGGATGGAGGCAGAGCGCAAGCGCGTGGCCAACGAGTTGCGTTCGACCGGTGCGGCCGAAGGTGAAAAGATTCGTGCCGATGCCGACCGCCAGCGCGAGGTGGCGATCGCCAATGCCTACCGGGATGCGCAGAAGATCAAGGGTGAGGGTGACGCAGAAGCCTCACGCATCTATGCCGAGGCGTTTGGCCGCGACCCGCAGTTCGCGCTGTTCTACCGCAGCCTGGAAGCCTACAAGGCCAGTCTGAGCAAGAAGGGCGACATCATGGTGCTGGACCCGGCGTCGTCGGAGTTCTTCAAGGCGATGCGGGGTAACATCACACCGGCGGCGCCTGTCACGAAGAAATGACCCTTGGACACCGGTGACACGTTCTTGCTGGCGTTGGCACTGGTGCTGATACTGGAGGGGCTTTTCCCCTTCGTGTCGCCGAGCGGATGGAAGCGCATGTTCCAGCAATTGCTGCAAATGCAAGACGGCCAAATCCGCTTCTTTGGCCTGTGCAGCATTCTGGCCGGACTCGTGATGGCCTGGCTGCTCAGCTGAGCCAGAAGCCGAACTCCGAGCCGGTAGAATCGCTGTTTTAACAGCCTTGGTTATTCCATGTCCGCTTGGGTCCTGCCGGATCATATTGCCGATGTCTTGCCATCCGAGGCGCGCCATATCGAAGAGCTCAGGCGGGACCTGCTCGACATGGCCCGTCGCTACGGGTACGAGATGGTCATGCCGCCATTGCTCGAGCACCTGGAGTCCTTGCTGACAGGCACCGGCAAGGCGCTCGATCTGCAGACTTTCAAACTGGTCGATCAGCTCTCCGGTCGCATGCTGGGTCTGCGCGCCGACAGCACGCCGCAAGTGGCGCGAATCGACGCGCATTTGCTGAACCGACCGGGCGTGACGCGGCTATGTTATTGCGGCCCGGTGCTGCATACCCGGCCCGACGGGCCCCATGCCACGCGCGAGCCGCTGCAGTTCGGTGGTGAGATTTATGGCCATGCAGGGCTGGAAGCCGAGCTTGAAACCCTGCTGCTGGCGCTCGACTGCCTGAATGCCGCCCGCGTGGCCGAGCCTGTCGTCGACATGGCCGATGTCGGCATCGTCGACGCCCTGCTGTACGACACGCACGCAAATCCGCCCACGCTTGATGCCATTCACCAGGCGTTGGCACGCAAGGACACGCATGAACTGCACCGGCTCACGGACGGTTTTGCCGAATCGTCGCGCGAAGGTCTGCGCGCACTACTGAGCCTGTATGGAGATGCGCAGGTGCTTGCGCGCGCCCGCGCGGTGCTGCCGCCAATGCCCGGCATCACCCGGGCGCTGGAAAACCTGGAGTGGCTTGCCAGCCAACTAACGTCGGTGCGCGTGAGTTTCGACCTGGCCGATCTGCAGGGTTATGCCTACTACAGTGGCGTTCGTTTTTCAATCTACTCTCCAGGCGCAATCGACGCGCTGGTGCGTGGTGGTCGCTATGACGAGGTCGGTGCCGCATTTGGCCGCAAGCGGCCGGCCGTGGGGTTCAGTCTGGACGTCAAGGCGCTGGTTGCAGCTGTCGCGCCGCGCGCCTTGCATGCGGCCATCCGTGCGCCGTGGGGCGAGGTCGCCGATCTGCGCAAGGCCATCACGGCCATGCGTGCCAAGGGCGAGACAGTGGTGTGTGTGTTGCCAGGGCACGAGAGTGAAGTCGACGAGTTCCAGTGTGATCGCGAACTGCTGCAGGTTGCGGGGCAATGGGTGGTGCAAGCAATTTGAGGCCAGTTCGAGATGAAAGCAAGCGCAGGACGTAACGTAGTTGTCGTGGGGACCCAGTGGGGGGACGAAGGCAAAGGCAAGCTGGTGGACTGGCTGACCGAGAGTGCCCAGGGGGTGGTGCGCTTCCAGGGCGGACACAATGCCGGCCACACGCTGGTGATCAACGGTGTCAAGACCGCGCTGCATCTGATTCCGAGCGGGATCATGCGCGCCGGTGTCAAGTGCTACATCGGCAACGGCGTCGTGCTGTCGCCGGCCAAGCTGTTCGAGGAAATCGAGGGCCTGGAGCGCGCCGGTGTCGAGGTCCGCGCGCGGCTGCGCATCAGCGAGGCCTGTCCGCTGATCCTGCCTTTTCACGTGGCACTCGACGTTGCACGCGAAGCCGCGCGCGAGCAGGGCGGCAGCGCGCGCATCGGCACGACCGGGCGCGGCATCGGTCCGGCCTATGAGGACAAAATCGCCCGGCGCGCGCTGCGCGTGCAGGATCTCAAGCATCCGGAGCGTTTTGCCGACAAGTTGCGGGTGTTGCTCGACCTGCACAACCATGTACTGACCAGCTACCTGGGCTCGGCCCGGTTCGAGTTCGATGCCAGCCTCGACCCGTACATGGCCGAAGGCAAGGTACTGTTTCAACCGGTATTCGATGCTGCGATGCGCCACGCACAGTTGCTGCGGCCGATGATGGCCGACGTCTCGCGCGAACTCAACGAGGCCCACGCGCACGGCGCCAACCTGCTGTTCGAAGGTGCGCAGGGAACCCTGCTCGACGTGGACCACGGAACCTATCCGTATGTGACCTCGAGCAACTGCGTTGCGGGCAATGCCGCAGCCGGCTCCGGTGTCGGCCCCGGCATGCTCCACTATGTGCTCGGCATCACCAAGGCCTATTGCACGCGTGTCGGCGGTGGCCCGTTTCCGACCGAACTGGATTGGGAGAAGCCCGGTACGCCGGGCTATCACATGAGCACCGTGGGCGCGGAGAAAGGCGTCACCACCGGGCGCTCGCGTCGCTGCGGCTGGTTCGATGGTGCCTTGCTCAAGCGCTCTGCACAGGTCAACGGGCTGTCCGGCCTGTGCGTCACCAAGCTCGACGTGCTCGACGGGCTGACCACGCTGAACCTGTGCACCGGCTACGAACTCGACGGCGAGATTGTCGACATCCTGCCGCTCGGTGCCGAGGATATCGCCCGCTGCAAGCCGATCTATGAAGTCATGCAGGGCTGGAGCGAAAGCACGGTCGGCGTGACCCGCTACGAAGCCTTGCCGATTGCCGCCCGCCTGTACCTGCAGCGGATCGAACATGTGACCGGCGTGCCGAT